>JBBRUD010000102.1:0-15187 GCA_038248065.1 Desulfovibrionales bacterium | reverse complement strand
GGGGTGCAGGGCACCCCCAGGCCCCCCCAATATTTTGCTCGCCGACGCGGAGCTATATGGGGGGACCGGGGGGCCAATGGCCCCCCGGCGGGGGTGTCCAGAGGGGGCAGCGCCCCCTCTGGCCGCCGGAGGCTTCATAATTCCCATCACGTCATCCTAGCCGCACCACGCCGTAGCTTTTCTTGCCTTTCCGCACCAGCAGCAGTTCGCCGCCCACGAAGTCTTCGGCAGGATAGGCATAGCCTTCGGCCACCTTGGCGTTGTTCACCGACACCGCGCCAGCGGCAAGGTCTTTACGGGCCTGGGACTTGGAGGGACACAACCCGAGTTCCACCAAAAGGGTAACAACGTCGGGCAGGAGATTCCGGTCGGAAAAGGTTTTGCCAGGAGCGGTTTCCAGGGCGGCCTTGAGGGTTTTCACGCTCACCTCGTCCAGGCCGCATTTGCCGAACAGGTATTCGCTGGCCTTGATGACCCGTTCGGTTTCTACTTCGCCGTGCACCATGACGGTCATGGCCTGGGCCAGGGCGCGCTGGGCTTCGCGCAGGTGGGGCCGCTCGACCACGGCGGCTTCCAGGGCTTCGATTTCCTCCTTGGGAAGGAAGGTGAAATACCGCAGGAAGTTAACCACGTCAGCGTCTTCGGCGTTGAACCAGTACTGATAGAAGGCGTAGGGCGAGGTCATCTCCGGGTCCAGGAAGATGGCGCCCTTTTCACTCTTGCCGAACTTGGCCCCGGAGGCGGTGGTGATGAGGGGGAAAGTCATGGCAAAGGCCTCGGCAGCGAGCTTGCGCCGGATGAGTTCCAGCCCGGCGGTAATGTTGCCGAACTGGTCGCCGCCGCCGATCTGCAAGGTGCAGTCGCAGTCCTTGCGCAGATGGTAGAAATCGTAGGCCTGGAGGATCATGTAGCTGAATTCGGTGTAGGAGATGCCCGACTCTTCGCGATCGATGCGCCCTTTCACGGAATCCTTGGCCAGCATGTAGTTCACGGTGAAGTGCTTGCCCACGTCGCGCAGCAGTTCAATAGCCGAGAGATTCTTGATCCAGTCGTAGTTGTTCACCACGCCGATGGAGGTGTTGTTGTCGTTGAACAGCTTCTCCACCTGGGCCTTGATGCGCTGGGCCTTGGCCTCCACGTGTTCCTGGGAGGCCAGGGTGCGTTCCTTGTCCTTGCCGCTGGGGTCGCCGATGAGGCCGGTGGCTCCGCCCAGGAGGGCCAGGGGTTTGTGCCCGGCCCTGGCGAAGCGCATGAGGGCCAGAAGGGGCACCAGGTTGCCGATGTGCAGGCTGTCGGCGGTGGGATCGAAGCCGCAGTACATCACCCGGCCAGGGGTCTTCAGATGTTCGCGCAAACCGGCGTTGTCGGAGGTCTGGTTGATGAGCCCACGCCATGAGAGTTCGTCGAAAATATTCACATCAATCTCCTTGCCACGGGCATATGGTTACGGCCCTGCCTGTGGCCGGGTCTATGGTGAGCAGCGCGCCGTGAAGCCGCGCCGGATTCTTGGCCACTTCGAAGCGCACGGGCATAAGGTTGAGAAAACGGCTGACGATGCCCTGATGGTCCATGCCCAGCACGGAATTCCAGGGGCCGCACATACCCAGATCGGTGATGTAGGCCGTGCCCTTGGGCAACAGTTGGGCGTCGTTGGTCTGCACGTGGGTGTGAGTGCCGAGTACTGCGCTCACCCTTCCGTCGAGAAAATAGCCCATGGCCCGTTTTTCCGAGGTGGCCTCGGCGTGGAAATCCACCAGCCGCACCCGCACATCGCCGGGCAGCGTGGCCAGCAGGGCTTCGGCGGTCTGGAAGGGGCAATCCACGGCTTCCATGTAGGTGCGGCCCAGAAGATTGAGCACGGCATAGCGGGAGCCGTCCGTGGCGTCGTACACCCCCAGACCGCTGCCGGGCACGCCGACAGGATAATTAGCTGGACGGAGCAGCCGTTCGCTTTCGGCGATAAAATTGATGATGTCGCGGTGTTTCCAGATATGGTTTCCGCTGGTGAGCACGTCGATATGGCAGGCCAGGAGTTCCTTGGCCGCCTTGGTGGTGAGGCCGATGCCCCCTGCGGCGTTTTCGGCGTTGGCCACAACGATATCCAGGGCGAGGGTCTGGCGCAGATGGCTTAAGGAGTCGGACACCGCCTTGCGGCCGGGTCGGCCCACAATGTCGCCGAGGAAAAGGATGTTGAACAACTAACTACTCATCAATTCTAATTGTAAATTTCACACACCGCTACAAAGTGGAGAGTTTATCGATCATATTTGAAAGTGCAGAATCTACACCCATCGCGCTGCTTCGTGCCATTTCATACAAATTCTTCATATACTTGTATGACTTCTCTATGTATTCTCCAACCGCTACATCGTCGATCTCTTCAATCAACTCTCCATCATCATTGAACACCGAAAGAACTACATCCTCATCAATGCTGTCAGTTCGACTTTGCCTCATAAATATATGAACCGAATAATCTGACACCACAGCCTGAAAGACAGCAGGCTCACTCGTTTTTTCCCACTTCACTCGTCCCTGCTCTGTTCTATCATTCAATAAAACAAGAAAATCGTAGTGTTTCTTCTGCATGATTAACTCCTAGGCTTGGACTTTACGTATCCCAGCAATTCTTGAAAGCTTTCGCTTATTGTTGTTACTATTCCATTTAACCTAGGCGCATCTTCTATTTCTTTATTTTTTTGAATCAGTTTTTCTGTGTGCTTCTCAAAACTCTTGAAATGCAATATTGCCCCTTGAACTACAGCACGCTGTTGATCTTCAAATACTACATGCTCTGACTTTAATTCAATCAATATCTTCTTTATCGCAAAGTACCTATCAGGCAATAGTACCAAATTGCTATCACGATGAAGTCTTTTAACCTCCTCCATCAACGACAACGCCTGAGTAATTGACACAACAGCATTAATATGCAGCATATCCCTTTTTACTTCAAGCGCCGCTTGTCGCGCCTGAATAGAAGCTGCTTTCGACTTTCGGACATTCAACAACGTTGCCCAGAAACCGACAACAGACGCTAACAATCCCACCCAACTAGCGATGTTACCTGATTTTGTGCTTTCTAGCCACGTATTGATTTCAGCCCAAGACATCATGATTATGAGTGGGGGGGCAGTGGCCCCCCACTTTCCCTATTTCGCGAAGCTGACCGCGCGCCTCTCGCGCACCACCGTCACCCGGATTTGGCCGGGATAGGTCATGTTTTCTTCGATCTTCTTGGCGATGTCCTTGCAGATCAGATGGGTCTTGTCGTCGTCCACGGCTTCGGAATCGACCATGACCCGGATCTCGCGTCCGGCCTGGATGGCGTAGGCCTTGGTGACGCCATCGAAATCGGTGGCGATGTTCTCCAGTTCTTCCAGGCGCTTGACATAGCTCTCCAGCAGTTCCTTGCGCGCGCCGGGGCGAGCGCCGGAAAGGCTGTCGGCGGCCTGCACCAGAGTGGCGATAACCGTTTTGGGGGGCACGTCCTCATGGTGGGCCTGGATGGCGTGGATGATGTCCTTGGCTTCGCCGTACTTCTTGGCCAGGTCGTAACCGATGACCGCATGAGGGCCTTCGATCTCGTGGTCCACGGCCTTGCCGATGTCGTGCAGCAAGCCCGCGCGCTTGGCGCGTTTGACGTCCTGGCCCAGTTCCGAGGCCATGATGCCGCACAGGGAAGAGACTTCCAGGCTGTGCTGCAACACGTTCTGGGAATAGCTGGTGCGGTAGTGCAACTGGCCCAGCAGCCGGACGAGTTCGGGATGGATGCCGTGGACGCCCACGTCGAAGGTGGCCTGTTCGCCGATTTCGCGCAGTTTGACGTCGAATTCCTGCTCCACTTTCTTGACCACGTCTTCGATGCGGGCGGGGTGGATGCGACCGTCGGTGATAAGGCGCTCCAGGGCCAGCTTGGCGATCTGGCGGCGAAGCGGCGAGAAGGCCGAGAGGATGACCGTTTCGGGGGTGTCGTCGATGATGAGGTCGACGCCGGTGGCAGCCTCCAGGGCGCGGATGTTGCGTCCTTCGCGGCCTATGATGCGGCCCTTCATCTCTTCGCTGGGCAGGGTGACCGAGGTGACGGTCTGCTCGCACACGTAGTCACCCGCGTAGCGCTGGATGGCCAGGGCCAGAATTTCCTTGCTCTTCTTGCCCGCGTCTTCCTTGGCCTCCATTTCGATCTGGCGGACCATGCGCGCGGCCTCGTGGCGGGTGCGGCTTTCAATGTCGGCCATGAGCTGGGTGCGGGCTTCTTCGGCGGTAAGGCCTGAAATTTCCTGAAGCTTGTATTCCTGCTCCTTGGCGATGCCCGAGAGCTTTTCCTCTTTTTCGTCCAGTGTTTTTTCCTGGGCGATCAAGCGTTTTTCCTGGGAAAGGACATCAGACTCTTTCTGGGCTATCTTTTCCAGCTTGGATTCCAGCCTGTCCTGCTTTTCCTGCAAGGTGGATTCCTTGCGCACAAGCTGGGATTCCCGCTCTTTTACTTCTCGCTCATGTTCAAGCTTCTGCTTGTAGAGCTCGTCCTGGGTTTGCAGGATGAGCTCTTTCTTGTGGGCCTGCGCTTCTTTGCGGGCCTCTTCGAGAATGCGCTCGGAAAGTGTCTTGGATTCGGCCAGGGATTTGGCGGAAATCCAGCGATTGAGCAGCCAGCCTCCAGCCGCTCCCGCCGCCATGCCGCCGATGCCGATAATAACCGAGGGGAAGTCCATTGCGACTCCTGTATTCCTGTACGGGCCAACGCCCGGTAGATGTGCGCCGGGCGCGTGAGCATGCCTGGCGTTGCCGGAGGGGAAAGAATCGATGGCGGAGGGAACCAGACAGGCTTACCCGAAGCGCAGAGGGACGAGACAGTCGACCGGGGCATGGGGTTTCCCTGGCCTATTCGGCAACGCGGCTCCGATCAGGGCCGCACGCGAGGCGCGTGGCGATCAGGCGTCAACGTGGCCTTATAATCCCCGGAGAGCCGTGTCGGCAACCATTTTTGAACCTTGTTATGTTACAAGGTGGGCGACGCAGGGCGGCTTTCAGGCTCCCCGCCTGAGCGGGTCTGCTCACCGGCCGCCGGGCAGCGTCACCCGATTTTTGAGTATCGGCTCAAAAATCAATTGGCGATCACGCGCACCCCAGGGAGAAATCTCATCACCAGTGCCGGTCAGGACATATCCGGCATTTTTATTCTGCTCAAGAGCTTGTCGAGTTTGCTTTCCATCTCGTCAAGCCTCTGGTTGGACAGAAGCAGATCATCCGCCAACCCAAGGGCCACAAACGTCAGCAATTTATCTTTGCTGAGATTCTTTCCGCCGGGATTCAACAATCTGTAACGTTCTTCCACCAATGCCTTGGCAAGTTCCACACGGTCCGGCTCCGCGTCGGTCTTGAATGAAATTTCAAGGCCAAGAATTACTTTGTTATAACTAGGCATTGGCGCTCAAATCAGATGGACTCCTCTTGAAGTTTTTTCAAGAGCTGATCCACCCTGGAGAGCACTGCATCCTTTTTCTGGCGTTCCTGCTCCAGAGCCTCTTTCAGCGAGGTGTTTTCATTCTCCACGGCCACCTTGAGGGATTTATTCTCCGCCTCAAGGGCCTTGAGCCTGGCCACCAATTGGGCAATGCGGTCTTCTAGGGTGTCGATGATGTCCATAGCCCGCTCGTAGCGTGTTTGGACAGGGAAATCAAGACGGCTTTTTCCGGCGCTCCTTGGTCACCTGTCGGCTGCGGCCAAAGGCCAGAGCGTCGTCAGGCACATTCTTGGTTATCACCGACCCGGCCCCGACCAGGGCTCCGGACCCTATGGTCACCGGGGCCACCAGAGCCGAATTTGAGCCGATAAAGGCCCCTGCGCCGATGGTGGTGTTGAATTTGTTCTTGCCGTCATAGTTGCAGGTGATGGTGCCAGCCCCGATATTGGCCCCGGCCCCCACAGTAGCATCGCCCAGGTAGGCCAGGTGGCCGGCTTTGGCACCCGGCCCAAGCACGGCTTTTTTCATTTCCACGAAGTTGCCTACCCGCGCGCCGTCTTGCAACACGGCACCGGGACGCAGGCGGGCGAAAGGTCCGGCATGGCAGTCCGGGCCGACCTTTGCGCTTTCCAGGTGGGAGAAAGCGTGGACCACCGCTCCGGCGGCAAGGGCGGAATCCTTGATCCAGACATGGGGTTCCAGAAGCGCCCCGGCTCCGATGAGGGTGGACCCCAGAATGTCGCAGGGCCCCGAGACCTCCGCGCCAGGCTCAAGGTGCACCCGGGGGCCGATGCGCACGCTCTCCGACGCCCGGATGAGCACGCCCTTATCAAACCACTTATCGATAATCTTCTTGCGCAGGCTTTCCTCGGCCAAAACCAGCTCGCGCGGATTGTTGATGCCCAAAAGCGCCTCGTCGCGGCCCCGGTTCAGGGCGGCCACCAGGCCGCCGCGCGCGCCTGCCAGTCCGGCCAGATCGGTAATATAGAACTCGCCGCTCTTGTTGGTATTGTTCAGGCCAAAGAGCACCGGCTCCACGGCGGCCATGCGCAGCAGGTAAATACCGGCATTGATCTCCCCCGTAGCCGGGCCGTAGAGGGCTTCGTCGTAATCCTTGGCCTCCACGATGGAGACCGCCCCCGAAGCATCCCTGGCCACCCGGCCATACGCGCCGGGATTGTCGAGCTGGATGCTCAGAAAGGCCACATCCGCCCCCATGCCCAAGGCCTGATCCACAAAGGCGCGCAGGTCTTCGCCCGCAGCCAGGGGCACGTCGCCGTTCATCACCAACACATGGCTGTATCCGGCCCCTTTGAGGGCCTCCCAGGCGCATTGCAGTGCGTGGCCCGTGCCAAGCTGCTGCTCCTGGAGCACAAAACGGCCCTCGTAGGCCGGAAACGCCTTGCGCACCTGATCCGCGCCGTGGCCGATGACGATATGGACGCGCTCGTCGAACAAGGGGACAAGCCCGTCCAGCACGTAGCCGAGCATAGGTTCGCCCAGCAACGTGCGCAGCACCTTGGGTTGATCGGAATGCATGCGCGTGCCCTTGCCTGCCGCCAGCACCAAAGCGCCAATGGATGAATGCATCGCTGCCTCTCTTGCGGGTGTGTATATGTGCTGGTTGCGTTGCAACCCATGGACCGTCCTGGTCCGCAAAGCTTGCTGTACAGCAGATTGATTACCGGGTCGGTGTGGCACATCGCCAGTGGATATTCAAGAGGAACGCGGAGGAGATGTCAGGGCAAAGCTACCGATGCGGAGGTCCGTGCAGCGGCATATACGGCCCGCAAGTCAGCGAGTTCTTTCTGTAGGGCAGGGCTTACCGCCACCGGATAAGGCGAGGCTCCGTCCAGCCCGGACAGATCCTGCGGCAGCGCGGCCAGCCCGACGGCAGCCCTGGCCCGGCAGATCTCAAGGGATTCCCGGGCCTGAGGCAGAGCCTTGCCCTGGCGCATCACCTGGCGCAGCAGCGGTTCGCCGCCCGCCGCCTCGTCAGCCCCGCAAACAATGTCGCCGGTGAAGCGCCCGTCCTGGACAAACCTGCGGACCTGTTTGCGGCCCGGATACAGCACCTTGTTCGTGGAAAGCTTGGTCCTGGGCTGGCCGTCGTACTCCACCAACTTGTAGACCACGTCCATATCCGGGGCGTCAGCGGAGACGGCCATGCGGGTGCCTACTCCGAAGGCGTCGATGGGCGCACCCTGCGCCACCAACGCGGCAATGGCGTATTCGTCGAGATCGCCGGAAGCAAAGATGTTCACCTGTTGCAGGCCCGCTCCATCGAGCATCAGGCGGCATTCCCGCGACAACGCCACAAGATCGCCGGAATCGAGGCGGATGGCCCGGACATGAAAATCACGGCCCAGCCGTCCGGCCAACCTGATAACCTCGGCCACGCCCTCCAAGGTGTCGTAGGTATCCACCAGCAGGGTCGTTTCGGGATAGAGACGGGCAAAGGCCTCGAAGGCCCGGCCTTCGTCGCCGCAGGCCTGGATATAGCTGTGGGCCATGGTCCCGTACACAGGCAAGCCGTAGAGACTGCCCGCCTGGACGTTGGAGGTGCCTGCGGCCCCGGCAATGCAGGCCGACCGCGCAACCTTGAGGGCGGCGTCCGTACCGTGGGCGCGCCGTGAGCCGAAATCCACAACGGCCCGGCCCTTGGCGGCCAACACCACCCGCGCGGCCTTGCTGGCGGCCAGCGACTGAAAATGCACCTGATTGAGGAGGAAAGTTTCCACCAGTTGGGCCTGCATCATGGGAGCCACCACCTGGAGGATAGGCTCCCCAGGAAAGACCACGGTCCCTTCGGGCATGGCGTACACATCCCCGGTGAAGCGCAGGCTGCCCAGCTCTTCAAGGAACTCCGTGGGGAAGCCGCCCAGCCCGTCCAGATACTCCAGGTCGTCCGGGGTGAACTGCCAATCTTCCAGAAAGTCCGCCACTGCGGCCAGACCGGCAGTAAGGATGAAATTGCGATGCTGGGGCATTGTGCGAAAAAACAACTCAAACACCGCCAGGCGGTCCATGGACTCGGCGGCGTAGGCCCTGGCCATGGTCAACTGGTAGAAATCCGTAAACAGGGCAGAATGCGCGGCGGCCCCTTTTCCCGCCGTGGTCATTGTTCCACCACGGCTCCGGCGAGCCGCATGTCTTCCAAGGCCTGTTTACCCGAGACATCGTTGAGGGGCTTTGAGCCGTTGCTAATAACATGAGTCTCAAAGCCGTGGCGCACCGCGTCGAGCACCGTGGCCCGCACGCAGACATCCTGGGCAAGACCGCCGATGAACAGACGCGTGACGCCTTTGTCGCGCAACGCACCGGCCAGGGGCGTCTGCTCGAAGTCGGAATACTGGTCAAGTTCCTGCCGGTCCCCCTTGGAGACCACCAGCACATCTTCGGGAAGCTCCAGGCCCGGATGAAAGTCCGCGCCCGGCGTTCCCTGTACGCAATGGCTTGGCCAAGGGCCGCCCTGCTCCCGGAAGCTTGAGTGGTCTGCCGGATGCCAGTCCCGCGAGGCGACGATCATCGCGCCCGCTTCCCGCGCGGCTCTGATCCATCCATTGAGCACCGGCACCACCTCATCACCGCCGACTACGGCCAGTTTACCGCCCGGACAAAAATCGTTCTGCACGTCCACCAGAATCAGCGCGTCCTTCGGCACCAGCCTCACTTCTGCCATTGCTTCCCCTCCGGCGGGCGTCGGCCCGGCTCCCTCACAGTTCCCGAATGTCTCTCCCGCTAGCACGGCCACGCCCTGCGCGTCCAGGTAGGTAAACAGACACGCCCATAAAAAAGCGGGCCGCAACGCGGCCCGCCGAACGGGGGGTCCGGTTTACGCCCCCTTTGCCTCGGAGAGGCTTAGGGGGCGTTATATTCCGTAGGAAGGGACATTGTCCCCCCGGCGGGGATTGGCTTACTCCCCCTTTGCCTCGGAGAGGCTTAGGGGGAGTTATGTTCCACCGGAAGCGGAGCCCCAATATTTTTAAGAGGCCTCCGGCGGCCAAAGGGGCAATGCCCCTTTGGAATCCCATTTATTTACAGTGAGTAGGCGAGTCTATTCCTCTTCCTCGAACCACTGGGCGGCCATGACCGGGCCGTAGTACAGGGCTTCGTCTTCAAGCTCCTCTTCGATGCGCAGCAGCTGGTTGTACTTGGCCAGCCGGTCGGAGCGGCACAGCGAGCCGGTTTTGATCTGCCCGGAATTCACAGCCACGGACAGGTCGGCGATGAAAGAATCCTCGGTTTCGCCGGAACGGTGGGAGATGACCGTGGTGTAGGCGGCCTGCTTGGCCATTTCGATGGTATCGAGAGTCTCGGTGACGGTGCCTATCTGGTTCAGCTTAATGAGGATGGAGTTGGCCACGCCCTCGTTGATGCCGTCGGCCAGAATCTCGGGGTTGGTAACGAAGATGTCGTCGCCCACCAACTGGATGTCGTCGCCCATCTTGTCGGTGAGGATCTTCCAGCCGTCCCAATCGCCTTCGGCCAGGCCGTCCTCGATGGAGATGAGGGGATAGCGTTTGGTGAGGTCCAGGTAGTAGTCCACCAGTTCGGCGGAGCTGAACACGCGCTTTTCGCCGCCGAAGGTGTACTTGCCGTCCTTGTAGAATTCCGAGGCAGCGGCGTCGATGGCCAGGGCGATCTCGGGACCGGGCTTGTAGCCTGCGGCCTCAATGGCCCGGATGATGTACTGGAAGGCCTCTTCGTGGGACTTCATGTTGGGGGCGAAACCGCCCTCGTCGCCCACGGAGGTGACGTGGCCGTCCTTGGCCAGAATCTTCTTCAGGGCGTGGAAGGTCTCAGCGCCCATGCGCAGGGCGTCGGAGAAGGTGTCCGCGCCCACAGGCACGATCATGAACTCCTGGATGTCCAGGTTGTTGGGGGCATGCATGCCGCCGTTGACCACGTTCATCAGGGGAACGGGAAGCACCTTGGCGTTGATGCCGCCGATGTAGTTGTACAGCGGCAGGCCCAGGAAGTTGGCAGCGGCCCGGGTGGTGGCCATGGAAACGCCCAGGATGGCGTTGGCTCCCAGGCGGCCTTTGTTCTCGGTGCCGTCCAGTTCGATCATCAGGTTGTCGAGGGCGGTCTGGCGCAGAGCGTCCATGCCCACCACGGCCTCGGCAAGTTCGCCCTGGACGTTCTCCACGGCTTTGGTGACGCCTTTGCCGCCGTAGCGGGTGTCATCGCCGTCGCGCATCTCCAGCGCTTCGCGGGTTCCGGTGGACGCGCCCGAAGGGACGGCGGCGCGGCCGGTGGCCCCGGAATCAAGGGTGACTTCCACCTCAACGGTGGGGTTGCCGCGCGAATCGAGAATTTCCCTGGCCCAAACAGCTGAAATCGTGCTCATGTTCTTCACTCCTTTGAGGATGTGCGTTGTTTTGTTGTCAGGTTGGCGAAACAGCCTTGGAGGCTGTGTGTTCTTCGTACACCAAGCGCAGGCCGTCGAGAAGCAATTCCGGTTGAACATTGGCGATTGCCGGGCACACCCGCGCCAACTGGTGGGCGAACCCGCCGGTGGCCACCACGGCGATGGGTTCGCCGAGATAGGTTTCCAGACGGTCCAGAATGCCCTCGACCAGAGAAGCAAACCCGAACAGCAGGCCCTGGTTCAGGCTCTCCACTGTGGAGCGGCCGATGGACAGTTTGAGGCTCTTGGGCTCCAGGTCGATCTGAGGCAGCTTGGCGGTATCCTGGGCCAACGCCCTGGCGGAGCTCAACACTCCCGGACAGATGAGCCCGCCCAGATAACTGGAACCGCGTACCACGTCGAAAGTCGTGGCAGTGCCGAAATCCACCGAGACCACGCAATGGTTGTTGGTGAGCCTGCGGGCGGCGTAGGCGGCCACGAGCCTGTCCGCGCCCACCTGTTCGGGCCGTTCGTAGCGGTTTTCCATGGGCACGGCGATGTCGTCAGGCACAAGGAGCGGCGTCCGGCCCAGAAAACGGTTGCAGGCCTGGCGCAGCATGGGCTCCACCGGCGGCACCACGCTGACCGCCAGGATATCCTTGAGGTCCTCCGGGGCCAGGCCTTCGCGTCCAAGGATGGCCAGCAGGTCGAAGCCCAGTTGGTCGGGCGTGGCCCCCCGGGGGGTAGGCAGCACATAGGAAGCCAACCCGGACTGCCTGCGGTACAGGCCGATCTTGATGTTGGTGTTGCCCACGTCGAAAAACAGCAAGGCCATTCGGCGACCTCTTTTGAAACGTATGTCCCGGCGCATGTACATACCGTCGAGAAGACGCGTTTCCCTATCCTATGTGCCCCGGTTTGAAAAGGATGTCCAAGGCTTTGTGCCCGGCGGCTCTTGCCCCCGGCTCGTTTCTGTGCTTGAACATCTCACACTCTTTGCTTGTTACGGAGAAACTATGGATGTCAGCGCCTTGATACCTGCTGCCGACTCGATTCCAGCCCCCCCGATTGTCTTTGAAGCGCTTTCCGCAGTGACCTTCACCGTCCATCTGCTGCTTATGAACGCCCTTCTTGGGCTGACGCTTATCGGCCTTGTCCGCTCGCTTGCCCCCGGGCACCGCGCGCCCGCGCTTGGCCAACAGGCTTCCATGGTGCCCCTTGCCGCCGGGCTGACTGTCAACCTCGGAGTCGCACCGCTGTTGTTCACCCAAGCACTTTACGGACAGTTTCTGTATGTGGGCTCCACCCTCATGGGGGTCTATTGGTTCGGCCTGGTGCTGGCGGTGATGCTGGCCTATGCCCTGGCATACCGGCAGAAAGCCGCGCTTTCCCGTGGCGAGGGCAAAGGAACGCTGCTGTGGGCGCTCATGTCTGGATGCCTGCTGTATGTTTCCTTCATGCAAACGCAGAACGCCCTGCTCCTGATTCGCCCCTCCTTATGGGAAGGATATTTTCAAAACCCCAACGGCACGCTGCTGACCTTCTCTGATCCCACCATGCTGCCGCGCTGGCTGCATTTCGTCATCGCCTCCCTGGCCCTTGGCGGCCTGGCGCTGGCCATGATGGGGCGTCGGCGCACCCGCAAGCATGACCCCAAGGGCGAAATCCTCACCCGGCAGGGCATGGCCTGGTTCCGTTGGGCCACACTTGCCCAGGTGCTCGACGGGGCATGGTTCCTTATGGCTCTGCCCCGCGAGGTGCTCCTGAGCATGATGGGAGGAAACCGCGCGGCAACAACATTCTTGATGTTGGGCCTGGCCGGAACTGTCCTGACCCTCGTATACACTTTTCGCGGCAAATTGATGGCGGCTGCTTCCGCTACGGTAGGCACGGTCGTTGTCATGGTGTTGCTGCGTGAAGCGGTGCGCAAAGCCTATCTTCTGCCCTTCTTCAGCGTTGACACACTGCCAGTGAACCCCGAACCTACCACATTGGCGCTGTTCCTCGGCTGCTTCGCCCTGGCTTTGGCAGTTGTCTGGTGGGCCATGCGACACCCTGCCACTGATGTGAAAGGAGCCTAAGCCATGGAATATCCCATTCTGCACGCCGGGGCCTGGGGCGGAGGATTGCTTATCGCCCTGGTTGCCACCATCCATGTGTTTATTTCCCACTTCGCAGTTGGCGGCGGGCTGTTTATCGCTGTTATGGAAACCCGGGTTCAACGCCTAGGCCTCACCAGCATGAAGGAGTACCTGTACCGTTACGCCAAATTTTTCCTTGTATTCACCATGGTTTACGGTGGCGTCACTGGCGTTGGCATCTGGTTCGCCATTTCCATCGCCGCCCCTGCCGCCACCTCGACGCTCATCCACTCCTTCGTGTTGGGATGGGCCACGGAGTGGACCTTCTTCCTGGCGGAGATCGTCTGCCTGCTGGCCTATATGCGTTCCTTCGAGGCCCGGCAGTCCACCCGGCGGCTCATCTTGGCATGGCTCTATTTCGCGTTTGCCTGGGGATCGCTTGCCGTGGTTCAGGGCTTCATTTCCTTTATGCTTACCCCTGGCGAGTGGTTGACCACGCACAGATTTTGGGACGGCTTCTTCAACCCTACTTTTTACCCTGGGCTGCTGTTCCGTACCGCCATCGCCGCCGTACTGGCCGGAGTATTCGGCATGGTCACCGCCAACACCGTGGCGGACGACACCGAGCGCAAACGCTTGACCCGCTTCTGCGCCTGGTGGGCCATTCTGCCTCTGCCACTTACCGTGCTGGCCGGGTGGCTGCACATTCAGGCCCTTTCGCCCCAACAGCAGCTTCTTGCTTTGGGCCGCTCCCCTGAAGTTGCAGAAGCCATGCGCGTATTCTGGTGGGTTGTCCCTAGCATTCTGGCCGGTGGCATCATTTTGGCTGCCGGTGTGCCGCGCCGGGCCGCTAAAGCCGTTGCAGTCGCCGTGCTTGCGGCCAGCTTTCTGTTCATCGGCTCTTTCGAGTGGATGCGCGAATCCGCGCGCAGGCCCTTTGTCATCACGGGTTATCTCTATTCCAACGGCATCCTCGTCAGCCGGGCAGCCGACGTGAACGACAAAGGCATTCTAGCTACAGCCAGGTGGGCGCGCTATAAAACCGTCACGCCGGACAATCTTATTGCATCCGGCGAGGAGATCTTCTCCCTGGAATGCTCCAGCTGCCACAGCCTGGGCGGCCCTTTGCTCGATATCAAGCCCCGCTCCGCCAAATATTCCACGTACGGCATGGAGGCGTTGCTCACCGGTCTGGGCAAGATCGGCCGTTACATGCCGCCCTTCCTGGGAACTGCGGCTGAAAAAAAGGCCCTGGCAGCCTATCTCACTCAGGGGTTGCATGGCAAAAGTGCTCCACAGGCCGAAACCATCACCCAGTTGCAGGTTGATGTTCCGCCTTTCAACGAGGCGGAATCACTCTACGTGCTCACCGCTGTGGCCGATTCCGGGATAAACATGCTCACCAGAGGCGGAGGCCGGTTCACGCTTGGCATCGGCACGCAGGGACTTACCGCGCAGCTTATCAAGCGCGGGCCTGGCCCGGAACGCGTTTCCAAAGATGTCACCATCAGCTACGCCGTGGCTGATGGACCCGCTGGCGATCTGACATTCAATGCCGCCACCAACCGTTTCCGGGCCGAGGGCATCAAGGTTTCGCCCTACCCGCCTCAAGGCGGTTTCTCGCCCTACCCGGTGGCGACCATCACGGCCAAAGACGCTTCCGGTGCGCTGTTAGCCGAAACCAAGGCCGTACTGACCGTTTCCACCGAATTGGGTTGCAAGAGTTGTCACGGAGGCGAGTGGAGGCATGGAGTTGCCGGAATCGCACCTTCTACCGCAGACAATATCCTGAAAACCCATGACCGGTTGAACGGAACCTCGCTCTCCAAACAATCTGCCCCTGTAGATTGCCGTTCCTGCCATAACGACGCTCAAAACGGTGGTCAAGACGGCGGCAAACCTTCACTCAACCTGTCCGCAGCCTTGCACGGAGTGCATGCTGTCTATCTGGCCGGACAAGGTGCCGAAGCCTGCAATGCCTGCCATCCCACCGATCCTAACGGCTCCACTAGGGCCTTTCGCGACCCCCATAAGGAAGCAGGCCTCGATTGCACCAACTGCCACGGCGCAATGGAAGACCACGCCCTTTCTCTGCTGAACCGCGAAGCAAACCAAGGCGTCACCGCAGCCAAGCCGCTCATGGCCCTGCTCTCCCCGCGCGAGGGCGCCCCGGTTCCGCGTACGCCCTGGGTGAACCAGCCGGATTGCCTGGCCTGCCATTCCAATTTCGGCCCGCCGGAGTCCATGCAGGCCTATGGCCACTGGAACGCCGATGCCGCGTCACTCTAT
>JBBRUD010000101.1:0-15395 GCA_038248065.1 Desulfovibrionales bacterium | reverse complement strand
CCCCGAACCCCCCATTTAGCTACGCGTTGCCGTGCGCTAATACTGGGGGGGCCTGGGGGTGCCCTGCACTCCCAGCGGGGGGCCAGGGGGCAGCGCCCCCTGGTCCTCGGCTCCCGGTGCCCCTGGCACCGGTGTTGGCTTTGCTGCTGAAATCGGATAAGTTTCCGCTCTTCAAGGGGACGGGCCATGCAGCATGAGACTTCTCTTTCGCCCATACGGCGGCACGCCACCCGGGTCATCCGCCTGGGCGGGCTTTTGCTTGGCGGCGACAATCCCATCCGCGTCCAGAGTATGACCAACACTGACACCCGCGACGTCGAAGCGTCGTTGCGGCAGGTACACGCCCTGGCCGAGGCCGGATGCGAGATCATCCGCCTGGCGGTGCTTGACGAGGAGGCTGCCGTTGCCATCGGGCGCATCAAGGCCGGTTCGCCCATCCCGGTGATCGCGGACATCCATTTCGACCACCGTCTGGCCCTGGCGTCCCTTGAGGCGGGCGTGGACGGCCTGCGGATCAACCCCGGCAACATCGGCGGGCAGGACAAAGTGGCCGCCGTGGTGCGTGCGGCCAAGGTCCACGGCGCGCCCATCCGCATCGGGGTGAACTCCGGCTCCGTGGAGCGCCATCTGCTGGAGAAATTCGGCGGGCCTACTCCTGAAGCCATGGTGGAAAGCGCCCTGCACCACGTGGCCATGCTGGAGGCCGAAGGGTTCGACCAGATAAAAATTTCGCTGAAATCCTCCTCGGTTCCGGCCACTGTGGCTGCGTACGGGCTGCTGGCGCAAAAGGTGGACTACCCTCTGCACATCGGCATCACCGAAGCCGGAACACCGTTGCGCGGGGCTACCAAATCCGGCGTAGGCCTGGGCATCCTGCTGTGGCAGGGGCTGGGCGACACCCTGCGTGTGTCCCTTACCGGCGACCCTCTCAAAGAGATGGACGCGGCCTGGGAAATCCTGCGTTGCCTGGGCATCCGGCAGCGCGGGCCGGAACTGATCTCCTGCCCTACCTGCGGTCGAACGGAAATCGACCTGGCCGGGCTGGCTGAAGCCGTGGAAGCGCGTCTGCGCGGCGTGTTGGCCCCGGTGAAGGTGGCGGTGATGGGCTGCGTGGTCAACGGCCCCGGAGAAGCCCGCGAGGCCGACATCGGCCTGGCAGGCGGACGCGATTGCGCGGTCATCTTCCGCAAGGGAGAAGTGGTGCGCAAGGTGCGCGGCGAAGCCAACGTCCTTTCGGAATTTCTCAAAGAACTCGACATATTACTCGCGGAGTTACCCCCACCATGCGCATGAGCAAATACTACGTCCCCACCCTGAAGGAAGAACCCTCCGACGCCGAAGTGGTCAGCCACAAGCTGATGCTGCGGGCGGGCATGATTCGCAAGCTCACCTCGGGCATCTATTCCTATCTGCCTACGGGTCTGAAATCCTTGAACAAGGTGGCCCAGATCGTGCGCGAGGAAATGAACCGCGCAGGCGCGCTGGAAATCCTCATGCCTAGCGTCCAGCCCGCTGACCTCTGGCAGGAGACAGGCCGCTGGGAATTCTACGGCAAGGAACTGCTGCGCTTCAAGGACCGCCACGAGCGCGAATACTGCCTCGGACCCACCCATGAGGAAGTGGTTACCGACCTGGTGCGCCATGAAGTGCGCTCCTACCGGCAACTGCCGCTGAATCTTTACCAGATTCAGACCAAATTTCGCGATGAGATCCGCCCCCGTTTCGGCCTGATGCGTGGCAGGGAATTCATCATGAAGGACGCCTATTCCTTCGACAAGAATGAAGATGGCGCCAACGTCAGCTACAAGGGCATGTACGACGCCTACTGCCGTATTTTCGAGCGTCTGGGCCTGAAGTTCCGGGCAGTGGAGGCCGACACCGGCTCCATCGGCGGCAACTATTCCCACGAGTTCATGGTGTTGGCCGATACAGGTGAAGATACCATCGCCGCCTGCATGGCCTGCGAATACGGAGCCAACCTCGAAAAGGCCGAGGCCGTGCTCTCCGGGGCGGTCAAGCCCGCTGTCTGCCCGGCCAGCCAGCAGACCGCCACCCCCGGCGTCCACACCGTGGAGGAAGTGGCCGCCTTCCTCAACCTGCCCGCGTCGCAAATCGTGAAGACCCTGCTGTTCGAGGTTGACGGCAAGCCCGTGGCCGCCCTGGTGCGCGGCGACCGCGAACTCAACGAAGTGAAACTCAAGAACGCCCTGGACGCCCAGGATGTGGCCCTGGCCACTCCTGAACAGGTGAAGGCCTGGACCAACGCCCCTGTGGGGTTTGCCGGCCCCGTGGGGCTGAAGGTTTCCGCCATGCTGGCCGATCGCGAGCTTGCCCAGGGCACGGATTACGTGGTGGGAGCCAACGCTGCCGACGCGCACCTCATCCATGTCGATCTGGACCGCGACGCCTGCGGCATTCGCTATGCGGACCTGCGTTCGGTCACGGCGGGCGATCCCTGTCCCAAGTGCGGCACGGCGCTCACCCTCACCAGGGGCATCGAAGTGGGCCATGTGTTCAAGTTGGGCTTTAAGTATTCCGAATCCATGCGGGCTACCTTCCTGGACGAGCAGGGCAAGGAGCAGACCCTGTACATGGGCTGCTACGGCATCGGCGTTTCCCGCATTGTGGCCGCCTGCATCGAGCAGAACCACGACGCCAACGGCATCGCCTTCCCTCCCGCCGTGGCTCCCTTCGAAGTTGCCGTGCTTTGCCTGGACGTCAAGGGCGATCCCCTGGCCAAGGCCGAAGAGATCTATTCCAGCCTTATCGCCCAGGGTATCGATACCCTGCTCGACGACCGTGACGAGCGCCCCGGCAGCAAGTTCAAGGACGCCGACCTCACTGGCACGCCCATGCAGATCGTCATCGGCGGCAAAGGCTTGGGACGCGGCGTCGTGGAAGTGAAAAACCGTCGCACCGGCGAAAAGGCCGAGCTGCCCGTGGAAGGGTTCGAAGCCGCCTTCGCCGCCTGGCGCACCGCCGTGCTGGATACCTGGAACGCTCGGTGAGGAAGGCACAAGGGGGCGCTGCCCCCTTGACCCCCGCTGGGGGTGCAGGGCACCCCCAGACCCCCCCATTATTTTATGCACGTCGGCGCGCAGCTAAATGGGGGGACCGGGGGGGCATTGCCCCCCCGGCCGCCGGAGGCTCCCCCCTCTCCGTCTGCTCCTCCGTCTTCGTCTCGCCATAGGTGATTCCTACGATGCCCCATATCTTCCGTGTCGCCGAGCTTACCCGCGCCTTGAAAGAGGTGGTGGAGGGGCAGTTCCCCTTCGTGTGGGTGCGCGGGCAGGTATCGAACCTGGCGCGGCCGGGGTCGGGGCATGTCTATTTTTCGCTAAAAGATGATGAGTCGGTGCTCAACGTGGTCTGGTTCAAAGGGAGCCAGGCCGCGCTGTCGCTGGGCAACGGGGAAAAGTATGATCCGTTGACCGGCGAGGTGCTGGAGCACGGCGGCGGGGCCGAGTGGCTCAAGGATGGGGCCGAGGTGCTCTGCGCCGGGCGGCTGACCGTGTATGCTCCGCGCGGGGTGTACCAACTGGTGGCCGAACTGGTGCAGGACCAGGGGCTGGGCAAGCTGTATCTTGAATTCGAGGCTCTGAAAGCCAAGATGGCGGCCAAGGGGTATTTCGCCCTGGAGCGCAAGCGCGTGTTGCCGCACAGCCCCGTGCGAGTGGCGGTGATAACCGCGCCGGGCGGGGCGGCCATCCGCGACTTTCTGCGTGTCGGGCGGGAGCGGGGTCTGGGTTGCGAAGCGCGCCTGTATCCGGTGCTGGTGCAGGGCGAGAGCGCACCGGGCCAGATTGTTGCCGCGCTGAAGGCTGCCGGAGAGGCCTCCTGGGCGCAGGTTGTCGTGGTGATTCGCGGCGGCGGCTCCATAGAAGATGTGTGGGCCTTCAACACCGAGGGCGTGGCCGAGGCCATTTTCAACTGTCCCATTCCGGTGATATGTGGCGTGGGGCATGAGGTGGATACCACCATCGCCGACCTGGTGGCGGACGTGCGAGCGGCCACCCCAAGCCATGTGGCCCAGATTCTGTGGCCGGAGCGCGCGGTGCTGGCCCAGCGTCTGGACGAGGCGGAACTGGCCTTGCGGGCTGCCTTTGGTCGATATTTTCAAGCCAGGCACGACGGCCATGCGGCTCTGGGTAAAGCCCTGGCCTGGCTTTCTCCCAAGGGGCAGGTGCGGCGACTGGAAGAGCGTCTGGACGATTTGGCCCTACGGCTGGATTCAGCTGCGGAACGCAGCCTGGAGCGCCGCGCAAGGGACTGTGACGACCTTATCCGTCGGCTGGGAGTTTTCGGGCCGGGAGTGCTTGCCGGGCTGGAGCAGGAACGCAGCGGCCTTGACCGGCGGCTGGCCGCCTTCGGGCCGGGTTGGCTGGCCCGGAAAGAACTGGTGCTGGATGACCTTGCCCGGCGGGTGGGTGCCTTCGGCCCTGGCTGGCTGGCCGGACGGGAGCGGGACGCGGATGCCCTGAACCTGCGCTTGGACGCGGCTGGCCAGCGGCTGCTGGCAAGGCGCGAGGCCGACCTGACTGTACTTGCCACGCGACTTGACGGGCTGGACCCGGAAAAGCCTCTGGAGCGTGGGTACGCCCTGGTCCGCAAGGCGAACGGCAAATTTTTGCGCCGGGTAGCCGATGTTTCGCCCGGAGATGGCCTGGACATCATCATCCGCGACGGCACGGTACATACCGCCGTCACGTCGGTGGAGGCGCGGCCTGAATGAATATGGGAAGAGTGAGCACAATGCTGAGACTCAAGCACGGGAGATGTGCCTCCGGCGGCCAAAGGGCTAGCAGTCCTTTGGAATCCCTTATATTTCAGTGGTTTGTTGCCGGTGCAGTTATGAATATGTTTGCCAGGGGGCTTTGCTTGTATAGTGACAGGGTGCGATTGCGGGCAGGCATCCACGCGCTGACGGTATTCGCGATGCTGGCGTGCTGCCCTTGCGTTCAGGCGGCTACCCTTACTGAAGGGCCGCTCTCCGTCACCGTTCCCGACAGCGTCGGGGAGGGTGGCATATTTTTAGTGGAAGTCCGCCTGGAGAACCAGGTGGAGACCGTCAGCGTGGATTGGCTGGGCCGGAGTACCGAAGTGACCATGGCCAAGCGCGGCGGCGTGTTTCAGGGGCAGTTGCTCCTGGGGGCCGGTTTGGGTATCAAACCCGGCGTGCAGAAGATCGTTGTCGAAGCCATTCGTCCCAACCGGAGGGAACTGGTGCTTGGCAAGATAGAGGTGACAACCTCCGAGTTCCCGGAGCAGCGGCTGTCGCTGCCGCCATCCATGGTGACGCCCTCCAAGCAGAATCTTGCCCGCATCAGGCGTGAGCAGGCCATGATCAAGGCGGCCATGGACACGGTGACCCCGCGCAAGTACTGGTATTTCCCCTTCGAGCGGCCGGTGCCCGGTGAAGTGACCAGCGCTTTTGGCCTTCGCCGCATCCTGAACGGCCAGCCGCGCAGCCCGCACCGGGGCATAGATTTCGATGCCGCTCTTGGCGACGAAGTCCATTGCGCCAGCCAGGGCAAGGTCATTCTGACCGGCGACTTTTATTTTAACGGGAAATCCGTGTTTGTGGATCATGGACAGGGCGTGATAACCATGTACTTCCATCTTTCGCGCATAGATGTTGCCGTGAACCGGCCAGTGGAGCGCGGCCAGCGCCTGGGGCTGGCAGGGGCCACAGGGCGGGCCACAGGGCCGCACCTGCACTTCGGCATGAACATCCTGGGGCAGTCGGTGGACCCCATGCCCTTGTTCACTCCCGGAAGCATCTTCGACCGCCTCGCCAAGGAGGGCTCATGAGCGCCAAACCAGTGCCTTTCGAAAAAAACATGGACCGCCTGCGCGTGATTGTGGAACAGCTGGAATCGGGGGAACTGCCCTTGGAAAAAGGCGTCGCCCTTTATAAAGAAGGGCTGGGCCTATCCGCCGCCTGCCGCACACAACTCGATGAGGCCAAACTGGTGGTCAACCAGGTGAACGCAGGCGGGCTCACCGCATTTGAGGAAGGGCCCGACGGCGAGTAGGCGTTTCGGAGACGGGCTACTTGGCAAACCGCGCAGCAGGAGAACCGACGTGACAGTGAAGGATCGTTTGAGGCGATATACCCGCGAAGTGGAAGACTACCTTCGTGGATCGCTGAAATCCAGGGGAATTCCGGCAGGACTTCTGGAGGCCATGGAATACAGCCTGCTGGCTGGCGGCAAGCGGCTGCGTCCAGTCCTGTGCCTGTGCTTCGCCAGAATGCACGGTCTGGAAGCCAAGGACGTTCTGCCTTTTGCCAGCGCCTTCGAGTGCATCCACACGTATTCGCTCATCCACGATGATCTTCCGGCTATGGATGACGACGACATGCGCCGGGGCCGCCCCTCCAACCACAAGGTGTTTGGCGAGGCCATGGCCATTCTGGCGGGGGACGCTTTGTTGACTGAAGCTTTCGGACTCATGGCCCGGTGCGGTCCGTCAGTGCCTGCCGAGCGGATAGTTGCGGCCATGGCCACCCTGGCCCGTGCCGCCGGTGCTGCGGGCATGGTGGGCGGGCAGGCCCTGGATATGGCCTATACGGCCAAGGCTGGCGTCACCCTTGAAGAACTGCGGGAAATGCAGGCCCAGAAGACAGGCGCGCTCATCACCGCCGCCTGCCAATGCGGGGCGGAACTCGCCGGAGCCTCGCCAGAGGCCGTCAGCCTTGCCCGAAAGTTCGGCCAGGCTCTGGGCGCGGCGTTTCAGATAGTGGATGATGTGCTCGACGTGGTGGGCGACGTTCAGACCCTGGGCAAACCCGTTGGTTCCGACGAACAGCAGGGAAAGACCACCTATCCCTCGTTGATCGGTCTGGATCGCAGCATGGACCTGGCACGGCGTCATGTGGCCCAGGCCCTGGAATGCCTGTCCGCAAACACAGGCGAAGAAGCGGACTTTTTGCGCGATCTGGCCCAATACATCGTGGACCGCGTGTCCTGAGTCTGAGAGGTTGCTGTTCATGCCCGATTCGACCGGACTTCCGTTGTCTCTGCTGACACGCATCACCAAGCCTTCAGACGTGGCCGCTCTGGCTCCTGAACAACTTCCCCGGCTTGCCCAGGACGTGCGCGACCTCATCATCGCCACGGTTTCAGAGACCGGCGGCCATCTGGCCCCCTCCCTGGGAGTGGTGGAACTCACGCTGGCCATGCTTGCGGTGTTCAACCCGGCCACGGATAAATTCGTCTGGGACGTGGGCCACCAAGCCTACGCCTACAAGATTCTCACCGGTCGCATGGAGCGCTTCCACACCCTGCGCACTATGGGCGGGGTCAGCGGCTTTCCCCGCATGGAAGAAAGCCCGCTGTACGACCATTTCGGCACCGGCCATTCCAGCACGTCCATTTCCGCCGCCTCGGGCATGGCTCTGGCCCGCGATCTGCTGGGCGCGAAGAACAAAGTGCTGGCCATCATCGGCGACGGCTCCATGACTGCGGGCATGGCCTACGAGGGCCTCAACCAGGCCGGCGGCGACGGGCGCGATCTGGTGGTGGTGTTGAACGACAACAAGATGTCCATCTCCAAAAATGTGGGGGCGCTTTCGCTGTTTCTCTCCCGCAAGCTCTCCCATCGGCTGATGGTGCGGGCTAAACGCGAGGTGGAATCCCTGGCCAAACATTTCCCCTACGGCCAGGAGATGGTGGAGTTGGTCAAACGCGGCGAGGAGTCCTTCAAAGGCTTCTTTACGCCCGGCATGCTCTTTGAAGCTTTTCGCTTTAATTATCTCGGCCCCATCGACGGTCACGACACCGCCAAGATGATCCAGGTATTCAAGGAAGTGCGCGACCTGAAAGGCCCGGTGCTGGTGCATGTGCTCACCCAGAAGGGCCGGGGGTATTCGCCTGCGGAGCAAAATCCCACCTATTTTCACGGTGTAGGCTCCTTCGAGCCTGAGACCGGGGAAATCACTAAATATACCGGGGCTAAACTTCCTACGTATACCGACGTGTTCGGTCGGACTCTCTGCGATCTGGCCAAGACCGATAGCCGCATCGTGGCCATCACCGCCGCCATGCCCGAAGGCACCGGGCTGTCCTGTTTTTCCGAGTGTTTCCCGGACCGTTTTGTGGATGTGGGTATTTGCGAACAGCACGCCGTCACCTTTGCCGCTGGTCTGGCCACGCAGGGCTTCAAGCCGGTGGTGGCCATCTACTCCACCTTCCTGCAACGTTCCTACGACCAGATCGTCCACGATGTCTGCCTGCAGAACCTGCCCGTCACTCTGTGCCTGGACCGGGGAGGCCTGGTGGGCGAAGACGGGGCGACCCATCACGGGGTGTTCGATCTCTCGTACCTGCGCCATATTCCCAATCTGGTGGTCATGGCCCCCAAGGACGAGGCGGAACTGCAACGCATGCTGGTGACGGCCATGGCCCATCCTGGCCCGGTGGCCCTGCGCTACGGACGTGGGGTGGGCAACGGGGCCGCTCTTCATGAAAGCCCGGAACCCCTGCCCATCGGCCAGGGCGAGCTGTTGCGCGACGGTACGGACGCCGTGGTAATTGCCTTGGGCAGCCGTGTGATGCCTTCCCTGCGGGCGGCCATGGAACTGGAGGAAACCAACGGGCTTTCCGTTGCCGTGTACAATGCCCGTTTCGTCAAACCCCTGCCGGAGGCAGAGCTTGTGGCTCTGGCGGCCCGTTTCAACACCCTGGTACTGGCTGAAGAAAATGCCCTCCAGGGCGGCTTTGGTTCCGCTGTACTGGAATGCCTTGCCGACGCCGGAGCGCTCACCGGCCAGAAAATCAAACGGCTGGGAATCCCGGACCATTTTGTGGAACACGGTACGCAACAGCAGTTGCGCACCCTGGTGGGCATCGACAAAGAAGGCATCAAAAAAGCCCTCGTCGATCTTTTTGCCTGACATCAAGAAGCGGGACCACCCCCGGCATGCAATGCCCCCAAGCCCCAGCGCGGCAAAGGGATGCAAGCCTGGCTCACGCAAAATTGCCCGACGACAAAAGTAACACCACGCCCAACGTGTACCTATTGCGGGGGTTCGGGGGGGCGCTGCCCCCCCGGCCGCCGGAGGCTCTTCTCTTATCTCTCCCCGCTCTTCTCTTATCTCTCCCCGCTCTTCTCTTATCTTTTCGCTATAGCCTCAATTTCCACGAGTACGTCTTTGGGCAGCCGGGCCACCTCCACGCAGGAGCGGGCAGGGCAGGGCGTGGCGAAGTAGCTGGAGTAGATTGCGTTAATTTTAGGAAAATCGTTCATATCCTTAATAAACACCGTGGCTTTGACCACATGCCCAAGGGTAAGATCCGCAGCTTCCAGTACGGCCCGGAGGTTCTTCAGCGCCTGGCCCGCCTGGGCTTCCACACCGCCCTCTACGACCTGGCCGGTTGCCGGATCGATGGGGATCTGTCCAGAGGTGAACAGTAGGTCTCCGGCCCACACGGCCTGAGAATAGGGGCCGATGGCGGCCGGAGCGTCGGGGGTGTCGATGATGGAAAGTGTTGCCATGGTGCCTCCGCTGATGTGAATATGGGCCTGTATAACGCGGCCAAGAGCTGCCGGGCAAGCATCTTGGAGCCTGAAAGCCTTTTCAGTTTCTGGAGGACATGTTGACCACGCAACGTAAAGTCATTGTCGTGCTTCTAGCCCTTGTGCTGGCAATGGGCGCGCTTGCCGCTGTTGAATTCACCCGCGTGCGCGACATTTTCTATACCCAGATTACCGAATCGGCTGCACGCGGCCTGCGCGACCGGTTGCTGTTGTTTTTGTCGCCGCCCATCGACAATATGCTGGTGGTAAAAAGTTGGATCGCCACGGCGGAAGCCGGACAGGGGCCTCAGAAAACACTCATCACAATGCTCCATCCCGTGCTGGCCGGTCAGAAGGCCGTGAGCGCAGTCATGTTGTCTGACAGGCAGGGGCTGGTGTGCCTGTTGTCCCAGAACAAGGACGGATTTACGGGCGTCGTGCGTTCCCCTGAGGGGCAGACCGGGTTGCAATGGCTGCGCTTCGGACCGGATATGGCCCCCCTAGATTCTCAGACCGAAGGCGCTACGACGGTATCCCCTGCCGAGGCCGAGGCCCGGCGCAAGCAACTCGTGTCGTTGGAAACCGCTTTGGGTGCAGGCTGGGCCTTCACGGGTTTGGGAAAACCGATCTGGTCCGGCGTACATGAGGTTCCCGGTCTGACCGGACCATGCATCTCCGCCTCGATTCTTGTCGGAGACAAACCTTCCAACGATTTGATGATGACTTTGTCCTTCAGTCTATCGGATATCAAGGATGTTTGCGCCAAGGACTTGCCCACCGGCAACGAAAAAGTGCTGATCTTTTCGCCGGAAGGCGGCATTCTTGATTTTGAGGCACACCGAAATGCCTTTGGCATCGCAGGGGAACCGCTGTTCGACAACGCCGCAAATGCTGTCGGCCAGGGCGCGTCCAAGACGGCAGGGGAGAAACTCGGCGGCGTGGTGAACGCTGCGGATGGCATTCCTGCAACCGCCCGGTTTGCCTGGACTCGAGACGGCAAGCCTGTGGGCCAAGCGTATCGCTTCCAGGCCGTAAGCGCTCCCTGGTGGGCCAGCCTGGAGCCATTGGTGGAGGAAGGGAGCAGGGTATTTGTGGGGGCGGCCATTCCCCAGGACGATCTGTGGCAGGAATTGCTTTCCGGTGCCAGCACGCTCTTGCTGGTGGTATCGGGACTGACGGTTGTGCTTATTCTTCTGGTGGTGCTGTTACTGTATTATCGGCGTGGCCTGGGCGCTTCGGAAGCGTCATTTTTCCCCACCGAGGCTGCTGTCGCCGCGCTGATCGCTCAGGGCGAGGGCGACAGGCTGGAGTTCAAATCCACGCTGCGCCAGAATTTGAATTCAGGAAAACCCGGCAAGGAAATCGAGCTGGCATCGCTGAAGACCCTGGCTGCGTTTCTCAACTCCCAGGGCGGCATCCTGGTGGTGGGTGTGGACGACGCGGGCCGCGTGTTGGGTTTGGAGGCAGACGGTTTCGAAAACGACGACCACCTTCTGCGCCATTTCGGCAGCCTGGTGAACCAGCATCTGGGCATTGAATGCGCCCGCTATCTGCTTTTCGCCATCCGCCCGGCACCGGACGGCAAGGTCTTCATCGTGCGCTGCTCTAAATCCCGCGAGCCGGTCTTTCTCGATAACGGCAAGGATGAGGAATTTTATGTGCGAGTTGGCCCTTCCAGCCGGAAGCTCACCCTGCGCCAATTCTACGCCCTGGTGACCAGAGGCAAAGGCGGGCGCTAGATTTCACGTCCTGGTAAACGGAGGCTAGGGCAGGCGTTTCGGCCAGGATCGGACTCCTCTTTCCAAAAGGCTTCCCGCGCCATGACCGCAAGTTCAGGGAAATCCGAGAACAGCCCGTCCACGCCCAGTACATAGAACTGGAGGTACTCGGCCACGGGGTCGCCTCGGTATTCCGGTGCCAGAAAGCGGGCCTCGTTGCGGAAGGTGAAGGGATGGACCACGAGGCCGACAGCATGGGCGTCCGTGACCAGCGTGCCAGGGGGCTTGAGGGTCTGATCCGCATGTTCACCCACTATGAGGCGCTTCCAGGGGCCGATGCCTGAGGCGAAGGCGGCGATGCGCCTGAGTTCTGCCGGGGCAGTGAGGTCGGCGTAGGTGCGCGGATCTTTGGCGGCAGTGAAATCGTAGGGCTGTATTTGGGGTTCATCCAGCAGGAAGATAAGGGGCACGGCGATCATCTTGCTCAGGGCCTGAAGATTGCCATACTCGAAACTCTGGATGAACACCGGCGAATGGGCTGTATCCCAACCGTTGGCCTTGAGGAGGGAAACCAGCGGTTCTTCGAGGCTCAGGCCGATGGAGCGGAAATAGCTTGGATGTTTGGTCTCGGGATAAACGCCGATGACACGGCCTTTTTCCAAACTTTTGCGTTTGGCCAGGCTGATGATTTCCTGAAACGTGGGGATGGCATACAGGCCGTTGGAAGATTGGTCGCGGAAGTCCAGCCGTTCCCTGGCCCGCAGGGTTTTGATTTCGGCCAGGGTGAAATCCTCGGTGAACCAGCCCTCGACATCTTGGCCATCGATGATTTTGCGGGTTTTGCGTTCCGGGAAGCGCTCCGCCACGTCGCTGACTCCGCTGATTTCGTTCTCGTGGCGGGCGATGAGCACGCCGTCCCCGGTGGAAACCAAATCGGGTTCGATGAAATCCGCCCCCAGTTCGATGGCCAGTTCGTAGGAGGCCAGGGTATGTTCCGGCAGGTAGCCGCAGGCCCCGCGATGGCCGATGACGATAGGCTGGCGCGGCAGGACGGCGGCTGCATCGGCACGGTGCGCGTCAGACATCGTAAGGCCTCCAGGAAAGCAACGGGAGCGCGACCTGACGCCCTTCCGGCTACAGGCCAGAGGAGGCGGTATTTCAGGCCATTTACGACATTTCTAGTCCGCTTCTATAAACGCACTAGTATGAATCTCAACTGATCGGGTAAGGCGCGCGTCGCAGAGATTCCGCCAACTCTCAAGGGTCGATCCCCGTTGGCCTGCGGGCTCCGGCCAACACAGAGGCTCATATCGCCGGACGCAATCGCGCTTGCCAGTTAACCGACAATTCGCCGCTTTTACCCTTCGATGTCACAACTGTGACCGCTCGTGGGCGACACAGTTGGGTGCACCGGCAAACCGCTGCTTTACCCTTCGATGCGGTTGCGCTGGATGAGGGCCAGGGTCTTCTTCGGGAGGGTTCTGGCCTCGACGTTGGCACCCAGTTCCGCCAAGTCCTCGGTGATGGTCAACATCAGGTCTGTGAAGCGGGTCTGGCTCTTCAGGCGGTCGCGGGTATCCTGACTGAACCAGGCTTCCTTGAGCAGCTCCGAGGCGTGATGGTGTATCATCAGGGCGATGGGCCGGGGCATGCTGGTGTAGTTTTCAAGCATACTGGACTTCATGTCGTCGATGCTGTCCAGGAACTCCTTGAAGTGAACAGTCTGGCGTTCTTCATCAAGCCGGATTCTGTTGCACTCCTCCTTGAAGCGGATGTCCATGCGTTCCAGGGATTGGTTCAATTCCAGCTTGGCAACGTCCCGCTCGTTCTTGAGCTTGTCCAGCGCTGGGATGTTGGCAATCCGCCATTGCGCTGATTCCGTTTTGACTGTGTAGAATATCTTGGAAATAAAATTCCCTATTTTTTCCGATATAGCCATATTCAAGCTCCTGCTGGAGGAAGGTGCCAACCTGTCTGGATACCTTGTCTCCATTCGTCTTTAATAACAAGGAATGCAGTGCAAAAATCTTGTCGAACTCCAATTTTGCAAGAGCATCCTTGACAAATTGTTGTGCCTGGTTGTGCGTGGCGAACAGCATAGCTTCTCTGTTCGCGTCCAGTTGGTTGCGCACGATGTTGCCAAGTTCCTGAAGAGTATTCCGCTGACGGGATTCTGCAAGGGATTTTCTGTGTTCGTGGCCTTTGTGGCGGAGCTTTCGGCTCTTCTTCCGCTGTTTTTCAACAGCGCGTTCCAGTCGTGCTTCCCTGCTGGGCGTGAAGACCGCCAGAAACACGGCGAAGAGCAGCAGGGCAGCATACAGGATGCCAGCCGAGGAGGCGAAGAGGGGGGCTAAAAGGTCAGGAATGTTTATGTTCATGAGCGGCCGGGTCCATTTCGGGGAGTGTGGGCTTCATGTCAACGAGAACGGAGCGCGGAGGATCAGGGGAGGTATGTCAAGCCGTGGAGAGGTGTTGCGTGATCCGCGCCTGGAAGTGAAGGGGAAACCGGCTTGCATGCTGCTCTCGTCTGGCAGGTACTGTTAGTGATGTTCGCACATGCCGTCAAGCAGGGTATGAGGGGGATTGGTTGGGTGTGATGGGTTTTGAGGCAAGGCATAAAGAATGAGACCAAAGGTGTTTTCATGTGGAGGTCTCGACAAATTATATCAAAATAGTTATGATATCATCATGAGTGGTTGGTCAGTTGAATTTATTTCTGAGGATGCACGGGCTGAATTCAATGTGTTTTCAGTTGATGCCCGTGCCTCGTTAAACCGGATCATTCAACTGATCGTTGTGTATGGTCTGCCGCAGTTGACGATGCCCCATGTGCGACGTCTGAAGGGCAAGGTTTGGGAAATGCGCGGGAAAGGTCGGGACGGTATTGTGAGGTCGATGTATATAACGGTGACAGGCCGAAAAGTGGTCATACTGCGATCATTTATGAAAAAGACCCAGAAAACGCCGGACAATGAAATTGAAATTGCCCTGAAGAGGGCGAGAGAGGCTGGATATGAGCCTTAATGCCTGGGAAAACCACCTGAAGATGTTCGAGAGCGACCCAGAATACCGCAAGGCCTGGGACGCCCTGGAAGACGAGTTTTCCATTGCCGAGGCCTTGATTCAGGCCCGCATGCGGGCCAAGATGACCCAGGCCGAGGTTGCCAGCGCCATGGGCGTGTCGCAACCGGCCATCGCCCGCATCGAGTCCGGCAAGTCGATTTCCTTGAAGACCCTGCGCCGCTACGCCAAGGCCACCGGGAGCAAGCTGAAGATTGAGCTGTCGGCGGGGTGAGGGGTGAAGGTCTGGGGCTGGTGAGGGTTTCCTGGGAATTCCGAAGCAACCTTTGACCGTTCGTGCTGTCCCAACTGTGTTGTGCTTGAGAGTATCAAGATCGCGTCATGCACGGTGGCTTGCGCTACAGAAGCACTCGATAATCAACATGGAGTACGCCGGCCAAGCGCTTGGCCGTCTCCTTGCCAATGGGGCGCTTGTTGTTCTCCATCTCGGAAATGTGGCGCTGGGGGATGGCAGCCAGCCGTGAAAGTTCCGCCTGAGTGAGCCCCTCCCTGGTGCGCGCGCCGCGCAGGCATACGCCGGGTTCACCATCGGGGTGAATATTCAGGGCGTCCCGCCAGGGAATGGAGGGCTCGTCATCATTTTGCGCGACGATGGAAAACCCCAGGCGACGAAGGGCCTTCTCCACCTGCCCGCGCCGATCGGACGGCCCCTGGATGACCATGCGGTCAGTAAGGGGCTTTTTCGTGGGTTCCAACATAGGTTACCTCAATCAGGCGGATTCCATCCGGTTTCTCTTCCCATACGGCCACATAAGTGGGCCGCCCCTTGCGGAGATGGCAGTGGTGCCGTCCGCCCCCAAGTTTCGAGTAATTCGGCCGAACCCCCCGCACAGGCCCCGCCTTTTCCATCTCCTTGGCTAAAAGCACGAGCTGGTCGGGGTCGCCTCAGAAAACGGAAAATATAGCACGTTAAGCCGGGGTCTGGGGCGCAAGGAAGCGTAAGCGTCTAATCGGCCCCTTCTTGCGGGTGCATTGGGCTTGAGTCAGAAGGTGCTGATGAGCTTACGTGGTGATGAGGCGGGTTTTATCGATGTTCTGCGGTAGCAAGGCTTTGATTCTCTCGGTGGTGTTCGCCAT
>JBBRUD010000100.1:0-15468 GCA_038248065.1 Desulfovibrionales bacterium | reverse complement strand
GGCCATCCTTTTCGATGTACGCCGGCGGCAGGGTTTTGGCCTCCGGGGAGGCGTAGGGCATGAAGTACTGCTTGGCGTTCTCCAGTACGGCGGCGTCGCCGCTCCAGAATACGTCGCCCAGAGGGTTATCCTTCTCGGCCTGGATGCGTTTCATGGCCTCTCCAGTGCCCAGGCGCACCACTGAAACCTTGATGCCGGTCTTTTTCTCGAAATCTTGTGAGATCATGTCCAGCAGTTCAGGCTGATTGGAGGAGTACAGCACCACTTCGCTGGCTCGCGCGAGAGAAGCGCCCAGAACGACTAGTACCGCCAATGCCAAACTGGTTGCCCAGTCCGTCAACTTGCCCATGAATGCCTCCTGCGCAGGAAGTGAAATGATATCGCGGGGAACTGGTATTCCCAACAGAGCCTGGGTGGGAGTTTGCTACGGCAAGGGAAAGTCCGTCAATGAGAATTGTGACGATTGTGTTACAATCACTGCGCCCGGCGCTGTGCCGCGCCGGGCGAGGAAAAGGCGATTTCAGGGCTCGATGACGGCCTCGATGAGGCGGGGGCCGGACCCGCGCAACGCCGAAGCGAACGCTTCGGCAAACGCCTGCGTCGTCTCCGCCCGCACGGCCTGAACGCCCATTCCCTCGGCCAGTTTGACCCAGTCGAGGGTGGGGGTGTGCAGGTCGAGCAAGGACCGGGCAAGCCCTCCGCCGGAATCCGCCTGGACCAGGCGCAATTCCTGGTTCAGAACGGCATACGACCTGTTGGCATAAATCACCGTGATCACGTCGAGCTGCTCTCTGGCCTGGGTCCAAAGGGCTTGGAGGGTGTACATGGCGCTGCCGTCGCCTTCCAGACAGACGACGGTACGGTCCGGCGCGGCAAGGGCTGCGCCCGTGCTCAGGGGCAGGATGTTGCCGATGGAACCGCCGGTGATCGGAAGATAATCGTGGCCCGCTGCCGTTGAGAGCAGGGAGGTGTATGGGAGCGTGGACGTGATCCCTTCGTCGGTGACAATGGCGTTTTCCGGCAACAGGGCGGCGACGGTGCGCATGACGCCTTCCGCTGTGAGCGGGCCTTGGGGCGGCAGGGCGGGCGGAGCAAAGGGCGCAACGGAACCGCTTGCGGGCGCGCCGAGGGCGTCGGCTAGGGCGGCCAAAGCGTCGCTGCCGTCCTCATGGGGGTGGGACAGGGTCAGAATTGCACATCCCGGCGGTGTCAGCCAGCTTTCCTGGCCGGGGTAGGCGAAGAAGGACACCGGGGGCTCGGCCCCTGCCAGCAGCAGCTGTTCAAAGCCGTCCAGGCGTTGCAGGATGTCCTTGCCCCGGTAGGGAAGCCGTTCGACAGGCGGTGATCCGGCTCCGTTCCGCAAACGGGGGGGGAAGGTGTCGCAAAAGAGCGTGCATCCCGTGTGAGCGGCTATACGTCCGGCAGCCTGAAGCCCTTCGCCATGGAGTACGGCTCCGCGTAAGAGGAGTGCGGTCTTTTTGCCGCCGGACAATGCCTGCGCAGCGGCGTCGATGGCTCCCTGGGAAACCCTCGACGCAGGGAAGGTTTCGAGCCTGGGCGAAGGGCGTTCCGCAGGCAGCCAGGCTGTATCGGCGGGCAAGATCAATGTTGCCACGCGGCCAGGTGTCTGCCGGGCGGCCTGCACAGCGCGCGCGGCGTCGGCAGCCACGGTGCGGGAGCTTCTCGACCGGTACACCCAATGGGAAATGGCTTCGGCGAAACCTTTGACGTTGGAGTTGAGCGGCGCGTTGTAGCGTTCATGATAGGTGGCGTGGTCGCCGACGATGTTCACCATGGGCGACTGGGCGCGGCGGGCGTTGTGCATGTTGGCCATGCCATTGGCGAATCCGGGCCCAAGATGGAGCAAGGTGCAGGCTGGCTTGCCTGTCATACGGGCGTAGCCGTCAGCCGCACCGGTCGCCACGCCTTCAAACAGGCACAGTACCGGACGCATGCCGGGTATGCGGTCAAGCGCGGTGACGAAATGCATTTCCGAGGTTCCAGGATTGGCAAAACACACTTCCACCCCGCTCTCGACCAAGGTGGCTACAAGAGATTCTGCGCCATTGTACGCGTCCAGGGGCTCTGCTATGGTACTATGCACACGTTCTTGCGGCATTTTTCGCTCTTTTGCGTTTAAAAGGTAATCGGTCCAGTGACTTCCAAAGAGACATCGGTCCTTTCTGCTTGAATGGTATTATTTACTACCATCAATATACGGTACGATAGCCGCTTCGGCAAGAGACAGTTTCAATGGCCCGATGTAAGAGTCGTGGATAACCCTGGACTCTCTGGTCTGCGGAATGGTGGCCAGCATGACGTAGGATGCGTTTCTCTGTCTCGTTCTCTGCAAAGGGTGCTGCCTCCATGTACCCTGTTTGCCTGCGTGAGGCACTTGTTCGCGTTTCAACCGGTTCAAATGGGTCCGCTCAACTCGCAGCTGGGGCTTGCGAAGTGTGGTAAGGAGGAATATTGTTGTAATAATTCTCCCAGGCAGGAAATGAAATGCGTTGGCAGAAATCTGCTGCGAAGGAGTTACTCTCGTGGAGAGCCTTTTGTCTGTAAGGGATATTAAAGTTAAAACGATAGTAGTGTCTGTCATTTTGATCGCAACTGTGGCAGCTGCTGTGTATTTTGTTGCTGAAGAGATTCATAACGGGCAGTCTGAGGACCGTATCAGGGACGCAATGCTGGAGGTTAGAGCGCTCCATCATTATATACAAAATGATTTGCACCCGAATTATTACAGGCTGATGGAGGAGGGTAGGCTCCCGAAAGGGTTCTATGCTCCTGAGTTACTGTCGTCTTCATATATGGCCCGGAACTTTCAAAAATACTACAATAGCGACAGGGCTGCAATGGGTCTGCCTGATGTACAGTACAAGATAGCTGCAGAAGATCCGAGAAACATACAAAACAAAGCTAATGATGACGAGCTGGCAATGATAAAATGGTTTAATGAGGATAAACAGCGAGATCATCTGCGCCTTGTAGTTAAGGAGGAGGGCAAAGAGTTCCTTGTCGTGGCGGCTCTATTTTTAGTTAATGAAGAAAAGTGTCTTGTATGTCATGGGACACCTGCTGAGGCTCCATCTCAATTGCAGAAGCTGTATGGCTGGTCTGGTGGATTTGATAGGAAGGTGGGAGAAATCCCTGCGGTTGAGATTATGAAGACTCCGATCCAGTCTCAATTTGGTCTGCCTTTTTACGCATCAATCATAGCTTTACTTGTCTTATCAGTACTGGCTGCCGTCGTTATTGGAGGGTATTTGTGCAGGCTCCAGGTGGGGATCGCCACGGCCAAGCTTGAAAAACAACAAGAGCAACTGCTCATCGAGAAAGAAAAGGCTGAATCCGCTAATATCGCCAAGTCTGAATTCCTTGCAAATATGAGCCACGAGATACGGACACCGATAAATGGCGTATTGGGGATGCTCCAACTACTGCAATTAACGAAGTCAACCGATGAGCAAACAGAGTATATCCTCGCTGCAATAAAAGCAACAAGCAGGCTGAACCAATTGCTTGGAGACATACTCGATATTTCAAGAATTGAAGTGGGAAAAATGGAACTGGTGGACACGGAAATTGATGTTAGAAAACTCAAGGAATCCATTGATGAAGTTTTTGAGGGGGCTATAAAGGGCAAAGGAATAGATTTGGTGTTTTCAAGAGAAAGTACTTTTCCGAGTAAGGTGATGGGAGATGAAGTTCGCCTGAGACAAGTACTTTTTAATCTTGTGGGTAACGCAGTAAAATTTACCGAAAAAGGGTCAGTACACATTCATGCCTCAATGCTTCCGTTCTCAGCTGGGGCAGATCTGCGTGCGTTGATCACTGTGGCTGATACCGGCATAGGCATATCCGAAGAAAATCTGAAGAATATTTTTGAACCTTTTGTTCAGGTAGAGGGGGCCTATACCCGCAGATTCCAGGGGGCAGGCCTGGGGCTTTCCATCGTCCGCAAGCTTGTGGATCTTATGGGCGGGGACGTCGCCATAGAAAGTGAACTTGGAATCGGGACAACCGTGTATCTCTCATTGCCCCTCAAAGCGTGTTGGGAAAAAGACAACGGCACGGCAGAGGGGAAGATGAATCGAGCACCTAACGACGTCACCCCGTGCAAGATCCTTCTGGCTGAAGACGATTCCGTTAGCCTCCTCACGACGAAGCGCATGCTGGAAAAAGCAGGGTATTCGGTCACGGCCGTCAGGGATGGACAGGCAGCGGTTGAACTCCTCACAAAACAGAATTTTGACCTGATCCTCATGGACATTCAGATGCCTGTCATGGATGGGGTAGAGGCTGCCAAGGCCATCCGAGGGGCTCGCAATCTCGGCGCGAAATCAACTATCCCGATCATCGCCGTCACCGCTTACGCAATGGTTGGGGACAAGGAGAAATTCCTGGCCGCCGGGATGGATGCGTACATTGCGAAACCAGTCGAAAAGGCGGCGCTAGTGGAGGTGATTGAGCGGGTGATGGAACACCATCGCGCACAATTGGATGCCGAGGCATAAAAGGTGCGGCAGCGTTAGATCATTCTGCCGATGCTCCCCCAACGAACCTGCCAGGTTCCCGGAACAAAGGACCAGTACTTCACCATGGCCAGGCCCAGGATGTCTTCCTTGGGCACAAAGCCCCAGAAGCGGCTGTCGTACGAGTTGTCCCGGTTGTCGCCCATCATGAAGTAGTTGCCTTGCGGAACGCGCACCGGGCCGAATGTGTCCCGTGGACCGGCTTGCGCAGGGAGCACCGCCGTGTCCTTATGCACTTCCTGGGCGGATACGTAGGGCTGGCCGTTGACGAACACCTGCTTGTCCCGAACCATAATCTCGTCGCCGGGCAAACCGATGAGGCGCTTGATGAAATCCTGGGAGCGGTCTTCGGGGAAGCGGAAAATGACCACGTCCCCGCGCTGGGGCTCCCGGATGGGCAGCACCCGAGTGCCGGACCAGGGCAGCCGAATGCCGTAAAGGAACTTGTTGGCCACCAGATAATCGCCCACCTCCAGGGTGTTCTCCATGGAGCTCGAGGGAATCTCGAAGGTCTGGATGACGAAGGTCCGTATCACCAGGGCCAGCAGTACGGCCCAGCCCAGCGAGGTAAGATAGTCGCGCAGTACGGCCAGGGGCTTGGAAGGGCTTTGGACAGCGGCGGACTGTGCGTGTTGGGACATAATGTATTTCCGTGGCGGAGCCGTTTACAAGCGAACAGGGGTGATAGAACAGCGGCTCAGGCCACCAACCCAGACAAGCACACCCTGTACTATAAGGGATTCCAAAGGGGCGTTGCACTGTGTTCGAAACGGGCTGCTACGCCTCTGCGAGGCGAGCATCCGTAATCCCCTTTGGCCGCCGGAGGCCTCTCCCGCCTTCTCGTCGGCTCTAAAACACCGGCGCAGCGCGCAGCATGGCGGCCAGCGCTCCGCTTGCGGCCAGGCAGCGCAGCAGCCAGGCGAACAGGCCGGCCTTTGAGGCTTCGTAGGCGCGCACCTGGCCCATAACCCTGGCAACGAAGTTCGGGGAGGGTTCATGAGGGGCGTTCATGGCAGATTCCTCCGAAATGGACGGCGACGAAGCGCCGTAGTTTTTCCCTGGCCCGGAAGAGCCTGGTCTTCACCGTGGCCGGGGTCACCCCGCAGGTGAGGGCGATGTCTTCCACCAGTTCGCCCTGCAGACTCAGCAGAATAGTGGAGCGGAAAGGCTCTTCGAGCTTCTCCAGGGACTCGGCCAGGGCCAGGCGCTCCTCCCGGCTGATGAGCATCGCGTCCAAGCCCGGTTCGACTGCGGGGAGAAGCGAGATGTCTTCCATCGGGGTCAGCCTGTACCGCCCGCGCGCCCGCAGTGCGCTTACCGCCCGGTTGCGGGCCAGGACGCACAGCCAGGCCATGAAGGGCGTCCCCCGGCTGGTGTCGAAGCCGGGCAGGGCCTTGTAGGCCGAGAGGAAAACCTCCTGCCCAATGTCTTCGGCCAGATGCGCGTCGCGTACGAGGCGGCGGATGAAGGTCAGGAGGGCTCGGTGATGCTTGCGCACCAGCAGGGCATACGCTTCGCAGTCGCCTTCCTGAACTCGCCTGATGATCGCCTCGTCCTGCATCCGCTCTCCATGTCCGCTTCTTGAAAAGGTATACGCCAGCCAAACGAAAAGGTTCCCGATACTCAGAAGAAAATAATGGGGGGGCACCCCCGGCGGGATCAAGGGGCAGAGCCCCTCGCGTTCTTGGCTTTTAACGGGTGAGTTTTTCCAGAACCATGGCTCTGTCGATGGTCAGGCTGTGCCCGTCAGGGGTTTTCACCAGCCGGGGCTGTCCGAGGGGGTCGAATTCGGCGTCGCCCATGATGCGGCTGAACAGTTCGCGCAGGGCTCTGGCTCCGATGCGGGTGTTGCGCAGGGCGTGGTCGGCAATCATCTCCAGGGCCTCGCGGGTGATGCGCAGATCGATGCCCATGGTGGCGAAGAATTCACGGCAGTGCCGAAGCGGCGAATCGTCGGCCGAAAGGAGTATCTGCACCAGATCATCCTTGGCCAGCTCATCGAGGATGGAAATGGAGGAAAACCGCGAGAGAAACTGCGGCAGCATGCCGTAGGTGAAAAAATCCCCCAGGCGGACGTAGTCGACCAGCTTGAAGCGTGTGACGGCGGTGACCCGCACTTCGCCGTCCGGGGTACGCTGGATCTCGGTGGTTTCCTTGAGCCTGCGGTCGTCCTTGCGGTTGACGATTAAGGCGTAGACCTGCTCGTAGAGTTCTTCAAAGGCTCCGCCGCACACGAAGAGCATCTTGCCGCTGTCCACGGGGATGAGCGTGTTCACCTGCTGTCCGTCTTCCATCACGGTCACCGGCACCATGATGGTTTCGCCTTCCAGGATGGTCAGCAGGGCCTGCTGCAAGGCGATGCCCACGGGATTGGGCTTGCCGGAGATGCGGGCGGAGATTTTGTCCACCTCGTCCAGGCAGACCGTGGAGTTTTCCAGACCGCGCCGCATCTGTTCGGCGGTTACGTCCTCGCTGAGCTGCTTCTTGACTGCCGCCTCCAGTGAGGTGAACAGCCGGGCCGTGCGGATGTCGCCTTCCTCGCCGGCCAGGATGTTGGCATTCACCACGGCCATCACACGGAAATCTTTGAGTTCCTCCCGCGACTGGTAGTAGTGGTGGATGGTTTTCATGATGGTGGTCTTGCCCGTGCCCGAGTTGCCCACCAGCAGCATGTTGCCAGCCCTAAGGCCCACGATGTGCTTGTACACGGCCACGGAAATCTGGCGCAACACGTCGCGTTGTCCAAGCACCCGCTTGGACATGAATTCGAAGACATCCTTGGGCATTATGGACATGGCTAAAAGTACCGCATGCTCGTTTTCTTGAATTCCTTGCGGCTCTCCAGAACGTCGTATTCATCCAGGCCCGAAAGGCGCGACAGCTCCTCCACCTTGGCCTGGCACTCCTCGCGGGTTTTGGCGTGCACCATGGTGTAGAGGTTGTACGGCCAATCCATGCAGTTCACCCGGTGGTAGCAGTGGGAAATTTCCGGGCGGGCGGCCATGAAGGCCCCGGCGCGGGCCATGTCGGCGTCGTCCACATACCAGGCGACCATGGCGTTGGAACCGTATCCGGCCTTCTGGTGGCGAAGCGTGGCCCCGAACCGGCGGATTTCCCCGGTGCTTTTCATGGTGGCCAGCAAGGTCAGCACTTCCTCTTCGGTTACCCCGGCCTGCCGGGCCATCTCGGCGAAAGGCTCCGGGCCGTCGGGCAGGTCGCCCTGCACCATGGCCAGAACCCGCTTCTGGGCATCACTCAATACAGTGGGACTGGCCACATGGAACTCCTTACGATAGTCGCTGCAACAGCTTTATCTCTACCGGGTTCGTGTGCTACTTGCAACGGGCGCGAGGCGATTGGGGCTCTGCCCCAAACCCCGCCGGGGGGGATGATCCCCCCCGGACCCCCGCAACGGGGGTCCGACGTCGGGACGCAAACGACGCGAAGCTACTAAAAGTTTTTGAAGGAGGGGTTTGGGGAGGAAACTTTTTTCAAAAAGTTTCCTCCCCAAGTCTCCTCTCTGCAATATTCATCTCTTCCAGGAGCGCATATGAAAATCGCGGTGATCGGCGGCGGCAGTTGGGGCACCACCTTGGCGGATCTCCTGGCCCATAAGGGCCTGGACGTCACCTTGTGGGTGCGCGAAAGGGAGCTGTTGGCCGCAATCAAATCCAAGGGCGAGAACAGCTGGTACCTGCCGGGCGTGAAGTTGTCGCCCAACCTGCAGGTCAGCCTGGATATCGACCATGTGTGCGCGGGCAAGGACATGGTTCTGGTGGCCGTGCCCTGCCAGTTCCTGCGCTCGGTGCTTGGCCAGCTGCGTGGCGTGCTCTCCAAGGGAACCATGGTGGTCTGCGCCAGCAAGGGGCTGGAACTCGACACCATGCTGCCCATGTCGGCGGTCTGCCAGGACGTGCTGGGCTCGCTCAAACCGGTCTACGCCATTCTTTCGGGGCCGAGCTTCGCGGTGGAGGTCATCCGGCGCAAGCCCACGGCGGTGAGCCTTGGCTGCAAGGACGAAAAGGCCGCCAAGGAGATCCAGAAGATCTTCGCCACCGACTATTTCCGGGTGTACACCAACAAGGACGTGGTGGGTGTGGAGCTTGGCGGCGCAGTGAAGAACATCATCGCCATCGCGGCGGGCGTTTCCGACGAGCTGGGCTTCGGCTACAATGCCAGGGCCGCCCTCATCACCCGAGGCTTGGCCGAAATGGGCCGCCTGGGCAAGGAGATGAAGGCCGACCCCAAAACGTTCATGGGCCTCTCGGGCCTTGGCGACCTGGTGCTGACCTGCACCGGCGATCTGTCGCGCAACCGTCAGGTGGGCATGCGGCTGGCCAGGGGCCAGAAGCTCATGGACATCCTAGGCGAAATGAAGATGGTGGCCGAAGGGGTGAAAACTACCCAGGCCGTGCATGCCCTGGCCACCAAGCTGAAGGTGGAACTGCCCATCACCGCTCAGGTGCATGCAGTGCTCTATGAAGACAAAGACCCGGCCACGGCAGTGCGCGAGTTGATGGGGCGTTCGCTGCGCGACGAATAGCATTCCGTCGCACCCATTCCATTCTTGAGAGCTAGCGCCATCACGGGCCGCTCCGACCGGGGCGGCCTTTTTGCTGGAAACATCCTCCGGCAGGCCGCACGGGCTTCAAGCTTGCGGCAGAGGTCTCCTGGTAGGGTTATCCTGCCCCCACTCTGCGAGTAAATCCCTCTTGTGCCCGGGCAGTGGTAGGCGTTAATATTACAGCAGGTTAACTGACAAACTCGAGAATATTCCGAGTTGACGCAACAGGGGGCACCGTGCATCAGTGTCAGAAGTGCCAGAATTTCCACAAGTCGACCGATAGGCAGCCCTTCGGATTGGAAGAGGTCGCTTTTCACTGCCCGGTGACTGGTGAAAACCGGCTAAGCCGGTCCTGGATTGCATGTACGACGTTTTCGCCCATGAAGTCCTACCAGTCCGCAGATGCCGACCCCGGCATGCGTTTCGTCTCCCATTCGCCTGAATAATGCTGACGGCGGGCGGCGCGCCTTCCCCTACGTTCCCAGCCATTTGGCCCACAGCGTTCTGGAGCGTGGGCCGTCGAACTCGCAGAAGAACACTCCTTGCCACGTCCCCAGGCGTATCTCGCCGTTTTCAACCATGAGTGTGAGCCCCGGCCCCATGCAGCTGGCCTTAAGGTGGGCGTCGGAATTGCCCTCGGCGTGGCGATAGTCTCCATTTTCGGGGATCAGGCGTCGCAGGGTGGCCAGAACATCACGCACCACGTCGGGGTCGGCGTTTTCGTTCACAGTGAGCCCGGCAGTGGTGTGGGGGCAGTGGAGGGCCAGCAGGCCGTTCTTCCAGCCGTTGGCGCGCACCAGACTTTGCAGCTCGCGGGTGATGGCCACCATATCCTCGCGCCGGGTGGTGGCAATGTGCAGGGTTTCCATGGGCTAGGCCTCTCTTCCTGGTATGCTCTGCTCCCGGAAGGCGTGGCCGAAGGCGGGATCGTAGAGTTTGGAGCGCGTGGCGGCGTCCTGGCCGGGCAGTACCAGGAAAAGGGTCTGACTGGTCAGCCCGCGGCTGCGCACCAGCTCGGGGAATGCTCCCACAGTTGAGAGGTGCAGTTCCTCTTCGGGCCAGCCCACGCGGTGGGCCACGGCCAGCAGGGTGTCCTCGCCGTAGCCTCCCAGCAGCAACTGCTCCTGTACGGCTTCCGGGTTTGCGGCGGAAAGATAGACCGCCAGGGCGCAGTGGTGGGCGGCCAGGGAGCGCAGGGCTTCGGCTTCCGGCACGGGGGTGCGCCCGGCCAGACGGGTGAGGATGAGCGTCTGGGTGGCTTCCGGCACGGTGGCGGGGAGTTTGAACGCGGCAGCGGCGGCCGAGGCGGCGGTGATGCCCGGCACTATCGCGTAGGCAATACCTTTGGCCTCCAGCAGCAGCGCCTGTTCGCGTACCGTGCCGTAGAGGCAGGGGTCGCCGGCCTGGAGGCGCACCACGCGCAGCCCCTGGTCCACGGCTTCCATGATGGCTGCGTGGGTTTCCTCCAGGGTGAGGCCCGCGGTGTCGAGCACCTTGGCACCGCTTTTGGCCAGGTTGACCACAGCCTGCGGGGTCAGCGAGCCGGGGTAGAGCAGCAGATCGGCGGAACCGATCAGCCGGGCGGCTTTCACGGTGAGCAGTTCGGGGTCGCCGGGGCCTGCCCCCACGAAATGGACGGGCACGCTCACGGATGCTCCTTGGTCTCGGCAAATTGGGCGTAGAAGGTGTTGAATACCAGGGTCATGGCTACTGCAAATACTGCGGCTCCTATGCCCAGGACCACATTCCACGGCGGCGGGGCGGCCAGAGCCAGCCGGATGAACAACGTGGACAGGGCGTAGCCCGAATTGCGGAAAACCGCCTGATAGCCGGGCAGAAATCGTTGGGAGAGCAGCACCAGCAGGATGTCGGCGAAGATGAGCACTGTGTAGAAGGTATCGAAGAAGTCGAAGGTGTGGTGGCCGGTCAGGCCGTCCCACAGCGCTTGGGCTCCCAGCACGGTGAAAATGCACAGCAGGGCCATGGCCACCATCTTTTTGGAGGCGATGAAGCAGTAGCGGCGGTAGCCGGATTTAGCCGTGCGGTAGTTGGGGTTCTGTATCTTGTAATAGTACCCTAGCAGCGCAAAGACCGCCAATGCTCCCGCGCCCTCGGTGGCCAGAGTCAGAATCGGGCCCCAATCGCCCGTGAGGCGGATGGGTTCGGGCAGGTCCACCAGGGCCTTGAAGGCATTGCGAAGCAGGATGAGCGAGAGAATTTCGAACTGCTTGCCCACGGACTTGGAAAAGGAACAGGGCAGCACGAAGATCAGTCCGATGACCTCAAGAATGAGCACCAGGGTGAAGGCCAGGCTGACGGAATAAAAATGGTTGTTGGGGGTTATGGCTGCCAGGGAAGGTGGCAGAAACCCCTGGCGTTTGCATTCGATGCCCACCAGGGCGAGCAGAAAGAGTACCACAAGAATCCCGGAAACCGTCCTTTCCGTGCGTTCAGACGCCCAAAAGCGCGAGATGGGCTCAAAGATGTTGGTGGTCAGTTCGTATAAACTGGGCATGGCGTGTTTTATCCTGGCTTAGAGCGGTTTGTCCGCCGCGATGATGAATACCGGATTGTGCGCCTGCAGGCGCAGGTCTTGGCCCAGGGGCGTGGAATCGCTGGCCTGCACCTGGCTTATCTGGTGGTGCCAGTCCATCTGTCCCAAGGCGTCGAGCAGGCGTTGCATCCCGGAGAGCAGCACCACATTGGCCACCAGCCGTCCGCCCGGTTTCAGGGCCTGGCAGAGCGTGGGCAGCATGGCAAGCCCCTGCCCCAGGCCGCCGCCCACAAAGATGGCGTCGGGGTAGGGAAGCCCGGCCAGCACCTCCGGGGCTTCGCCCCGCACCAGTCGCACCTGCCAGGCTCCGGCCCGTCGGAGGTTCTCGCGGATGGCCTCGGCCCGGTCGTGGTTGCGTTCCACGGCGTACACCTGGCCAAAGGGCAGCAGCGCGCAGGCCTCGATGCCCACGGAGCCGCAGCCCGCGCCCACGTCCCACAGGGTGTCCGAAGGCTTCAGACGCAAGGAGGCCAGGGAACAGGCCCGCACCGGCCACTTGGTTATCAATCCCTCGCGCTTGCGGTAAAAATCGTCAGGGCGGCCGAGCATGGGTACTGGCCGGGCAGCAGTCTCAATGCTGATGACCACCAGATTCAAGGCGGAAAACGTCTGCCTGGCGGCCTGAGCCGGGGTGAATTGCCCCACCTGTTCCGAGGGGCTGCCCAGGTCTTCAAGCACCCACATGCGGGCGTCGTCCAGGCCCTGCTCCAACAGTACCCGCGCGATGCGGTCCGGGGAGTTGGCCAGATCGGTATACACAGCCGCTTCGCCCCGGCGGACCAGAGCAGCCAACAGCGGGCCGACGCCAACGCGGCCATGCAGGGAAACCACCGGGGTATCCTGCAGGGAGCGGCCCAGGCGGGCAGCGGCGGCGGCAATGGCAGAGACTCCGGGATGGAAACGAAGAGCTTCGGGCCCAAGCGATTCCAGCAGTCTTTTGCCGATGCCGTAGAACAGAGGGTCGCCGTCGGCCAGCACAGCCACGGTCAGGCCTTGGGCCCGTGCAGCGGCCACGGCTTCCAGGCCTTTGGCCAGGGGTGACTGCAAAAGGATGCGCTGACCGGGATGCTTGGGAAACCGCTCCAGCAGGCGCGACCCGCCAGCAAGCACCTGGGCTTCTTCCACCATGCGCAACGCCTGGGCGGAAAGTTCCGCCGGGTCCATACCCAGACCGATGACTTCGATGGGGCGCAGTGGGGAATCCGTGGTCACTTTACAGCCTGCTCCAGACGTTTTAGATTGGCAATGCGGCCACGCGGGCCGTGCAATATGCCCAACCTACGCGAAATCACGAGCCCTTGCCATACCCATGGTGCGGGCCTTGCCCTTGGAAACCCCTGAAATAAGGAACCGGACATGATCAAGCACATCGTTATGTGGACCCTCAAGGACCAGGCCGAAGGCCACAGCAAAGCCGAGAACCTTGTGACCATGAAGGCTCTGCTGGAGGCTCTGCCTTCACTGGTGCCCGGTGTGGTGGAACTGGAAGTTGCGGTCAATCCCTTTGCGGCCATCCCGGCCACGGATATTGTCCTGTACACGGTATTTGCCAGCAAGGAAGACCTTAAAGCCTACGCCGTGCATCCCGAACATGTGAAAGTTGGGGCTTTCATCATGGCCGTGGCAGCCGAGCGCCGGGTCATCGATTACGAAATCTAGTCGGCGTTTTCTGGAGATGCGGTTTTGCCTTTGGCCGCATCTCCAAGGAGGCCGCGCTGCCTGTGGAGCGTTCGCACAAGGCATTGCGTGAAGGGGTAGCCGTAACATGCCAAAACAATTTACGTTGTTTTGACAGCTTGGCGCTATCCCTCGGTTTCGCTGAGGACGCCTTCCTCAAAATCAAAACAGACCAGGCGCAGACGGGGGCCGTCACCCGCGAAGCTCCGGGCCGCCTGAAGTGCCCGCTGGGCCGTCAGATGCGCGAAGGCGCGCCGCGTCGTCTGGGGCTCCACCAGCTCCAGGGCATGGCGGGCGGTATTGGCCCCGGCCACTGCATGGGCGATTGTCCGGGCCTGGGCCTCTGCTGTGCTGCCAGGAACGGTTGGGCCCACGGTGATGGCCGCGCTCCCAGCTGCACCGGCCAGAGTTTCCCGCACGGCTTGTGCGGCAAGGTCCGCCAGCAGGGCGAAATCCGTTTCACCGGCATGGGCGTGGGTGTATTCCAGCCCCTGGGCCATCTTGGCCAGTTTGCCGAAATAACAGCCCCAGACGATATCCGTAAATCCAAGCTCCACCGCGCTTTTCAGGGAAAAGGCGAAGAAATCGGCTGCCTGTGCAAAGGCTATGGGCGGTATTTCAGGGTGGCGGGCCATGAGCAGCCGCTCGCTTCGCCTTCCCGTGGAAAAGGCACAGATTGTAAGCCCCGCCGCCCTGGCCACGGATAGCCCCGAAAGGATGGTAGCTCGCCAGGCTTCGTGGCTAAAAGGTTTGACAATGCCTGCCGTGCCCAGGATGGAGATGCCCCCCAGGATGCCCAGCCGGGGGTTGAGGGTGTGGCGGGCGATGGCCTCGCCGTTTTCCACCATGACGGTGGCCAGGGCCGCGCCGCAGTATCCGGCCAGGCCAAAGGCCTCGCGCACGGCATCGGCTATCTGCTGTTTTGGAGCGGGATTGATGGCCGCCTGGCCGGGAGGAACCGGCAACCCCGGCAGCGTAACCCGCCCAACACCGGAGCCTCCTTCGACAGTCACCGCCCCTGCCGGGCCTTGGGGCAGAAGCTCCACGCGGCAGCCGATGCGCGCCCCATGGGTGGCGTCCGGGTCGTCCCCGGCGTCCTTGACCACCCAGGCCGCGCCGCTCTTCGAAACTTCCGCCACCGGGATGGTCAACCGTCCTCCACCGGGCAGGGGGATGTCCACCTCCAATGCAATCGCGCTGGAACTCATGCCCGCAGCAGCCTCGGCCTGCGGCGGGGAGGACATACCCAGTAAGGCTGCGTCCGCAACCGTGCGTTCGACCGTGGTGCCGGGTGGCGGCGGGGAGGCCACACCCAGCAGTGCTACGGTGGCCGCCTTGGCTGCTGCTGCGGCAGCCGAGCCCGTGGTGAAGCCCTGGCGCAGGGGGCGCCGGGCGTGGGAGCGGTCGCGCTTCATTGCCCGGACTTCTTGCGGGTCTCGGCCATGGCGGCAATGAAATTTTCGGCCAGTTGCGGGTTGGAGCCGAAATGCAGGTGGATGTAGCTGGCCAGGACGTTGCCCGAAAGCCAGCCCTCCCGGATGTCCAGAGTGCCCTCGCGCCCTCCCTTTCTGCCTGAGACGCTGTAGACCGCTGGAGTATCCGGCAGGGCGTCCAGCCGGGAATAGTGGAATTCATGTCCCCGTGCCGCTGTTCCGGCCGGGCCGAGAGGCGTCTTGTGCTGAAAAACCGCCTCGCGGTAGCCCAATGCGGCGAAGCGCTCTCCCATGCGGGCGCGACAGCCAAAAACCCCGGCCATGGGCCATTCAAGTCCCTCACGGTCGATCAGCCCCTCCATAAGGTACATGAACCCGCCGCATTCGGCATACACAGGCCTGCCCGAAACGCAGAAGGCGCGCACCGACGCGAGCATGCCGGTGTTGGCCGAAAGCGCCCCGGCGTGCAGTTCAGGATAGCCGCCCACAAGATAAAGGCCGTCCAGTTCGCCGGGCAGGCAGGCGTCGTCGAGAGGAGAAAAAAATACCAGTTCCGCCCCGGCTGCTTCCAGCAGACGCAGGTTCTCCGCGTAGCAAAAACAGAAGGCCCGGTCCTGCGAGACCCCCAGGTGCACTGGGGGGGAGGAGGGAGAGGAGGGGGAGAAGAGGGGAGAGGAGGGCGGAGGGGATGCCTCCGGCGGG
>JBBRUD010000099.1:0-15473 GCA_038248065.1 Desulfovibrionales bacterium | reverse complement strand
GACGTGGCGGATTGCAGCCGACGCGCAGCTCTACGGGGGGACCGGGGGGCCATTGGCCCCCCGGCGGGAGGGTCCAGGGAGGGCAGCGCCCTCCCTGGCCGCCGGAGGCGCGCCTTCCAAGCATGTATTTGCAAGTGCCTTACTCTAAAGGAAATACACGTCCAGGCCGATGACATCCGTGGAGAGTGGTTGTCACTCCACGGTGCAGTGTTCGCATTTGGTGATGGCTTCTGACTTGATGCGGTTGAGGGCCTCGCTCAGTGTGGGCAGCACATTTTCGCGGATGTCTCCGGCCACGATGATGAACAGCAGGTCGTCACCGGGGTTGAAAGTGCCGGATTTGGCCAGGGCCGTCACCGCGAATATGCCGGGTTTGGCCGAGAGTTCCCGGCAGATGGTATCGATTTTGCTTTGGTCCGGGCAGACTTCCAGGCGTTCGACCGGGGTGCCTCCGTGGCGCGAGACCGCCCGCACCACGCCGTTGTGCACCAGGAGCATGCCCACTTTTTCGGTGAAACCGGGTTGTTTTTTCATTTCGGCAATGGTCTTGGAGATGTCCATTATTGGCCTCCACGGCAGTGATGTGTTAAGGGAAATGCATGCACAGGCTCACTCGGCTTTTTGAAAAGATGCCCTCCATCTCCCAACCCAAGCTGGTGGCCTCCGGCGTGGGACTCTGGGTGGTGTGGGAAGGCAATGTCGCCCATGTGGCCAACCAGATCTTTACCGAATTCGGCGGATTTCACCAGGGGCAGGAAGGCAACCAGGCCCTTTGGTATTTTTTTGGCGATGAGGCCTTCCGGGCGCTGGGCAGGTTGATCGGTTACGCCCGGATGAACCGTACCCCCATGTTTATTCAGGCGTTTCCCGCCTCGATGTTGGTGGGCTACAAGTTTGAGATGTCCGTGACCGCCTCGGCCGAGTTTCTCAGCCAGGATGCCGCCGCCTCTCAGGATCTGGAAGTTCTGGTCCATCCCCAGTTCAATGCCATGATCGAGCAGATGCCCGGCCTGTCGCTCAAACCTGTCGGCTCAGTATCCGGCCTGGCAAAAGTCGATTTCGGGATGCTCAATGCGGATATGACCTTTGCTCAGGATTCTCCGCTGGGCTGGTTTTTCGTGCTGCGTCCTTTGGGCGACCCCCTGGAAAAGAACACTGCCGAAGGATGGCGGGCCATTTTCTCCGAGATGCAGAGCCTTTTGGAACGTCTGGCCGTTAAGTATCTCAGCAGCGACGGCTACCTCATCTTCCCCTTGAACAGCCTGCGGGCCATCCGGTCGGTGTGCCGCGAACTGTTGCAGTTGGAGGCTCAGATCAAGGCCCCGGATTCCGGCAAAAAATATTGGCCCAGCGTCATGGCCTGCGTGCTGAAGAAAGGCTACCACCTGAACAAGGATCTTCCCAAACGTCTGAATCTCGACTGGAAGCAGCTCTCTCCCGATTATCCGCACATGAGTTTCCGTTCGGCCCTGTATCTGGGCAAGGGCTTCCGTATCAACGACGTGCGCTACTCGCGCACTGCACAAACCATCGACGACTGGTGCCACGTTTCCCTTGCCCCTGAAGAGGAGGACAGCGAAGCGCACGGCGAGCTTCCCTTCAAGCTTCCCACCAATCTGCTCGCCGGTGACCTCCTGCCCTGTTTCTACTGCGGCCTCAACAGTCATGAAGCCAAGGATTGTCCCAGCAAGGCCTTGCCGGACAAAGATTCGGCTCTGTGGGAGCAACTCGGCATGGTGGATTTGGCCAAGCTGGACGAGGCGGGCAAGAAGCTCGATACCGCCCTTGCCGATGATCCCTTGAAGGTGCTGACCAACGGCCTTCGTAGCCAGGATGACACGGGCGTCTTGCTGCGGGGCGTCTTCGAGATGTCTTATTTCAACCAATTGCGGGCCCTGGAGAGGGTATGGCGCTCCAAAGGCAAGGACCTTCCCGCAGGTATTGAAGACGACAGCCTGGCTCCTGTGGACGGGGATTTTCTCTGGTCGGCCTTGTCGGCGTTGCGTTTAAACGACTGGGAGGGCGTGGAGCGGGAGGTCAACCAGGGCATGGTCAAGTTCGGTCGCGGGCTGCAGCCGCGTTCCGCTCAGGGCTTTCTGGCCATGGAGCAGGGCGACTGGACCCGGGCCGCGTATTTTTGGCAGGAGGCGGCCCGGAGCGCCTACACGCCGCTGCAACTTGGCTACCTGCTCTATCTGGAGGGCCGGGCCATGGAAGTGCAGGGCGAATACCAGAAGGCCATCACCTTGTATCGCCAGGCCAGAAGCGAGTGCCCCCGCTGGTCCGAAGTCGGTTACCGCCAAGGCGTGTGCATGGTGAAGATGGGCTTCACCGATCAGGGACTCTCCGAATTTCTTGAAGAGATGCGCGACAATCCCAACGTGTTCAACCGGCTGTTGCTCGACCCAGAGCTGGAGCGGGGACGCATCAGCATCTTGGCGGCATTGTGGAAACCGTGGAGCGAGGCTCTTGAGGCACGCGACGAAAAGGCCGCCGGCCTGCCCGGCCTGCCCGAGTACCTGAACAGCTGGTTCCGCGAGGACCATCCTTTTCTCAAAGAGTCCCTCGACCGGGCAGCCCACCTGGCGGAAATGGCCAACGTGAAAAATTACGTCTGTTTCAAACAGATAGTGCGGGAGTACGATGCCCTGCAGGCCGATCTGCGCCAGACCGTTGAAAAGAGTGTCGCCCGCTTGAACGCGCAACTCAAAGGCATCCATGAGGACCTCAAGGAAATCCACCATGAGGCGGCCTGGTTTCCTTTTGGCAAACTTTTGCGGGAGTTCAACGCGGATTTTAACGCCTGCGCTTCCAAGCTCAACTGGATGCGCACCAATTCCCTACAGGTTGCTGCCAACTTCCGCAAAAGCCAGGATTACGTGGAAGAGATCGACCTGGCCATCACTCTGCTTAAGGCCCGGTTGGTGACCTTGCGCATCGTGCGCGACGCCACCTTGTTCATTTTGCTTCTGGGTAAAACCTTCATGTGGCTGGAGCTTGTGGGCTTGGCGTTGTCGCTGATTGCGGTGCCTGCGATAATCTTCATTGCCCAGAAAAGCGGCCAGGTCTGGCTGGCTGATGTGCTGGGGGAGCAGAAGTGGCAGGTGCAGAAGGGCCTTGTGGTTATCGTGAGCATTGTGGCCTTAGCCATGGCGGCCATCAAGACGGCTGTAAGTTTTGAAAAGAAGCGCAGCGAGCTTTTCAAGGAAGAAGAGGACAAGGCCAAGGCCTCAGCAGGCAAAAGCAAACGAGCCCGCGCTTTGCCTGCCGCGTCAAAGGCAGCTTTGCCTGCGGGCAAGGCCGCGCCAGCGAAGAAATCCGCAAAGAAATAATCGCCCGGCTTGGGCAAGGAGTTCGGGGCGGTTGTGCCTGGTGCCCCCCTGTGGTGTCCTGGAGAGCCGGTGTGCCCTTGCCCAAAAAAAGCGGGACCTTGCGGTCCCGCTTTGAAAGGCGTCGATCAGATCGGACTACACGCAGCCGGTGGGCTTGGGCAGGCCGGCCATCTTACAGGCTCCCTTGCCAGGTCCGGAGGGGAACAGCTCATAGATGTGCTTCAGCTTGTAGCCGGTGACCTTGGACAGAATGCGCACCATGGGGGCGATGCCGTTCTTCTTGTAGTAGTCCTGAAGGAACTCGATGACCTTGTTGTGCTCGTCGCTCAGTTCCTTGATGCCTTCAGACTCCTTGACGTACTCGACCCAATCGGTGGTCCAGTCTTCAAAGCGCTGCAGGAAGCCGTCTTCGTCGATCTCGAAGTTCTTGCCTTTGAATTCAACAGTGGCCATTCTACATCCTCCTTGGCGTTTCTTGAAGCATCTCTTCAATGGCGCATGAGATTTTGCCCAAAAACCCTCCGTAAAGGGCGCCGAAACCAAAACAGCGGTCCGCTGTTGGTACACAGAGAGCTTTGACGCAGGCTTCTTTACTGGAAACCGTTAGTTCGCGCAAGTATTACGAAGTGCGCCTTTTCGATTCCCACACCCGAATATTTCGGCAGTCATAAAAGGGTGTGGTGTTCTTGTCAATTGCTTTCAACCCCGCCAGACACAGCATCGAGTTCGCTCAAATGGGTGCGGGCGAATTCCAGGTCCGGGTCCATCTCCAGAGCCTTGGAAAGAAACTCCGAGGCAGCCGCGTTGTGCCCCAGAAACTTGTGGCACAGGCCCAGGTTGGCCAGATCCATGGCCGAACCGGAGTCAAGGGCCAGGGCGGACTCGAAGTCGCCTGCCGCCTGGGTGTAGTTGGCCTGCTTGAACCGGCAGACTCCGCGCAGGTTGAAGAATTCCTTCACTTCCGGGCTTTGGGCGATGGCCTTGCACAGCAGGATTTCGGCCTGTGCCCATTCCTCCATGCGGGTAAGGGCGTAGGCCTGGTAGAAAACGGCCAGGGCCGTATCTTCAGGGTCTGCGTGCAGGGGTTCGGCCTGGGTGAACAGGTCCAGAGCCTGGCCGTATTCATCCAGACGCAGGGCAAGCAGACCTTGAAAGAAGGGCAGGTACGCCTGGCCAGGAGTGATTTGAGCCAACCGGGCCAGTCCCTCAGCGGCCTGCTCCGGTTCGGCCTCTTCGGCCAGCATGCGGCCGACAAAGAGGCCGATGCTGGCCTGAGGGGTGCGCTCCCGAAACTGGAAGCCGGGCACGAAGTTGTAATTTGTGGCGATGCCCAACTCGGGGTGAGTGGTTTCTACCGTGTAGAGGGTATAGCCGCGCGCAGCCAGACCCTGGGCGAAGACAATAAGTTCATCAAGCATGTCGGGCCGGTCCAGGCTGGGCAGGCTGTCCAGAGCGGTTTCCGGGCCTTCAGTCACCCAGCGGATGTCCTGGAGTTCCTTGAATTTGCGCAGCCCCGAGGCCTCGTAGTTGCTGCCGGTCTCAAAGTCGCCCGCCAACTGGGCAATCTCGGTAATGGCCCGGACAGCGGCCTTGGCCGGGGACGAGGCCGTGCCCGCAGTGAAGACAATCTCGCTTTTTACGGGGAAGGTGGCCGGATCGTAGGCCAGGGCCGCCACAGTGGGTACGGGCATGCCCAGTGAAAAATCCTTGAGCCACAGCAGGACGCCGTTCTTCTCGAAGGCCTCGACCAGTCCGGCCAGCACCGGATCGGTGGCGTCGTTGATGCGGATTGTGGGCAGGCGGGGCATGTCCTTGTCGATCACCGCGCTGACGTGGCGCTCCACGAGTTCGCAGGCACCCTGCATGATGGATTCCTCCAGGCAGTTTCCTGCGGAGGATCCATTGAATTCATTGAGTTTCTTGAACCAATTCAGGGGCACCATCACTGTCTGGCCGTCAATGACGCGCGTGGCCGGATGGAAGAGCCAAGTGATCAGGTCCAGAATTTCGCGGGCTTGGGCTTCGCTTACCGTGTCGCCCACCGACTGGATGATCTCGGCCACCGGCATGACTTGGCCGGGCCACAGGGTTTCGGCCTGGGACCAAGTGGCCGGGGTAAAATTGGCTTCCTCGGCCCAGAAACTGAAATAGCTGTAGCGCTCGGCCAGTTCCATGAGGCCTGAAGCTTCGGCCTGTTCCGGGGAAGCGCCTTTGCCCATCTGTTTGCGAGTGGGCATGATGTGGCGCGCCTTGGGGCCGCAGATGGAAAGATAGACCGGAATGCCCAGACGACCGGTATCCGTGCGGTGAGACTGCGCCAGCACGCCGCCGTGCCCGGCCATGAGGGCCTTCACCCTGGCTACGGTCTGGCCTGGGGTGCAGAGCTTGTCCGAATCGGACGTATAGCCCTTGGGGGTGCTTTGCAGCTTACGCATTGGTGTGGGCTCGCATGCGGAAGAGAATGCTGGTTTTGGGCTGGTCGTCTTCGCCGCGATATTGGGCTTCCATGCGTTGGATGGCGAAATGCTGGCTGGCGTGGGCGAAAAATTTGGGTGCCGGCCGGGCGATGTCGCTGGCCATGAGCACCTGTCCGCCTGGAGCGAGGTGTGTGGTCAGGCACTTGGTCAGGGGCTCGTGGCTGTCAGGGATGTAGAGCGCCTCGGAGGCGACAATGGCATCGAAGCGCTCTTCCAGGCTTCCTGTCATGAAATCCAGGTGCACGGCACGGGCAGTCGCTTCCAGACCATTTTTCAGGATGGAGACCCGGATGAACAGCAGCGCTTCGGGTTCAATGTCGGTGATGGCCACTGCAAACCCGCGCCGTGCCGCCACCAGACCGCACAGGCCGACGCCTGCGCCGATCTCCAGAAGCCTGGGGGCGCTGGCCGGGTCAATGCGGGTGAGCAGCAGGCTCATGGGGAAGGATGCTGGCCATATTTTGGCCCAAAAAGGGAGGCTGATTTTTTTCTGGCCGGACGACCTGGCCATCAACTGATCAATGTGGCTGGAAAGATCGGAGATCTGCAAAATGTCGACAGCAACTTCACCCAGGCTTACCGGTTCGAAATGAACAGGGTATAGCGTCTGCGCCAGGGCAAGCAGGTCGTCAAGCCTGGCATCCGGTGCTGTGGCCAGGGTCAGGAGGCGTTGGTTATCGCGCATGCGGCCCTCGCGTGGCTACGAAAAAGGCCGATCCATGAGGATCGGCCTGGTGATTTCGGTGGAGCGGGAGACGGGATTTGAACCCGCGACTTCAACCTTGGCAAGGTTGCACTCTACCACTGAGTTACTCCCGCGCAGTGTGGAGGCGGCACCCGGATTTGAACCGGGGGATGGAGGTTTTGCAGACCTCTGCCTTACCACTTGGCTATGCCGCCTCGGCGTAAAAGGGAAGTTCTACCTAGAGAAGAACCCTGTCTCTGTCAACGAATTCCCCGGCTGAAAAAAAAGCCCCCGATAGGGGGAGGTGGAGCGGGAGACGGGATTTGAACCCGCGACTTCAACCTTGGCAAGGTTGCACTCTACCACTGAGTTACTCCCGCTCAGGGAGAGCCGCTTTTAAAGAGCGGCGGCTCCGTTGTCAAGCGTCTGTGGCAATTTTGTGGCAAACAAATTTATTCTGTCCGCATTTTCAATCAGCCGCCGGAAGGCAATCCGGTCGAAAAGGCCGTACAATCGCGCTCGGCGGGACTTATGGGCGATTTCTTTGCCGGATGCAACGACTTTCTGCCCGTGACTGCCTAAAAAGTCTCCTGACCTGAACTGTTCGTCTAACGGGCGGGAAAAAATGAATATACCATGCTTTCGCCTTATCGCGCTTAGGCCCTTTACCTCAGGCGGCAAATCCAGTAGAGGGGGGCACTTTATCGTACGACAGGGGCGAATAGGCCCTTCGGGAGGCTTCTATGGATCAGAAAGATTTGGACTTCTTCCGGCAGTACCTGGGCGAAGCCCTGGCCGACATCCTCAAGAAGGGTGAAGAGACCATTGAAGACATGACCGATGCCGTGGAGGTCTACGCCGATCCGGCCGACCGCGCCACAGCCGAGTCTGATCGCGCCTTCACTCTGCGTTTGCGCGACCGTGAGCGCAAGCTTATCCGTAAGATCCAGGAAGCCATCGAACGCATTGAAGAAGGTGCTTTCGGCGTCTGCGAAGAATGTGGTGAAGACATCGGCGTGGCCCGGCTCAAGGCTCGCCCTGTGACTACCCTGTGCATCAAGTGCAAGGCTCGCCAGGAAGCTGACGAAGATTTGCGGGGCGAATAGCCCGGAGCATGGATTCGGCCTTTTTCCGCTTTCTGGGGCCGGAATTGGCCCACGCCTTGTGCGGCGTGCGTTTCGACTCGGCCTTTTGTCCGGCCCCCGGCTTCTGGACCCTGCCTTTTTCCCCTCCGGTGCGGATCGACCCGAAGTGTGATGAACCCGTCTTCCGCTTTCTGCTGCTGCGCATCCACGCCCAACGCGGTGCTCTGTTTCTTTCCTCTGTCAAACCGGCCAATCCAGCTATTCCACCGGTCAAGGCCATGTGGCTGCGCAAGCGCCTGCGTGGGCGCAAGGTGGCCGGTGCATTCTTCGATTGGCGGCGCAGGCGGCTAGCCCTGGAACTCTCCCCGGGTGAGGGCCGGTACCTCATCCTTTCTTGTGAGAACGATCCCGCTCTTGCGGCAGAACTCCCTGGAGACTTCAGCGCGGCTGGCGGCTGGGACAATGCCTCGGACGCACTTGCCGACAGCGACGCCCCGCGCAGCCTGCGCCGCGCCTTGGAGCGCGAGGAACCCGAAGACCGCGACCGGTTTCTTGAAACGTTTCTAACAGGCGTTTCAAGGGGATTCTTTCTGGCAGAATCCCCCTTGGCGGAAAGTCCTCTTCCCTGGCCGGTCGGCAGGCAGTCCCGGCGTTTCGACTCTGCCCTGGATGCGGCCCGCATGCATGGAGAGCAGGCCTATTTCGCAGAGCTTGTCCCTGTTGACGACGCTCCGAAGAAGGCCGAGGCCAGACGCGTCAAACGGGGAGGCCATCTGGACGCCGACCAGCGACGCCTGGAGGGGCTGATCGCCCAACACGCCTTTGGCGAGGCCATTGCCGCCAACCTCTCGGGCCTGGACCCTAGAGAGAAATACAAGCCTCTGGAACTCGACCATCCCGAACTTGGCCCTTTGGCCATCCCTCTCGATGCTTCCCTCACTATCTTGCAAAATATGGAGCGATTTTTCCGCAAGGCGGCCAAGGGCAGGCGGGGCCTGGTCCATGTGGCCCGCTTGCGCCAGGAGGTGGAGGCGGGCGGGGAGCCTCCCCGGCGGCCGGAGCAGTCCGGGCGCGCAGCGCAACCAGGGCGGTCCACCGGGGGGGGCAGCCAGCGTGAAAAGGGCGGACGTTCCGGCAAGGGAGCGCCACCCGCTCTCCACCGCTACCGCACCTCCGACGGTTTTCTGGTGTTGCGCGGCAAAAACGGCGCGGCCAACCATCGGCTGCTCACAGAGCTTTCCAGCCCATTCGACTATTGGTTTCACGCCAAGGACTGCCCAGGCGCCCACGTCATCCTTAAAAGGGACAGCCCAGGGCAGCAGGTGCCAGGCCGCAGCCTGGAGGAAGCCGCCGTTCTGGCCGCCCTGGCCAGTGGGCAGGCCGGAGAAGCCAGGGCGACCGTGCTGTGCGCCCAGGTGCGGGAGGTGCGCACCATTAAGGGCGCACCCATGGGCCAGGTGCGCCTCGACACCTCCGCCACCCTTACCGTAGCTATGGACGCCACACTGGAAGACCGCCTGGGTCTGCCGTGAACATTATTGACATTTTCGTATACTTGCAGCAGATATCCCGGCTGTCGGACTGAATTGAAAGGTGGTCGTAAATGTCGTTGAAACACAAAATGCAGGCGCTCTCCCTGGTGTCCCTGGTTCTGCTGCTGGCCTTTGGCGGCTATGCCTGGATGGGGGTGGACACAGCCCTGAGTGCCTCTTCCGGGCCGGTGGCCCAGGATCTTGCCCAGCTGCGCTCCAGCCTGCTGTGGTTTGGGCTTGCCGCCCTGGCCGTTGTGGCCGGGACCGGAGCCTTCACCGGCCTTGGCCTCACCGGGCGGGTAGGGCGGGTGCGTGACCTTTTGGAAACCGCAGGCAACGGGGACTTCTCCCCTCGCTACACCGAGAAGGGCGCGGGCGAAGTTGATGAGATCGGCCGCGCGGTCAACACTTTGCTCGACCATCTGCAAACCTTGTTCTCCGAGGCTCGCTCCCATGAGGCCGATGCCGCCGCCAATGCTCAGCGCTGCGAACTGGCCATGACCCAGGCGGCCGACGCCCGTCAGAAGGCGGAAATGTCCCGCCGCCAGAGCATGACCGGGGCGTCGGACACGCTGCGCCAGGTGGTGGGACAGATTCAGGACGTTTCCGGTGGCCTTTCCGGCGAGGTGGACAACACGGCCCAGGGCGCGCGCCGCCTGGCCGACATGGTCTCGCAGACCGCCCAGGCCGTGGAGCAGCTGGATCAGGCTGTGCTCGACGCAGCTCGTAACGCCTCCTCCGCCGCTGCTTTGGCTGGCAGGGCCAAAGATCAGGCCGAGCAGGGCGCGGTGGTGGTGGAAAACGTAGTGGGTTCCATCACCGGAGCCCTGGACCGCACCATGGAGCTTAAGACCGTGGTGGGGGCGCTGGACGGGCAGGCCCAGTCCATCGGCCAGATAATGACCGTCATTTCCGATATTGCCGATCAGACCAACCTGCTGGCCTTGAACGCAGCCATCGAAGCGGCACGTGCCGGCGAGGCGGGACGCGGTTTCGCGGTTGTGGCCGACGAGGTGCGCAAGCTGGCCGAAAAAACCATGACCGCCACCAAAGAAGTGGGCCTTTCCATAGAGTCCATACAAAACGGTGCGCGCTCCACGCTTTCCGGCATGGACCTCACCGCCGCCGAAGTGGAGCGGGCTACTGCCCAGGCCCAGGAATCCGGTCGCTCCCTGGCCGAGATCGTGGCCATCGTGGACCAGACAGCCGACCAGGTGCGCTCCATCGCCACAGCGGCCGAGCAGCAATCCGCAGCAAGCTCCCAGATAGGGCGCACTGTCAGCGACGTGCAGGAAATTTCAGTCGATACCCTGCGGGGCATGGGCCGGTGTGAGGAAGGCCTTGACCAACTGCTGGCCCAGGTGCACACACTGGTCAATCTGAACAGCGTGTTTACCTTGTTGGGGCAGGGCACGGTGCAGGAGCTTACCGAAGAACTGGCGCGCTCCCCCGAACTTGTCTCCCTGGAGCGCGGTCGTATCGAGGCGCGGTTGCATCAGGCCATGGCCGCCAACCGCTACCTGGAACTGGCCTATGTCTCCGATGCCCAAGGCCGCCAGATCGTGAACAACATTCCCCAGGCCGGGTTCGCTTCCCAGTACCAGGGAACCGGATTCGGCAAGGACTGGCACTCCCGGCCCTGGTTTACGGGGGCAGTGCGCAGCAAGGATATCTTCATCTCCGAGGTCTATGTCTCCTCTGCCTCGGGGGCACCGTGCATCACCGTGAGCCGTCCCGTGGAGACTGGTGACGGCGTTATCCTTGGCGTCCTGGGCCTGGACGTCAAGCTCTCCTGATGGCCGTAAATGACCACACAACAAAACTTTGAGCGCAGGCTGGAGTTTGACGACCCTGAGTTGGCCCGCGACCTCTTTGGGCCGCATAACGCTAATTTGGCCTACATCTCTGAAAAAACCGGCGTTCGGCTGGATTCGCGCGGCAACGCCCTCACTTTGCGGGCGAGTTCCGAAGAGTCCCTGCACCAGGTGGCCGAGGTGGTGGTGGAACTCTACGCCAAGCTCCAAAAGGGCATAGCCATCACCCCCCGGGATATCGGCCCGGCCCTGGCCAATCGCTTAAGCCTGTCCCGTGAACCCGGGGCACCGCTGACGCCGCTTTTCAAGGGTGAAGTCTTCGTGGTCTCCCCCAAGAAGTCCATCACCCCCCGCACCCTGCGGCAGCGTGCCTACCTGGAGTCCATCCGCGCCAACGAGCTGTGCTTCGGCGTGGGACCGGCGGGCACGGGCAAGACCTACCTGGCCGTGGCCGTAGCCGTGGCCGATCTGCTGGCCCGGCGGGTTAAGCGTCTGGTGCTGTCGCGTCCGGCCGTGGAGGCGGGCGAGAAGCTGGGCTTCCTGCCAGGCGACCTGATGGAAAAGGTTGACCCCTACATGCGTCCGCTCTACGACGCACTGCACGACCTGCTTGGCCTCAGCCGGGTGCGGGAGTTGATCGACGAAGGCATCATCGAAATTGCCCCCCTGGCCTTCATGCGAGGCCGTACGCTCAACGATGCCTTCATCATTTTGGATGAAGCCCAGAATACCACGCCGGAACAAATGAAGATGTTCTTGACTCGCATGGGCATCGGGTCCAAAGCGGTTGTTACCGGCGACATCACGCAGATTGATCTGCCGCGCGGCGCGCCCTCCGGGCTGCTGCAGGTCCGCGAGATCCTCAAAAATGTGCCGGGTCTTGAATTTGTGACTTTCACCGAGGAGGACGTCATCCGCCATCCCCTGGTGGGGCGGATCGTGCAAGCCTATGAGCGGTATACTCAACCGCCTTCGTAAAACTCCACCCCAGCACAAGCCTGCCGGGGTTTCCCAGACGGTCTGCCAGAAACCTCAGGGCATTTCCTGGGCTATGGCCGGTTTTCTTTCCGTGCTTCTTTTGGCCAGCATCCTGTCGGCCGTGAGTTTTGAATCACGGGTGCGCGTGTACATGGCGGGTGAAATCGCCGCCCAGGACGTGGCCGCCGATCAGAACCTGCGCATTGAAGACCGGGACGCCACCCTGAGAAAACGCTTTCAGATGGCTGAAAACCAGCCTCCTGTCTTTGATCTGGGGCAGCAGCCCTTCGACAGCCTGAAGAAACACGTCCTGGAAATTTTTGACCAAATTCACAAGCCTGACGAAGACCTGGAAAAGCTGCGTTGGTCGCTTTCCGAAGATTTAAACGTCGAAGTGGGGAGAGACATTCTTATTACCTGGAAAGCTCAGGAGTTTCAGGAGCTTATGTCCTCCCAGATTCTTCCGTGGCTCAAGGATGTTTACTCCAAAGGGGTCATCGGTCACGCCGGGCAGTTCGGAACCCCCAAAAACGGTATCCTGCTGCGCGAACTGCCTTCGGGCATGGAAACCTTGCTCCTTGAAACCCCGAGCATTGGCGACCTGGAGCAGCTCAAGGACGATCTGGACCAGCGCCTGAAACGCGATCTGAAAAAAACCATCCGCTTACGCAAGGCCGTATTCACCCTGGTCAGCCCTTTCCTGCGACCCAACATCACCTTCAATCACGCCGCCACCCAAGACCGCAAGAATGAGATCATGGCTGCGGTGGATCCGGTGTTCTACGCCATCAACAAAGGCGAGGTCATCGTCCGCCAGGGCGAGCGGGTGACACCTGAACAGCAGTTGAAGCTCCAGGCCCTGTATACCCACCGCCGCGGTTCGGTGCAGTTGTACGCCGTGCCGGGCATGTTCCTGCTCTCCGGGCTTTTCCTGGTGCTCCTGCACCTGTCGCAGGGCACGAAGCAGGGGGTGCGCTGCATTTCGGATCGCGATTGGATGCTCATGACCGTGGTGATCGCCATGTTTGTGGTGCTTGGAAAGTTTGTGGAACTGGTGCGCGTCTCCGACGCCCTGGTGCCGGCGTTCCTCAAATCCACCCAACTGGCTTATGGCCTGCCTCTCGCCGGTGCGGCCGGCGTGCTGGCCATGTTTCTTTCCACTCCGCTCTGTTCCTTTGCCGCGCTGCTCCTGTCGTTCATGATCTCCAACGAGGTGGGGGGCGGGCTGTACCTGTTCAGTTATTACCTGCTAAGCAGCTTGGTGTACATCCACGTGGTCAAGAACTGCGATAATCGCCAGGACGTCTTGCGCTCCATCTTCCCTCTGGGCGGGCTGCTGCTGGTGGCCTTGCTCGGTGTGAACCTTGTGGAGTTCCATGGCGTTGAGAAGGCAGTTGCGGGCGGCGTCTACGGCATCGTCAACGCCGTGTTTTCTTTGTTACTGGTGCTTGGACTCTCTCCTATTCTGGAAATGGTGTTCGGCTACACTTCGCGCTTCCGGCTGATGGAGCTGATGAGTCTGGAACAGCCTCTGTTGCAGGAACTTATGGTCAAAGCTCCGGGCACCTACCATCATTCCATCATCGTGGCCAACATGGTGGAGGCTGGGGCCAGATCCATTGGAGCCAACGCCCTGCAAGCCAAGGTTGCCGCGTTGTACCACGACGTGGGCAAACTCAAGAGCCCGCAGTATTTCATTGAGAACCTCTTCGGCAAAGAGAACAAGCACAACAAACTCTCGCCTTCCATGAGCGCCCTCATTCTCATCTCTCATGTCAAGAAGGGCATTGAGTTGGCCAAAGAGCACAAGCTTGGCCAGGAGATCGCCGACCTCATCGGCCAGCATCACGGCACCACCCTGATCGCCTATTTCTACCACAAGGCTCAGGAACAGGCCGAGGCCAAAGGCGAGGAGCCGGTACGCGAGGATGAATTCCGTTATCCCGGCCCCAAACCCCAGACCAAGGAAGCCGGCCTGATCCTCCTGGCCGACGCCATCGAGGCCTCCAGCCGCACCCTGGTTGACCCCACGCCCAGCCGCATCAAGGGGCATATTCAGTCCATTGTGCGAAAAATCTACACCGAAGGCCAACTGGACGATTCCGAACTGACGCTCAAGGAACTGACCTCGATTTCCGATACTTTCCATCGCATTCTTACCGGTATTTTCCATCACCGCATCGAATATCCCAACATGGAGCGCAAGGATAAGGCCAAAGAAACTGTCTCCGCCGCCGCATCTGAGAAGACCGCAGCCTCGGCCGAAAGGGCCAAAGAGGCCATTGCCGGGGGGGAATCCGCTAAAGCCAAGGAGGCGGCGGCATCGGCCGCTGCCGGAAAGATGCGGGACGCCATGCTGAGTGCAGCCACGGGAAGATTCAGGGATGCCGGGTCCATCGGCTATGCCAAGCTCCTCGACGGTGCGGCCAGCGCCATCGCTGCCAGGGCGGAGGATGGCCCACGCTTGGCTGGTGCGGTTGTGGGGGCCAATGGCGGTGCCAACGGCGCAGCCGCGAGGACGCCGACCGTTGGCAGTGTAGCCAAAACGGCGGATTCCCCTGCCGTTGGCGTCGCTGCCGGTGCGGCGGAAGGTTTGGATGCTGGCAGTGCCGCCAAATCCGCGGAGACACTGGCGAGTGGCGTTGCCTCCCAGATGGTGGAAGGCCCGGTCAGCGGCGTTGCAGGTGGGGCGGCAGGCCCTGCCGGTTCTGCCGGTTCGGCGAGTCAGGGCAAAACGCCTGGGGGTGGCAACGGTCGCCCGGAGAAAGCCGCATGATCTGGGTGCAACCCGGCGCGGCGTATAATCCTACACTGCCCCTTTCGCGCCTGGAGCTTCTGCCTCTGGTCAAGCGGGTGCTGGCCGCCGTGGGAGCTGCCGGGGCCGAGGTGGAAGTGCGTTTGGTGGATGACGCCGAAATGGCGCTCATGAATGCGAATTTTCTGGGCCTTCCCGGCCCGACCAACGTGCTGGCCTTTCCAGCCGAAGACCCTGACCGCCCCCGCTACCTGGGCGAAATCGCCCTATCTGTCGATACCCTCACCCGCGAGGCCCATCTCTACGGCCAACCCCCTGAAGAACACTTCGTCCGCCTGCTGTCCCACGGCCTGCTGCACTTGGTCGGTTACGACCACGGCCCGCTCATGGAAGAAATGAACGAGATGGCCGTGGATATGCTGCGGTCCGCCGATTCCGTCTGATACTGCCTAGCGGCCCTGGCCGGTGTTACGCACGGCCAGGGCGGGCACTCAAGCAAAAGGGCAACGTCTACCCAGCGCAAATGCCGTATTTGGGCAGCAGGACGTTCAGTACGTAGAAACGGTGGTATTGCAGGGCATCATGGAATTTCTTCCAGTCGCTGGTGAGGAATGATGGATCGTACGTGCCCACGGTTCCAGGGGTGTCATTCCCAGTCGTGATACCCGTGGCGAGTTCTTTCCAAGAGTTTGCCCCTTTAGCGGTATAAGTGAGACGGACGTTTTCACTTATTCCGTCAATTTTTCCTTGGTTCAGCAAGTTCAGCCAGTCACGATGTCTGTTTTTGTCATTAATACCGGTGATGGCCTGGAAAT
>JBBRUD010000098.1:0-15866 GCA_038248065.1 Desulfovibrionales bacterium | reverse complement strand
CGGACGGGGCGGACGGGGCGGACGGGGCGGACGGGGCGGACGGGGCGGACGGGATTCCGGCGGTCCACGGACCATGCGATTCCTCGGGCCAAAGCCCCCTGCGGCGCATCGCCCTGCGGTCCGGCGGAACCCCGCCCGCCCCGCTGGCAGCACCATGGCTATTGCACACAAGAGGGAGAAAACCGGCTTGCACGGCTGGCCGCCCGTCCTGTTCGCTGACAGCACGACTTTTCGTATTACAACGGCAGGCTATGCCAGATTTTGGGCAATCCTGTGGGATTATGTGCGATCTTGAGCGATTACGAACGACGATGTCGAACGAAAGCGAGTATTGTCGGATTACAGCGGGTCAGGTCAAATTACAGTACGGTGTGTGAACCCTTTACGCCATGGGGGTCCGGGGGTGGACTCCACCCTCAGCGGGGGGCTCGGGGGCGCGAAGCCCCCGATTTCTCTCCTACGGCTTCATCCCGCACCCTGAAAGGGTATCGTTGCAACTGCTCAGGCAGGCTTCCACATCGTAGGCGCTGGAGTTGTCCGGGTCGGAGCGGCAGCGGGCGATGCATTGCTGGTAGCGCTGCTGGCAGTACTCAGGCGTTTCCACCGTGCCCGGAGCCTGGGGCTGGCGGCGGTCGCCTCTGATGGGGGATTCCGGCACGACGCTGGTTCTGCCGTCCTGGGTGGACACCTGTTGCCTGGCGGCGCAGACCATGTTGCAATCCAGGCATTCGTAGTTGCAGGTGACGCTGGGGTCGCCGGAGGTATCGGTAACGGTACAGACGACTGTGCCGTCGGGCCGCACGCACTGATAGAGCGCTCCCCCAGCGGCCTGGGCTGCGACCGGAAGGGCGAGCAGCAAAAGAATGAACGACAGGGCTTTCATCAGAGGCCTCCTGGCTGACGTGTGTAGGGATTCCTTGCATCCCGGAGGACGAAGGGCATAAGTTACTCGATGGGCACGATGAGCCCAAGTTCGCTCAGCGCCGTGACCAACGCGGGTTCATCGAGAGGTTTGGAGAGAAAATGATCCGCTCCGCAGGCGTAGAGAGCATCGATCCGGGCACCAGGCTCGTCCATGGAGGAGAGCATGACTATCTTGGGCCGATCTTCCAGCGGAATACGCCGGACGTTAAAGAGGTGCACCATGGCGCGCACTGTCTCCAGGCCATCCATGCCGGGCATTATGATATCCATGAACACGCAGTGGAAGCGCTCCCCGCTGCTGAGGGATTCTTCAACCCTGGCCAAGCCGTCCCGGCCATTGGCTGCCATACGGACATGCGCCAAGGGTAAAAGCAGTTGGTTCATGTGAAACTGGATGACCTCGTCGTCATCCACAACCAGAACATTGAGCATCGTGCCCCCTTCGCTGCTAAACTGCTCCTGAATGATACTCCTCACGGCAATCTCTGGCAACAGGAAGCAGGGCTTGAAGTCGCTTCTCCCTATTTAAGATGAGAGCCCCGAGAGTTTGCCCATGGTTTCATGGTCGGTAAAATCAAAACGCAACGGGGTCAACGTCATGAAGCCCTCGGTAAGCAAAGCCCGGTCCTTGCCCGGCGAAACCTCGTCCGGGGGAATAACGCCCGTAAGCCAGTAATATTTGCGGCCCCTGGGATCTTCGCGCTCCACGTACCAGTCGCGGTAGCCCGCACGGGTTTGGGGGCAGACGCGCAAGCCCTTGACCTGCTCCATAGGCAGGTCCGGGAAATTGAGGTTGAGCACGCAGTGTTTGGGCAGGCCGATCCAGTCTACCCTAGGCAACAGCGCGGCCACCCAGTCGCCCTGCCCGGCCAGGTCTTCGGGAGAAAAGGAATCATAGGAAACGGCCAGGGCGGGCAGCCCCATAAGCGCCCCCTCGGTGGCGGCGGAGACCGTGCCCGAATAGAGGATGTCCACCCCCACGTTGGCCCCGGCGTTGATGCCCGAAACCACCAGATCGGGCGGGGATTCCAACAGCGTGGTCAGCCCCAGTTTCACGCAGTCCGCCGGAGTGCCGGAGACGCCTTGGCCGAAGAAGGCCTTCTCGTCGAAATTTTTCACGCGCAGCGGCGCAGCCAGAGTAACCGCGTGCCCCACGGCAGACATCTCCGTAACCGGTGCCACCACATGCACCTCGTGCCCGGCCCGCAGCAAGGCGTGATACAGAGAGCGCAGCCCGATGGCCTGAATGCCGTCATCGTTGGTGAGGAGGATTTTCATAGGCGTTTTACATCTCATCCTTATAGCGACCCGGAATTCTGTGCTGCAAACCTCGAAGCGTGCACCGCTTCCGGGTCTTACACCCACTTGCCCCGGCCTGTGGAAATAGGTAACGCTTGCGCGTTGTTGAACATACAGTAGATGACAGCGTGGGGGCTTGCAAGCTGGTGACTGAAAAACGCATCTTCGTAAACGAACTCTCCGTGGGCAACCAGATAAGCGAGCTGTTCCTTCTGGCACAGGCCAGCAAAGGCCAGGCCAAGAACGGCCCGTTCTGGACACTGAAACTCCAGGACAGCTCCGGTACCATCGAAGCCAAGCTCTGGTCGCCGGGGTCCATGGCCTTTGCGGAGCTCCCCAACGGACAGTTCGTGGTGGCGACAGGCACCGTGAGCGCCTACCGTGACCAGCCCCAGCTCAACCTGGACAGGCTGGAGCTTCTGGGGGAAGCCCCGGAAGGGATCGACCACAGCTGTTTCCTGCCCGAAAGCGCGGAAAAACCCGAATCGCTCTATGCCCAGTTGGAAGAGCTGCTCTCCACCAACGTCGGCCACGCGCCCTGGCGGCGGTTCTGCAAGAAGGTACTGGCCGACCCGGAAATACGCGCCAAACTGCTGGCCGCGCCCGGGGCCAAGGCCATGCACCACGCCTACAGGGGCGGGCTTCTGGAACATACTCTGGCCGTGTGCAAGGTGGTACTTTCACTGTGCGGCCTCTACCCCAGCCTGGATAAAGACACCCTGCTGGCCGCCGCAGCCTTCCACGATATGGGCAAGGCCTGGGAACTCACCAGTGGGCTCACCCGCGACTACACCGACGAAGGCCAGATGCTGGGGCATATCATCCAGGGACTGGCCATTCTGGAACCTTTCTGCCGCAAGGCCAGGGACCTGGACCCCGGGCTTATGCTGCACTTCAAGCACATGCTGGTGAGCCACCACGGCCTGCTGGAATACGGCTCCCCCAAGACGCCCATGACCCCGGAAGCCATGCTGCTGCACTTTGCCGACAACATCGACGCCAAGATCCACCAGTTCCAGGCCGCGGTGGACGACCCCGCCAAGGTGGGGCTGGTGGGCTTTGTGCGCGGCCTGGACCGCTTTGTTTTCAATCCGCCGCGCGTCCAGGCGGAAAGCGGCGGAAAGAAGGGACCGGAAAAGGAAATCAGCCAATGTTTGTTACCTTTGAAGGTGTAGAAGGCGCGGGGAAATCCACCCAGATCGCCCTGGCCGAAAAGTGGCTGCGCGACCAGGGACGCGAGGTGCTGGTGACCCGTCAGCCCGGCGGCTGCTCCCTGGGGCTGGAACTGCGTCGGCTGCTCCTGGACGCCAAAAACACCCATATCGCCCCCATGGCCGAGCTGTTCCTGTATCTGGCCGACCGCGCCCAGCACGTGGCCGAGGTGATCCGCCCGGCCCTGGCGGCGGGCAAGGCCGTGCTGTGCGACCGCTACCACGATTCCACCGTGGCCTATCAGGGCTATGGCCGTGGGCTGGACGTCTCCCGGCTTACCGGCCTGGGCACCCTGGCTACCGGCGGACTGGCCCCGGACGCCACCATCCTGCTGGACCTGCCCGTGGACATCGGCCTGGAGAGAGCCAAAGGGCGCAACGCTGCCATGGGTTCAACCTTGAGCGAAGGGCGCTTCGAGGCCGAGCGGCTGGAGTTCCACCAGAAAGTGCGCGACGGGTTTCTGGCCCTGGCGGCCCTTGAACCGGGGCGGTTTCATGTGGTGGACGGCCAGGGCGAACCTGGCGAGGTGTTTGAGCGGGTGCTCCTGGCCTTGCGGCAGAGTGTCCAGTAAAGATTTCACAAAAACGCTTCCCTGCCTCGCGCCCCATGAGGTAGGGGGTTTCAGACACTCTCCAACTCCCTGTGACCATTCAGGAGGTCTGCATGATCCGTCGCACCGTTCTTCTCCTTGTCGCCATGCTGCTTTGCGCCCAGGCGGCTCTGGCCGTCACGCCGTTCGAGATCAGCAGCGGCAGCCAGCTGACCGAAATCATCAAGCGCGGCAAACTGGTGGTGGGCATGGAACTCAAGTTCAAGCCCTTCGAGTACACCGATGAAAAGGGCCAGCCCATGGGCCTGGACGTGGATATCGCCCGCCAGGTGGCCAAGGATCTGGGCGTGGAGCTGGAAATCAAGGACATGGAGTGGATCGGCCTCATCCCCGCACTCCAGGGCGGCAAAATCGACCTGATTATTTCGGGCCTCACCGGCACGCCGGAGCGCTCCAAATCCGTGACCTTCACCGACCCCTACTTCACCACCGGCCTGTGCCCCTTGCTCTCCAGCAAGCGCGCGGCAGATGTGACCAGCATTGAACAGCTCAACGACCCCAAGCGCATCATAGCCGTAAAGACCGGCACCACCTCCGACGTCGATGCCGCCAAACGCTTTCCCAAGGCCCAGATCAATCGCTACAAGGACGAAACCTCCTGTGTAGCCGAGGTTGTCAGCGGTCGCGTGGACGCCTTCATTTACGATCAGCTTTCCGTGGCGGCCCACGTCCGGGCGAACCCCGGAACCACCAAGGCTCTCTTGACCCCCTTCACCTACGAGCCCTTCTGCATCGCCCTGCGCAAGGGCGATTTCGACCTCTGGCAGTGGCTGCAATTCTTCCTGGCTTACCACAAAGCCGACGGACTTCTTGAAGCGCTGCATAAGCAACACGTGGGAGGAATGCTCCAGTAATGCCCATGTCCCCGGCCGGTCCCGACAAGGGCCGGGGTTCCCGCGCCATGCTCAAGCGCCTTCTCGTCCGGTGCACCCTGCTGCTGGCCGGAGCGGGCGTGTTGGCCTTCCTTATGGGCAACATGGCCTACACCTGGGATTGGACGGTGGTCTGGCGTTACCGCGCGCTTTTCCTTACGGGCTTCAAAAACACCATACTGGTGTCCTGCGGGGCCATCGTCCTGGGGTTGGCCATAGGTCTTCTGGCCGGGCTGTCTCGGGTGTCAAATAACATCTGGCTGCGCGAGGCTTCCACGCTGTATGTGTGGATTTTCAGAGGCACGCCGCTGCTTACCCAGATTTTCATTTTCTACTTCTGTCTGGGCGTAGTGCTGCACTTCGACGATCCCTTCCTGGTGGGCATGGTTACCCTGGCCTTTTTCTCTGGAGCCTACATCACCGAGATGGTGCGGGCAGGCATAGAATCCATCGGGCCGGGGCAATGGGAAGCGGCCCGCTCAACAGGTCTCAGCCACACCCAGGCGCTGCGGCTGGTGGTTTTTCCCCAGGCGCTCAAGCGCATCATCCCGCCGGTCACCGGCCAGTTCGTCTCCCTGATCAAGGATTCATCGCTGCTTTCGATCATCTCCGTACGCGAGCTCAGCAAGGGAGCGGAGATGGTCAACGCCGCAACCTACAAGACCTTCGAGGCCTATCTGCCCCTGGCTCTCTTCTATTTGCTGCTCACCTACCCGTTGACCATCTTGACCTCGCATCTGGAAAAGCGGATGATTTACCGGTCCACACCAGGAGCCTCAAAAACCACCGCCAAGGAGCCAGCACATGAGCGATAAGCCCGTTAAAGTATACGCCCTGTCCACCTGCATCCACTGCAAGAACTGCAAAGCCTATCTGGACGAACGCAACCAGGTATACGAATGCATCTATGTGGACCAGCTGACCGGCGACGAACGCAAGGTTACCATCGAGGCCATCAAGAAAGTGAACCCTTTGCTGTCCTTCCCCACGGTCATTATCGGCGAGACGGTGGTTGTTGGTTTCGACAAGCCGGGCATTGACACCGCCCTGGATAAATAACCGGAGGCCCCGACATGACCGCCCATGAACTCCACGACATGCTCAAAGGTTTCCAGGAGAAAAAAGGCTACTATTTTAACCGTGACATTGATATGGTTATGCAACTCATGGAGATGCTCCTGGTGAACAAGGAGCGCTATGGGCACATGGCCTGCCCCTGCCGTCTGGCCTCAGGCGACGCCGCGCAGGACAAAGACATCATCTGCCCCTGCGTTTACCGCACCAAAGACGTGGCAACATATGGAGCCTGTTTCTGCGGTTTGTACGTCAGCAAGGAATGGAACGAAGACGCCATTCCTCATCATGTGGTGCCGGAAAGCCGCCCCCCTGAGAAGGTACTGGCAGCGTTGGGTCTGGATTAAACAGATATTGTCATGCTGTGCGGCTCAGGAACGGAGTTAAAGATTGTCTTTCACCTGTACATACTAGGCCGAAGACATGAAAAAGATCAGGCTGCTGCTCACCGAAGATATGGAGATCGTGCGCAAGGGCCTGAAGGCCCTGCTCAACGCTGAAAACGCTTTCGAGGTGGTGGGAGAAGCAGCTGACGGCATCGCCGCCGTGCAACTGGCCGGACAGCTGCGCCCCGATATCGTGCTTATGGATCTCTCACTTCCACTCATGGACGGAATGGAAGCCATCAAAGAGATCAAGCGCAACCATCCTGCGATGCGTATTCTGGTGCTCACCGCATATGGCAAAGAAACCTACCTGACCGGCGCACTCCAGGCGGGTGTGGATGGCTACCTGCTCAAAAACAGCCCCAGCGAAGAGCTTTTCGCTGCCATCAAGTCTTTGGCCGGGGGGCAGGTCTATTTTTCCCGCGAAGTATCAACTATGCTGGCCCAAGTCTGCCGCACGGGCAACAAAAGCGGCGACCCCTTGGAATGCCTTTCCAAACGGGAACGTCAGGTGCTCAAACTGGCGGCCAAAGGGCAGACCAACAAAGACATTGCCGAAGACATCTTCGTCAGCGTGAAAACCGTCGAGAAGCACAAAACCAACCTCAAGAAAAAGCTCGGCCTGCGAAGCTCCCTTGAACTGGCCGCCTTCTGCCTGGAAAACGGCCTGCTTGCCGAAGACTGACCATCGCCTGACGCTTTCAGCACCGCCCGCAGAGTCGCTCACCCAGCTCGCACTTTCAGCTACCGCCCCCAGACTCGCTCATTCTGCTCACACTTTCAGCTACCGCCCGCAGGGCCGCCAACTCTGCCTCAACAGACAAGAGGGCCTGCTGTGCCTGCTTCAGCGCCTTGGCCGAGAAAACTCCGCCGGGCGGCTTCCGGCACTGCTCCTCAAATTTCGCTGCCGCGTCCGCCAAATCCGCAACCCCGAAACGCATGGCTGCGCCCTTGACCGCATGGGCGGCATCCGCAGCGGCCAGGGCGTCCCCGCGCGTGAGAGCACCACCGGCTTGCCCAACGTACTCCCCCAAACTCTCCGCCAACTCCGGCAGCAACGAGCGCAACACCTCGGGGACGCTTGCGAGCATGGTCATGGATTTCCTCCGTGTTCCACTTCGTCGTGCGGCCTTGCACCCCACGAGGCAGAGGGCGCTGCACTGCGTTCGAAACGGGCTAGTACGCCTCTGCGAGGCTGGCATCCGTAATCCCCTTGCCCTCCGCCGGGGGTGCTGGGCACCTTCCTACGAAAATAACACCCCTAGCCTCTTCGAGCCAAAGGGGGAGTTAGCCAGCCCCCCCAATAGTTATGCGCGGCCACGCGGTTAATGGGTGGCGACGCGAAGCTAAACGGGGAGTCCGAGGGGCCATTGGCCCCTCGGCGGGGAGTCCAGAGGGGCAGCGCCCCTCAGGCCGCCGGAGGCCTATCTCAGCGTTTGGCCAGGCCGAACTTGCGCAGTTTGTATTGCAGGGTGCGGCGGCTGATGCCCAGGGCTTCGGCGGTGCGCTCGCGGTGGCCTTCGTTGACTTCCAAGGCCCGCACCAGGGCCTGGCGCTCGGCTTCCTCGAAGCCGTTGGGGCCGGTGGAACCGCCCAGCCGACTTACGGCCGGAGAGCCAGGGACCTGGCCCGCTTCGCCGCCTTGCGTCTGGGCCGCCCAGGCCCCTTGCCCCGCCTGCCCGGCATCGGCGGACTGGCCGGAAGCGAATCCGTTGGACGGCGCGGGATCGCGCTCCAACAGGTGGGGAGGCAGCGTGTCCGGTGTCAGGGTGTCGGAACGCGAGAGGATAATGGCCCGCTCCAGCACGTTTTCCAGTTCGCGCACGTTGCCGGGCCAGTCGTGGGCCCGCAGAAGTTCCAGAAAGGCCGGGCTCACGGCCCGCACGGTTTTTTTGTTTCTGGCACCGAGCTTTTGCAGCAGAAAAGCCGCGAGTTCCGGCAGATCCTCCAGGCGGTCCCGTAGTGGCGGGATGGCGATTTCCAGCACGGCCAGCCTGAAATAGAGATCCTCCCGAAAACGGCCGGCAGCGGCCTCGACCCGCAGATCGCGGTTGGTGGCCGCCAGTATCCTGGCGTCGGTGGGCACGGGTTTCACGGACCCCAGGGGCTCCACCACCCGCTCTTGCAAAACCCGCAGCAGCTTGGCTTGCAGGCCCAGGGGCAGTTCGCCCACTTCGTCGAGGAACAGCGTGCCCCCATGGGCCAGTTGGAAACGGCCGGGTTTATCTTTCATGGCCCCGGTGAACGCACCTTTCACGTAGCCGAAAAGTTCGCTCTCCAGCAGATCGCCGGGCAGCGCCGCGCAGTTCACCTTGATCAGGGGATGGCCGCTGCGGGGGCTCATGGCGTGCACCATGTCGGCTACCAGCTCCTTTCCTGTGCCGGAATCCCCCAGAATGAGCACTGTCGCCTCAGCCGGACCGACCTGCGAAGCCAGGTCGCGCACCCGGCGCATGGCCGCGCTCTGACCGATAAGCCGGGACACCGCGTCGGTTTCGCCCACCCGCCGCTTGAGTTCCTTGTTTTCAGAGAGCAGCCGACCGTATTCAAAGGCCTTGGCCATCACGGCCTTGAGCTCCTCGTTGTCGGCGGGCTTAGTCAGATAGTCGTAGGCCCCGCGCTTCATGGCCTCCACAGCCGAGCCCACGGTGCCGTACGCGGTCAGCATCACCACCGGAACGCTGGGGGCCAGCTCCCGGAGCCGGGCCAGGGCCTCCATGCCATCCATGCCGGGCAGCTTCATATCCAGCAGGATAACGTCCGGGCAGCCATGCCCCCGGCACTTGTCCAGGCGTTGCAGAGCCTCCACGGCGGAAGCGGCCTCATGGACGCGCCAGCCGCCGTCCTCCATGACCGCCCGGACCATAAGCCGGTGGCCGGGTTCGTCGTCGATAACCAGAAGTTGTTTCACCGCGTCGCCTCCCCTTGCCGCCGGGGCGTTTCGCCGGGAATGTCTTCACCCGAGGGCGTTTGGCCGGACGAAGATCCACCGGAGGCTGATCCGTGTGATACCGCCTCGCCGGAAGCCGTTTCATGGGGCGTTGGCCCGGAGGGAAAATGCAGGATAACGGCTGTGCCCCGGCCAGGCTCCGAGACGATATCCAGGCTGCCGCCATGATCGCGCACGATCTTGTGCACGATGGCCAATCCCAGACCCGAACCGCCCTTCTTGGTAGTGAAATAGGGCTCCAGGGCGCGCTCGCGCTCTTCGGGCTCCATGCCGCGCCCGGTGTCGGCCAGAGTGACGGCCACGCCCCGTTCCTCCTGCTCGCTGGAAAGGGTGAGGATTCCGCCTGTTTCCGGCAGGGCGTCCAGGGCGTTTAAAATCAGGTTGATAAGGCCCTGTTTAAGGCCGTCGGCATCGGCCAAGGCCTCGGGAACCGCAAACCGAACGACCAACGTGGCCTTGTGGCGGGTGAGGTCGAACCCCAGAAGACGCTCAAGATCCACGGCCAGGGCGGCTAGATCCACGGGCGCAGATTCCAGGTTGCGGGGACGCGCCAGATAGAGCAGATCCGTGACCACACGGCCCAGGCGGTCGGCCTCCTGCACCATGGTGCGGGCGTAGGATTCCTCGGGCTCCTTGCCCTTGAGCTTGCTGGCGAAAAGTTGGGCAAAGCCGCGCAGAGAACTGAGCGGGTTGCGGATCTCGTGGGCAACTTTTGCGGCCAGGTGGCCGATGGCGGCCAGATGGCGGGATTGTTCCAGGTCGCGCTCCAGGGTGCGCAGATGGGTGCGGTCGCGCGCCAGAATCAGGGTTTCCCCTTCCATGGGCACGGCCAGGAGTTCCAGGGATTTGCCCCCGAGTTCCACCTGCCGCCAGGAACAATCCCCGGTGCCCGGTAGCAGGCACTCGCGCAGGGCCTGATGGATGGGCAGTTCCGACAGGTTCCGCCCGGCCACCTCCTGACCCAGGATATCCTTGGCCGCCGGGTTGGCGGCGCTCACCGTGCCGTCGGCGTCCACGGTGAGCATGCCCTCGGGCATGGCGTCGAGCAACCTGGAGTGGAAGCTCTCCAGGCGCAACAGCTTACTGCCCTGCTCCCTGCGGCGGAGATAGGCGAACAGAAGCATCCAGATGAAGGCGGCAGCGGCCAGCACGAACCCGGTCTGGAGAATGGCGTTGCGTTTGAAGCCCTGAAACTGGGCGTAATGCTCATCCAGAGAGAGCCCGACCAGCAGATACAGGCCGGGAGCCTGGCCGTCACCCGGCTCCGGCGTCAGGTCTCGCGGCGAGCCTGGAGTTGCGCCCGGCTCCAGCGACAGTCCGGGGGATTGGCCGATTTCGGCCCCGGCCCCTGGACCTAATCCTCGCCCAGGACCGCGCCCGGAGTCGCGTCCCCGGCCTCTTCCCTGCCCTTGGCCCTGGCCACGTCCCTGGCCCGGACCGGGGCAATACTGGTCCATGCCCGGCCTGGTGCGGGCCGCGTAGCCCAGGATGGCCCGCCCGCCCATGGGCAGTGTGCCGTACCATTCACCGGTGAGGTGCAGGTCCGAAAGGGCCGAGGGATCGAGGATGACATCCTCGTCGCCGGGGTGTTCCAGGCCCACAGGCGCACCCGAGGCGGAGGAAGACAGCACCAGGCGGCCTTCCCCGTCGTAAACGCCCAGGTAGACCACCTCGCCCGAGGTGACCATTTCGCGGAAGAACTCTTCAATGCGGCTCTTGAGCGCCTCGGGGGGCAGGCGGCCCAGCATGGGCATGGCCCGCACCAGATTCGACTCCACCCCGTGCACGATGGTGCGGGCGGCAAAAAGCATATGCTGGTCGATAAGCTGGCGCTGGCGCGACAGGTTCTGCCAGGTGACCGCAGTGAGCGACAGCCCCAGCAGCACCAGGGCCAGAGCGGCCAGGGTGAGCAGACTGCGTTGCGGCCTCGAGGCGAAGATATCCATGTTACCTGGTCATGAATTCCATCACCTGTTCAGGGGTGATGGTGTTTTCGATGGCCACTTCCCTGAAGGTCATGTCGGAGAAGACCACCATGCCTTTGGCCTTGAGCTTGGCCAGGGCCTGAGCCTGATCCACGTTGTACTCCTTGCAGAACGCGGACAGGGTCATCTTTTCAAGCCCCTGGGGCGGCTGCACGGGGACGCTCGGCTGGACCTGCTGGAGTGGTTGGCCTGGCTGGACAGGGGCGGCGGACGGCTGCCCCGGAACCTGAACGGAAGGGAGTTGACCCGGCGTCAGGACGGATGGCTGGCCCGGTGCGGGCATTTGGCCCGGCACAGGAGCAGCCACGGGCGCGGGTTGGCCAAACGGAGCGGGCTGGACCGGCGCGACTGGAGCAGGCGCAGGGCCGGAAGCCTGGGCGGGCGCGCCGGGCTGGACTCCTGACTGGGTCGCGGACTGGCCAGTGGCCTGGGCCTGCACGCCGCGCAGGGCGTCGTACACCTCAATGGGCAACATGAGGTTGGATTGGGCGATCTGCCTGAGGGTCATGTCGCCGCTGGCCTTGATGCCGCCCTTGCCCAACCGGTCCACGGAGGCGGAGAGGTTCATGCCGTACTGCTCGCAGACGTCGGAAAGTTTCAACCGCCCCAGACCCGGCGGCGGGTCGGAAGGCAACAGCGGCGGCGCAGCGGGTTTTACCACCTCGACCACCTGCTGGGCCGTAGGCTCCTTGCCGCCACGCATGGTCTCGTACACGGCTGCCGGAACAAGGCCATTCTCCTTGGCTATCTGCGCCAGGCTGGAGCCGGGAGGTCCGGCCTTCACATTGTGGGCCGCCAGATTGGCCACGGCCTTGTCGGGATCAAAACCCAGGTGCTTGGAAAGTTCGGAGAGAGTCATTGCGGCCGCTCCGGGCAGGGGCGGTTGACCAAAGCTCTTGGCGTGCCAGGTCTTCAACTGGGCGGACATATTCAAAAGAGTGCTGGCCGGAGGCAGGCCGACCAGCGAGGCCAGGCCAACCACCAGAAAAATCATCACAGCCGTCATCCAGGCGGGGGCCGGACCCGGCTCACCTTCACCGGAGGCCATCATGCGCCTGCCGCCCGCCGCCAGGCAGACCAAGCCCGATACCGCCAGCAGTGCACCCAGCCCGTAGTGCAGGGACAGCCAGCGCGTGCGGGACAAACCCAGAAAACTCCACCCGGCCCAGGCGGCCACCTCTTCCGAGGGACCGGCGATGAGCGCCAGGGCGGAGACGATCTCTCCTGTCAGCGAAAAGGCCACCAGCAGCCAGAACAATCGCCGGATCATGCTCTCTTCCTCCTGTGATATCCTCGCCGCTCCAATACCCTCGGGGCCTTGCGGGAAGGACCGCATGCCGGGAGGCGGGTCTTGGCTCCCCCGGGCCGCCTGCGGCGGCGAAGCAAACCATGCGGCGCGCCAGGGTCCAGCCCTTGCAACGCTCCGGCCTTCCTACCACCTGCCGCGCGCACCGGCAATCCGCCTGCTCCCAATGCGAGAGCCCCGTGGAGGGACGGGGCTCTCAGAGGTGAGGGAAGGCAAGAAACGGACGGATGCTATATCGTTACTGCTGACAGCAGGGAGGGAGACTCGGATTGGAAGCGCCAGGAGCCGCAGGGGCTTCGGGTGCTGCAGTGGAACCGGGGGCGCAACAGGGGGCCTGGGATGCCTGGGCGCTGCGCAAATACGGACAGCCGCCGCGGCCTCCGGGGCCGTAGCCGCCCACCAGGGGCAGGTTGACGCCGGTTTCCTTGGCGATGCGCTGCTGCAGGGCCACGCGCTCCTGATAGGCCATAGAACTCAGATTGCCAATTTCCTTGGCCAGACTCTCGATCTTGGAAGAATCCGCCTTAGGCGCGGCCAGCAGGGCGTTGAGCTCGGCCTGACGGTCCCACTTGCGGCTCTCCAGCTCATAAAGCTTCTGGCGGCCTTCGGCGTACAGCTTGGCCACCTGTTCCTGCTTTTCAGGAGGAATTCCAGCCAGCGCGGCGCCGGGGCCGCGTCCCCAGGGTTGGGCCAAGGCCAGCGACGCCACTGAGACCACTGCCAGCAAAGTCAAAGACAGAATACGCAAACGGTTTTTCATGGGTGCTGCTCCTTGTGCCGGTGCGGCTGGGTGGCGACGGTACTCGTCGCTGCGCCCTTACGCTTGTACGCCGGTCTGACCCGCCATTGCAGGCTCCATGCCACAACAATAAAACACGTTATTCAAGTATATTGGCAAAAACGTCCTCCTACTGCGCGCCTCTATGTGCAAAATTATGCACATACGTTTGCACATGCTGCACACCCCACGCCATTGACACCCGCACCCGTTTAGCCCAAGTAGAACCGGTTTTGTCATTCAACCGGACCACACCTATTATATTATGAAATCCGCCCTTATCATCGGCATTACCGGCCAAGACGGCGCGTATCTTGCCAAACTCCTGCTGGAGAAAGGCTACGCCGTGGCCGGAACCTCCCGCGACGCTCAGATGGCCAACAGGGCCAACCTGAACGCCCTGGGCGTGGCAGACAAGGTGACCATCCATTCGGCCTCGCTCACGGATTTCCGGGGTTTGTGGCAGGTGATCGACAAAAACGCCCCGGACGAGATGTACAATCTGGCCGGGCAAAGCTCCGTGGGCCTTTCCTTCGAGCAGCCCCTGGAAACCTTTGAATCCGTGGCCGTGGCCAACTTCCACCTGCTGGAGCTCATGCGCCTGCTGGGGCGGCCTGTGCGTTTCTACAACGCCTGTTCGTCGGATTGCTTCGGCGACACCGACACCCCGGCCTGCGAAACCTCGCCCTTCAAGCCCCGCAGCCCCTACGCCGTGGCCAAAGCCGCCGCCTTCTGGGCCGTGGCCAACTACCGCGAGGCTTACGGATTGTTCGCCTGCTCCGGTATTCTCTTCAACCACGAGTCGCCGCTGAGGCCCGCCCGCTTCGTCACCCGCAAGATCGTCTCCACGGCCTGCCGCATCGCCGCCGGCTCCAAGGAGCGCCTGAGCCTGGGCAACATCGACGTCATACGCGACTGGGGCTGGGCGCAGGAATACGTGGAAGCCATGTGGGCCATGCTCCAGCAAGAAAACCCCGATGACTACGTCATCGCCACCGGACGCAGCTATTCCCTCAGAGATTTCACGGCAACGGTGTTCGCCGAACTCGATATGGACTGGACAGCCCATGTGGACAGCCGCCCGGATCTGCTGCGACCCTCGGATATCCATAAAAGTCTGGCCGATCCCTCCAAGGCCGCCGAGCGCCTGGGCTGGAAAGCCCGCATGGCCACCCCCGAGGTGGTCAAGGCCATGATCGAAGCCGAACGCCAATGCCCAGCCAACCAGGAGACCCCACACTCATGAGCAAGAAAACCGCCCTCATCACCGGCATCACCGGACAAGACGGGGCCTATCTGGCCGAACTGCTGTTGGAAAAAGGCTATGTGGTGCACGGCATCAAACGCCGCGCCTCGCAGTTCAACACCAATCGCATCGACCACCTCTATCAGGACCCTCACGTCAATCACCGCAATTTCATCCTGCATTACGGTGACCTGACCGATTCCACCAATCTCATCCGGGTCATCCAGCAGGTGCAGCCCGACGAATTATACAATCTGGCCGCCCAATCCCACGTGGCCGTCTCCTTCGAGACCCCGGAATATACGGCCAACTGCGACGCCCTGGGCACCCTGCGCCTCCTGGAAGCCATCCGCATCCTGGGGCTCACCGAAAAGACCCGCGTCTACCAGGCCTCCACCTCCGAGCTCTTCGGCAAGGTGCAGGAAACACCCCAGACCGAAAAGACCCCCTTCTACCCGCGCAGCCCCTACGCCGTGGCCAAGCTCTACGCCTACTGGATCACCGTGAACTACCGCGAGGCCTACAATATGTACGCCTGCAACGGCATCCTGTTCAACCACGAGTCACCGGTGCGCGGCGAAACCTTCGTCACCCGCAAGATCACCCGGGCCATGGCCCGCATCAAGCTCGGCCTGCAGGACTGCCTCTACCTGGGCAACCTGGACGCCCTGCGCGACTGGGGACACGCCCGCGACTACGTGGAAATGATGTGGCTCATGCTCCAGCAGGACACCCCGGACGACTACGTCATCGCCACCGGCGTGCAACACTCAGTGCGCGATTTCGTGCTGGCCGCGGCCAAGGAACTGGGCATCCCCATACGCTTCGACGGCAAGGGCGTGGATGAAAAAGGCTATCACGCCGAAACCGGCAAATGCCTGGTAGCCGTGGACCCGCGCTACTTCCGCCCCACTGAGGTGGAAACCCTGCTGGGCGACCCGGTCAAGGCCAAGGAGAAACTCGGCTGGGTGCCGCGTATCACCTTCCAGCAACTGGTCACTGAAATGATCCAGGCCGACCTGCGCGACGCCGAACGCGACAACCTCTGCCGCGTGGAAGGGTTTCGGACTTTTAACTTTCACGAATAGCTGGAGAAACAGGAGGCGGGGGTCAGCCCCCCACCCCCCCGGGGGTGGGTTCCACCCCCCCCCCCCCCCCCCAAAGGGGGGGAGCGGGCCCAAGAAGGGGCCGTGAGGGGGCGGAGGGCGCCACCAGGCCGCCGGG
>JBBRUD010000097.1:0-16116 GCA_038248065.1 Desulfovibrionales bacterium | reverse complement strand
GCCGGTGACATTCCGGGCACCTGGCGGAGCAGTGCCCAGACAGTATTTGACACACGGCACCCAGGGCCATATGAAAAAAACCGTCTGGACAGTAATATGTCCCGTTTTCGGGGAAAGCGAACGAAACATCTTGGCGGGTGAAGCGTTCGCTTTCTGCTTTTGTTGGGGGAAATTGGCCATGGCCGGAACCGGCGATGGAGCGATTGAGGTCAAATTTGGTGCAGGAAGGGGCTGTTTGTTGCGAATCAAGTTCGCAATAGGTTAGCAAAAACTGCGAAGGCCTTACACTCTTTCGAGTGTAAGGCCTTGATTTTATTGGAGCCAGCGTGGGGAATTGAACCCCAGACCTGCTGATTACGAAGCAGATTCAGAGGGGTTCCAACATCATACCTAGTCATACTGCATCCAATTATATCAGTCATTTGACTCTGTTTATCCTTACCGGGTAGTCCCTTGACCGGGATTTGTTCCGGGACTATTCCGGGACCATGAAAGCGCGTTGGAACCGCACGCCGTATCCCGGCGTCAGATTTCGGGAACATGGCAGCCGTCGTCATAGCGGCAAGCCGGATCGCTACTTCAGCATCCGCTACTACATCAATTACAAGGACTGCGAGGAAGGGCTCGGCTGGGCCTCCGAGGGCTGGAACGCGGAGAAGGCCCATGGGGTGCTCTCGCGCATCAAGAAGAACATCAAGACCGGCAGCGGCCCCCAAAGTCTCGCTGCCCTTCGGGCCGAAGGCGACACCCTGCGCGAGGCCAAAGCTCAGGAAGTTCGCCGCCTGAGCGTCCAGGGGATGACGATTTCCGACTTCCTTACGCACCACTACATGCCCGAGGCCAAGCGCAGCAAGCGCACCTGGCGCGACGACGACGGCAGAGTCAGAAAGATCATTCCGCATCTGGGGCATTTGCCCCTTGCCGCCGTCACCCGTAGCGACATCCGCGCCTTTCTGGACTTTCTTCGGCAGGACGGCGCTTCCGAGTCCACGGCCTTGCACTATATGGCCGTCCTGCGCCGGGCCTACAACATGGCCAGGGTGACGGAAGTCGAGGGCGTGGCCATCTTTTCCGGGCAAAGTCCGCTCGAAGGTGTGGCCCTGCCCAAACCCAAGAACGCTAGAGAGCGCTTTCTCTCCTACGAAGAAGCCGACACGCTGGTCGAGGCCGCCCGTGCCTCTGGGCAGCCGGACCTGCACGCAGCCATCGTCCTGGGACTCAACACCGGCATGCGCCTTGGCGAGATACTGCGTCTTGAATGGGTGGACGTGGACATCACGCATGGCGTCATCACCGTGCGGGAGGAGCAAAGCCGGAAACCTGGTGGAAAGGTCTTCATCAATGCCGACGTGGAGGTGGTGCTCCGGGAACGCCTGATTGCCGCCACGGGCGTCGAAGACGGCGTCGCAGCCGAAGTACGTCGCATCCCTGGCCGTCTGGTTTTGTCGCCACCGAAGGGCGGAAAGGAACGTAGTTCCCTGACCCACCGTTTCGCCGGGCTTGTCGCCCGGATCGGTTTCAACGCTCACGTCGAGGATGCCCGGCACAAGGTGGTCTTTCACACCCTGCGACACACCTTCGCCTCTTGGCTGGCCATCGCCGGGACGGACATTTACCGCATCAAAACGCTGATGCGGCACAAGACCATCACCATGACCATGCGCTATGCCCACCTGATTCCTGACGCCACCAAGGCTGCCGTGCATAATCTGCGTCCTTCCAAGGGGGCTACAGGGTCTTGAGGTTGGCAATGCGGACCACGCCGAAACGATCCACAATCCACCGGGCCAAGGACTCTGTCCTGTAGGTGACCACTCGCCCCACACGGTAGGCGACCTCCGGCCCCATTCCAGCGGAGTCGGCATTGGAAAGGGTTTGAGACGCCACCACGCCGCCCAGGTATTTGCTGACTTCCTTGCGGGCGATGACCGGGGGCAAATTCAAGATGAGGGTATTCATAAATTCCTCTTCCTCGGGGCTCAGTTTTCGCGGCTGACGCATGAAGGGCTCCTTCCATTGAATTTTTTGGATTTCCATTGTCGTGCTGGGACGAGGGAATCTCGCTTCACGGACGACGAGGTTGGATTGCAAGAATTTCTTATGAAACGCAAGCCGCAATTCCCCTTCGAGAGCCGAATGCATCTCCATTGGGATACGGTAAGGATGAGAGAGATTCAGGGACGATGAAGCGGCAGGCGCAACATTTCAGGAGGCATTTTCAACATTTCTGGCTTTTTCCTTTGCCACGGCGAGTAGATACGTCAAATCCTCACCAAGTACGACAGCCATACGCTGGGCGTCAGATATGAGCACGCCTTGGGGTTTTCCGGTATTTGAGGATCGACTACGTATAGCCGCCCATTTGGTGGCGACGGCCCTAGGATTGGCATCCGGCCAGACCATCCGGGCAAAATCCCCCTTGCCCCACCCCCTAGCATCTGCACGCTCGTCAATGAGAGCGACAAATGAACGCTCTAATATGATTGAAAAATCGTCCATAAGCCTACACTCTCTGGTCGTTCGAGTGGATTACATTTGCATCTTATCGGAAAGAATTTCTTATCGTTTGTCAAGTCGGAAGTTATATCGTTTGGAGCATCCCAAGAACCTCGTAAGCTCGACCTACTGGGTTGGGCTTGCTCTCGGTTTAAATATTCCGTATTAACTGCACCGTGAGTACACAAAGCAAGGAAAAAATAAACCAGACCATTCTGGCCTGGCCTCCTGGGGCCATTAAGACGGCTGCGGCTTTGCGTGCCCAGGGGATCAGTGCATCACTCTCTCGTAGGTATGTCCAGGGGGGCTGGCTTGCGCCTGTCAGCCAAACCAGCCGGGGAGCGTACATGCGCGCCGGTGACCGCGTTGAGTGGACAGGAGGTCTCTATGCCCTGCAAGAAGGTCATGGTGAACAGTTTTACGCCGGAGGGCGAACCGCACTTGAGTTACTAGGCTTCGCTCATTACGCAGCCGCCGAAGCGCGAGATGTTTTCCTCTTTGGTCCTGCCAAGACGAGCCTTCCCCCATGGTTCACCAGCAGGGACTGGAACGCACAGATCGTATTCACAGCCACTTCTCTTTTTGTCCTTCCCCCCGCCCATGAACATGTGTCCGTTACGGTGCGTGACTATTCCGTCCGCATAGCGCCGCCTGAACTGGCGGCCCTAGAGATGTTGTTTCATGTCCCACAAAAAGTGGGCTTTGACGAAGCCGAGCAAATCATAGCCGGATTGGGCACCTTGCGCCCGTTCGTGGCCCAGAAACTCCTTGAAGGATGCGGCAGCATCAAGGCCAAACGCCTTTTCCTGTACTTTGCCCGGCTAGCCGGACATGCTTGGTTCTCCAACCTGAATGTTTCGCGGGTGAATCTTGGCACTGGAAACCGGCAAATAGTGAAGGGAGGCGTGTTGGATAAGGAGTACCAGATCACGGTTCCTCGACGAACCGAGAATGGCGAGGTGCTGTTTTGATGCTTTCGGTATACGAAAAACAGGTCCGCCTGTTACTGCGCGTCCTTGCCCTGATTGATTACACGCACCCAAAGGGGGACGGTTCCCCATATTTTGCACTCAAGGGCGGAACGGCCATCAACTTTTTCGTCTGGGACATGCCACGTCTATCCGTTGATATCGACCTCGCTTACTGCCCGGTGAACGATCGCGACACGGCCCTGAGCGAAATCGAACTTGGGATGCAGCGCCTGGCGGATGCCGTCCGGCATAAGCTCGGGGCCAATGTACAGCGCACCCAGGCGACGGGAACATCATCCAAACTTCTGGTGACATCCGATGGTGTGACCATCAAGGTGGAACCAAACGCCGTCATTCGGGGCACCGTTTATGAAACAGTGGTGGCGGCTGTACGCCCCTCTGTGGAAAGTCAATTTGCTATGTCTGCAAGCGTTCGATGCCTTGGGCAGGCCGATCTTTTCGGAGGTAAACTCTGCGCCGCCCTGGACAGGCAGCACCCGCGTGATCTCTTCGACGTGCGCCTTCTCTTGGAGCAAACCGGCATCACAGAAGACATCCGCAAGGCTTTTTTAATCTACCTCATAAGTCACCCGCGCCCCATCGCCGAAATCCTTTCTCCGAATCTTCAACTTATTGAGGGAATATACCATCGAGAGTTCCAGGGGATGTCCAGAAGTAGTATTTCACTACCTGAACTTCAAGAAGTTCAAGCCATGCTTGCTTCCCATATTCGTAGCCTTCTCACCGATACTGAGCGGAAGTTTCTCATTTCCTTCAAAAGAGGTATGCCGGATTGGGGGTTACTGGACACCCAGCATGCTGCGACACTCCCTGGCGTGCGGTGGAAGCTGCATAACATCAAGAAACTCACTGATGACAAGGAAAAGCATGTAGCAGCTTTTGAAAAACTAAAAATTATTCTAAACATGTAATGCACAAATAACACGGCTAATACAACGATATCCACGCAAGTTTGAATGTATATAACGGTCAACACCCTACTAACATAGCGCTCTGCTCTGTAGTCACTGGCCAGTGTCAAAATCAACGAGAAATTGGGCTGCAGGTCACGACCGGTCAACACGGTCATCGAGCCCAGGGTTGATTTTACCTTAGACTTTCTGTCAAGCCCTTGTCTTTCAAATCATGATCTACATCTGGTGCTACAACGACCAGCGGGCTCACCATTTAGATAGTCGTCCCTGAAAAACGCATTTCCGCCGTCATACGACGGCGTAGCGTCCTTGGACTTTCTTTGTCCCGGCAAGCAGGATTACCAAACTGAGGGCAAAAAGCTGCGCCAGTCTGCGCATCCACGTCCTGAAGTTGAAGGCTGCGGCGGCCATGAACAGGTTGATGGCATCACCGAGCACACCTTTCAGAAAATTCCTCGCCATGCGGTGATCATGTTTGACATGGCCAATCACCGGTTCAATCCCGGCTCGTCTCCGAAAGCGTTCTCTTGCCTTGCGGCGCTGGGAAGGTGTGTCGCTCTTTTTCGATCGGCGCGGCGTCAAAATTTCCGTGTCCCCCACCCGTTTTCGACCCCGATAGCCCCGGTCGCAGATGGCCACCTGGGGACAGGTTCCCGTGATCTGCCATGTCTGCTCCAACACTTCGGGCAAGGTATTGCCGTCATAGACGTTTTCCGTGAAGGACAGTGCCCCGACGATGACGCCCGTGGTTTTGGTCACAACAAGGGAAGCCTTTCGGCCGAACTCGTATTTCTTGTGCTCCTTGCCTTTGCCGATGCACAGCACATCCGGCTCATGCAGGCTGTAGACCTTGTTCTTGTCCGTCCGCTTCTGCTTGTGAACTCTTTTAAAAAGCTGAAGCGTTTCTTCGCCGATTCGCTTGCGGAAATAGACGAAGTCCGAAGGATTGCAGGGAAGCTTCCAATGGAAACGGGTTTCGCCGCAAAAGGCCTGAAAGTAGGGATTGGCCACCCAGGCCTCAACCACCCGCTCGTCGCTGAGGTTCTCAAGTTGCTTGAGCATCATCAGGCCGACCATGAGTCGGATGGGCTTGGCCGGACGTCCGGCCTGGCTATAGAGCCCGGCGAATTCGTCCTCGAAGCGCTGCCACGGAATTTTCTTGGCCAATTTGAGCAGGGGATGGGCGGGATTGAGCTGGTCCAAAAGGTCCGGGTAAAGGAAACTTGCCTGACGATTGTCTCGCGATTTTGCCTGCATGACCACCCCCAGAAGTGCTCAGACGCAACCGGTTTTCTGCAGAATCACTACAGTTCCTGGGTGAAGACGTTACATAGATACCGAGAGTTTGTTAAGCATTTTCAGGGTTATGGACAAAATTCAGGGCCGACTAGATAAATGCTATTTGTCGACAACACAACACTAGGGTGACCGTGCAGTGAAAGGGCGTTTCAAGGAATAGCTTTTGATTTTGGGGGCATTTGGGGTGCATCTGGAAAATACCACGAGCCCTTTATCGCGGGCGTGCGGCTATCTGTTGCGCGCACGCAACGAAGCTCCCTCGTTTTTCCAAATCGCCCCTTGACAGCTTGAAACTCTGGTCCTAGTTATGAACATGATTTCATAACTAGGAGCATTCATGCCTCGCCCAAGAAAGCGTCGTTGCATCCAATCCACCCCGCCTGCCACGTTTTACAAGCCCCAAGGCGTTCCCATGGGACAGCTTCGGGGGGTGACTCTGGCCGTCGAGGGCTTCGAGGCTCTCCGGTTGGTGGATGCTGAGGGGTTAAGCCAGGAAGAAGCCGCCGTACGGATGGAGGTTTCGCGCCCAACCTTGTGCCGCATCCTGGGTGAGGCCCGCATGGTGGTGGCCAGAGCGCTCACCAACGGCTGGGCCATCCGCATTGAGGATGTGGGCGAAGACGGGGCGAACACAGCGCAGGCCGGTGCTGAGACGGATTCACCCCGCGCCGGTTGCCGGAGGCGTGGCTGCGGGCTCGGGCATGAGGGAAATGTGCCCGAAACACTCAAACCAGAGGAGGGGTTATGAACGGACAAGGCATTGGACAAACAGGTCGGCAAGGCAGGGGCAACGGCGGAATGGGGCGCGGCGGCGGCAAGGTCCAGGGGGAATGCCGACGGATCGCGGCAGTCGGAGCGCCCGAAGGCGGCGCGATGAACGGCCGGGAGATTGCTGACGCTGTACAAGACGTGAAGGCCCTCGGTTCTTCCCAACAGGACGCAGAAGGGACGGCCTTGGAAGCTGATGAGCCTCGCAATGGTGGTGCCGGACGAGGTGCCTGCCAGGGATTGCGCAGGCGCGATGGGTCCTGTCGCCAGAAGTAGTAAGGCCAGGTGATGCGGCCAAGTCTCGCCCAAAAGGTGGTATTTTGTACCAGACAGTGGGGAGGCGCGAGCCTCCCCACATAATAGAGCTCAACAGGGTTGACAGGTCCGCTCAACAGCCTTAATGCTCATTTGAGCAAAATAAGGGGCACGGATGTCAAGGCCGAAATTGTGCCGCAAAGTTTCGGGAACACCGAAAGCGACCTACTTCAAACCTAGGGGCGTGCCCATGAACGAACTCGGTGAGGCGTATCTCACTGTGGAAGGCCTGGAGGCCCTCAAGTTGGCCGACCTGGAAAGCCTGACCGCCACCGAAGCAGCCACACGCATGGGCGTATCCCGGCATACCTTCGGGCGTATGTTGTCCGCGGCCCGGAGCGCTGTTGCGGACGCCCTGGTGAACGCCCTCGCTCTGCGCATCGAGGGCGGCGAATTCGCGGTGACGGGTGACCACCAAGACTCTACCCCTGCACCTGCTAAAACAAGGAAACCGTTTATGAACATCATTGCCATCAGTGCCGAAGGCCCCATGCTGACTGATATGGTCGATCCACGTTTCGGCCGCGCCGCCGGATTCGTGGTGGTGGACCTGGACACCATGGTCACACGCTTCATCGACAACGGACAATCCCAGGCCATGTCCCACGGCGCAGGCATCCAGACCGCCGAGCGCATCGCCGATGCTGGTGCGGGCGTTCTGCTTACTGGCACCGTTGGCCCCAAGGCCTACCAGGCTCTTGAGGCCGCCGGAATCAAGGTGGGCCAGAACTTGGAAGGCGTAACCGTTGGCGAGGCTGTTACACGATACACATCCGGACAGGTTCCTTTCGCGGACGGACCCAATAAGTAGGCGACCATGATTGTAGCGGTTGCAAGCGGAAAGGGCGGCACGGGCAAGACCACGGTGTCGGCTTCATTGGCCTGGGTCTGGCAACGCCCGCTGGTGGCAGTGGATCTGGATGTGGAAGAACCCAACCTCCATCTTTTTCTGCACCCGGAAATTACCTGGCGCGAAAGCGCCTTCATGGAGATCCCCGTTGCGGACCTCTCCAAGTGTACGTTGTGCCGCAAATGCTCAGAACTTTGTCAGTTCAAGGCCATTTCGGTGATGGGCAAGGTGCTGCTCACCTTCCCGGAGATGTGTCACGGATGCGGCGGCTGCATGGCCATCTGCCCGGAGGGGGCGCTGTCGACCGGAAGGCGGGAGCTTGGCCTAGTGGAAGGGGGAAAGGTCAGAAACGCACGGTTTTTATCAGGCAGGCTTCGTGTTGGCGAGGCTATGAGCCCGCCGCTGATGCGCGGGGTGAAGCGCCGCCTTGACTCCCTGCTGACACAGCCCGGGACGGACGCCATTATAGATTGCCCGCCCGGCGTGAGTTGCCCGGCGGTGAACGCGGTCATGGACAGCGACGTCATCCTGCTGGTCACGGAACCAACTCCCTTCGGTTTCCACGATTTCGTCCTGGCCGTCGAGGCCTTCGCGCCGCTGGGGAAACCCATGGGCGCAGTGATTAACCGGGCCGGGCTGGGAGATTCATCCGTTCAAGATTTCTGTGCGGAACATGCCATCCCGGTGCTCTGCGAAATTCCTTACCAGCGGGCTATCGCAGAGGAATACGCCTTGGGCAACGTCCTGGCGGCCATGAATTCGGGAATGGAAACTGTGTTTGTTGAACTGCGCAACAGCGTGATGGCTATGGCATCGGAGAACCGACATGCGTGAGATCGTGGTCATCAGCGGCAAGGGCGGCACAGGAAAAACATCGCTTACGGCGGCCTTTGCGGATTTGGCGCGCATGGCAGTAATCTGCGATCTAGACGTGGATGCGGCCGACCTACACCTACTGCTCCAACCCGACAATCAGCGCAGCGAAGCCTTTATTTCCGGCCACGAGGCGGTGATCGACGATACCACCTGCACCGGTTGCGGCGTCTGCGCCGATATGTGCCGGTTCGGGGCCATCCGCCAGGATGCTTCGGGTTTTTCCGTGGACTCCAGACGCTGCGAGGGATGCAAGGTATGCGTGGCCTTCTGCCCGGCTGAGGCGGTGCGGTTCGAGGCGAAACACTGCGGCCAGTGGTTTGTCGGTAACACCCGGTTCGGAACCATGGTCCACGCCCGGCTGCACCCAGGTGAAGAGAATTCAGGGCGTCTGGTTTCGGTCCTGAAAAAAGAGGCACGGGACATCGCAAAGCGAGACGGCCAGGACATCATCCTCTGCGACGGCTCGCCCGGCATTGGCTGTCCGGTAATCAGTTCCCTCGCCGGGGCCGATCTGGCCGTCATTGTCACGGAGCCAACACCATCGGGGCGGCACGACCTGGAACGCGTGTTGGATTTGTGCGCGCATTTCCGCGTTACGGCTTGCGTGCTGATAAACAAATGCGACCTCAACCGCGAAGAGGCCGCACGGATAGAGGCCCACTGCAAGCAACGCGGCATGGAAGTGGTGGCCGAGCTGCCCCACGACGAGATTATGTTTGCTGCCATGCTTCGAGGACGCGCGGTAACGGAGATGGCTGATTCGCCGTTCGCCCACACCCTGCGGGAGGCATGGAACCGTATCGTCGCGTTGTCCGAGACGGGCAAAGAGCCGTTTCTGACGCCAATGAACCAATAAGGAGTGATACAATGGACAAGTTTATCGTAGCAATACCCTCCGTCATGCCCGGCGGCCTGGAAGCGAAAGTTGGAGAGCACTTCGGGCACTGTGAAATCTATACGCTCGTCGAAATCGGCGATTCCAAGGTGATGTCGGTCAACACCCTGCCCAACGTGCCGCACGAGCACGGCGGCTGCATGGCTCCGGTGAATTATCTCGCCGGAAACGGCGTAAAGGCGCTGATTGCCGGTGGCATGGGCATGCGCCCGCTCATGGGCTTCAAGCAGATGGGCATCGACGTGTTCCACGGCGGCGGCGCAGAGAGCGTGGCCGTGGCTGTTCAGGCGCTTATCGCCGGAGAGCTTCAGCGGTTCTCCACTGAATCCACCTGCGGCGGGGGCTGCGCCTGATTCCCAGCCGCCCGCTTCAACATTGAAACGGCCATGGCCTGCACCCCACGAATCGAGGTCGCAGCCCCACGGCGAGAGAGCAGAATGCCAATTTATGACATCGTGTGCCGGGAATGCGGCTTTGCAGGTGAAATCATAACCCTGAGGCAGGACGAAGGCCTTCGCTGTCCTTCTTGTGGTGGGGCCACCACCGAAAGACAAGTGTCACCCACCAGCAGCCTTACCGGTAAAACGGCCATGAATCTGACTGGGGCAAAAGACACTGGTTGCTGCGGTTCAAGTCCGGGAATTGCGGGATGCGCGGGCCCTGGCTCTTGCTGCGGCAAAGCAAACGTCTGAATAACTGAGGTTACCATGCTTGTTATCCTGGCCACGCCGACGCTTGCTGGATTGGAAGGTTTCACCCAGGGATTAATCGACTCCGGGGCAGAAGTGGTTCACGCCCGCAGTGGCATGGCCGCATTGGAAATGGCCAAGGTGCGCTCCCCGGTGCTTGTAATTGTGGATGCAAGCATGTCCGACTTCCGCCCCTTCGAACTGGTGCTGGAGTTGACGCGCGTTAACGCACTCATCAACTCGGCGGTTATGAGTGCGTTAAGCCCCGAGCAGTTTCACGATGACTCCGAAGGCCTGGGCGTGCTCACCCAGATTGCGCCTAACCCGGTCGAACAGGATGCTTTGGATGTCATGGCAAAGCTCATACGCGTGCTTTAGGCGAAGAACCTAGAGAGACACGTATGGCACATAAGGAGTTCTCATGGAGAAAATTCTCATCGTCGGATGCAAGAAGGCCATGGACGATGTGTGCATCGGGTGTTCCCGGTGTCTGGTGGGTTTCAACCGTAGGGAAGGCGAGTTCGCAGCCTACAAAGACAGTGATGCCCAGATACTGGGGCTGCTCAATTGTGGCGACTGCCCTGGATCCACGATAGTTACCCGACTGGTTCAGCTGAAGCTTTGGAACGCTCCCATGGGCGAGAAGCCCACGGTGATCCATGTGGGTCCGTGCATCACGGACCATTGTCCACACAAAGAGACCATCATGAAAAAGCTTAGGGCCAAGTCCGGCATCCCTGTGGTGGAAGGTGCGCACCCGTACCTTCCGGCGGATATCTTCGCGTAAATATTATCTTCGGCGAACCATCAACTCGTGCGCACCCGTGTGCGTACAGAAGCGCAAGAACACATGAAACAGTCCTCATGCGATTCCGGGGCGAACACTCCCTTGCAACCACTGGAAGCCCCAAACGCGCTTGCCCGCATCAGAAGCAAGATCGTGGTCCTCTCCGGCAAAGGTGGCGTGGGAAAAAGTACTGTAGCGGCCAACCTGGCCGCCGGATTAGCTCTGGCAGGCCTTAAGACGGGCCTTCTGGACGTGGATTTCCACGGCCCCAGCATTCCCCGCATCATGGGACTCCTAGGCGTCAAGCCCCAAATGGCCGGTGACGCTATCCTGCCCGTGGAGTGGCGATGGGATCTTAAAGTCGTGTCCATGGGTTTTTTTCTGCCCAACCCGGATGAGGCGGTGATCTGGCGCGGACCGGTGAAAGGCGGGGTCATCAAGCAATTCCTCCATGATGTGGCTTGGGGCGATCTGGACTGCCTGGTTGTGGATTGCCCGCCCGGAACCGGCGACGAGCCGCTTTCCGTGATGCAGCTGCTGGGCGCGGACGCCGCCGCTCTGGTGGTCACTTCGCCCCAGGACGTAGCCATCGACGATGTCCGCCGGTCCGTGGGCTTCTGCCGGGAGCTTGGCAACCCCGTTCTTGGCATTGTGGAGAACCTGAGCGGCTTCCACTGCCCGCAGTGCGGCTCGGTGCATAACATTTTCAATTCCGGCGGAGGTGAACGTCTGGCCCAGTCGGCCAACGTCCCCTTCCTGGGCCGCATTCCCATCGACGGTGAAGTCGGCAGGGCGTCCGATCAAGGTGAGGCGTACTTGGCGATCAAGGGGCCGTCTCCTGCCTCAGTTGCCTTCAAAGAAGTTATCGAAGCCGCGATGAGTTTCGTCGAGGCGTCCCCCTGTCCGGCTCTGTTGAGGGAGCCGCCCAACCCGGAAAATCCTAATGCATCATAGATTATCCACCAACACGGTCAGTCAAGCAAACGCCCGGTTGAGGGTGTTCCCAGGCTGGCCATAATGAACGACTTCGTAGCAAGCTACAGTGATTCAACAGCATTGGTCGCAGCCGGGAACCGTGTTGATGCAGAAAGGAAGGCTTCCCCAGAAGTGATTAATGACCATGCTTTTTGTTTGTTGTGCGGAAAATTAAACCCGTGGTCTCTAAGACTATCGTTTATTGCAGATGGTAACGGGGGGGTCAAAACTCAATTTACCGCCACTGCCGTTTTGCAAGGCTATGATGGAATTCTCCATGGCGGAGTGACCGCGGCCCTGCTGGATTCAGCCATGACGCATTGTCTGTTCCATCAAGGAATCGTGGCACTCACTGCTGATCTTCATGTGCGTTACATTCATGCAATTTCTTGTTGTGCATGCCTAGAAATTTCAGCTTTAATGCTTAAATGCAGCCCACCTCTGTACCGTTTGCGAGCGGAGATATCACAAGATGGTATCCTCATGGCCTGGAGCGAAGCTAAATTTTTGCGACGACCTTCGGAGGCATGATGCCGGTGGAAGTAGATATTACGGTGCTGGTGGACAATCGCGCACAGAGCGGGCTTGAGAGCGAGCACGGCCTGTCCTTGTGGATTGAGACGCCTGACATACGCATCCTGTTTGATACCGGCCAGAACGGTGCGCTTGAAAATAACGCCTCCACGCTTGGAATAGAGGTCTCCACTGCTGACGCCATCGTCTTGAGCCATGGGCATTACGATCATTGCGGAGGGCTGCCTTTCGCTCTCAGGGTTGCGCGGTCTGCAACGGTCTACTGCCATTCGGCTGCGGTTCTTCCCCGCTACGCTGTCAAGAACGGTAGTGTAAAGCCGGTCCATATGCACGACGCCTCCAAGGCCATCCTCAACTCCGTGCCTGAGGCCAGGCTCAGGTGGGTAACAGGGCCGGTACAATTATGCCCGAACGTGCATCTGACCGGCACAATACCGCGCAAGGAAAGATCTGTGGGACCGGACTGGCCATTTTATTTCGATGTCGGGGCCACGCAAATTGATACCATTCCAGACGACATGGCTCTGTGGATATATACCTCAAAAGGGTTGGTGCTCGTATTGGGATGTTGCCACGCTGGTCTTGCCAACACGCTGAACTGCGTTAGAAATCTATCCTCAGAAAGCAAAATTCATTGTATTATAGGTGGCATGCATCTTATGCATTCTGGAGAGGCAGAAATTCGTGAGGTGCTCTCCGTCATTCAGGAGTATTCACCAGAATTTCTTGCGCCTCTTCATTGTACTGGGGAACTTGCCATTAACATCCTTAATGAATCTTTTGGCACAAAGGTCCATCCAGGAAAAGCTGGAATGCACTTTCAGTTTTAAGCTGATACGCATCCCCCTTATCACGTAGCATTTGCATAATTACAGTGGATAAACACTTCCAACGCCAAGGGAGAAGCCTTATGTTAGCCATGCGCATCGTCGTCATAGGTGGAACCGCCGCAGGCCCCAAGGCGGCGGCCCGTGCTAAACGGCTCAACCAGAGTGCTGAGGTTATCCTGTTCCAGAAAGCCCCGGAACTCTCCATGGCCTCCTGCGGCTACCCTTATTACGTGTCCGGCGGCGTGACCAACCGTGAGCAATTGCTATGCACTCCGGCCGGGGTGGTGCGCGATCCGGCGTTCTTCGCCGGGGCCAAAGGCGTGCAGGCCATGGTAAACACCGAGGTTCTGGCCGTGGACAAACAGGCCAAGACCATCGCCTACCGCAAGGCGGGCGCGGCTGAAACAGAAACCATGGCCTACGACAAGCTTATCCTTTGTACCGGAGGCACGCCGCGCGTTCCCCGGTTTCCCGGTATTGAACTTCATGGCGTTCACACCCTGCACGTCATGGCGGATGCCGACCGTCTGCGCGAGCTAGGAGCTGCGGGCAAAGGCAAAAAAGCCATAATCGCCGGTGGTGGCCTGATTGGCATGGAAGCCTGCGAAGCCCTTGTTGCCTGCGGAATGGACGTGACGGTGGTGGAGAAGCTGCCCAATATTCTGGCTTTCCTCGATCCTGAGCTCTCCATGCTGGTCGCCAATCATGCCCGCGCCAAGGGCGCGCAGGTGATCACCAGCATGGGCGTGGCTGGATTCGAAGGCGAGGCTGGTCATGTGCGCGTCGTTCGCCTGGAAGATGATCGCGCGCTGCCTTGCGATCTGGCTGTAGTGTCCCTGGGCGTTGCACCCAACGTGCAACTGGCCCGCGAGGCGGGGCTTACCCTCGGAGTCACCGGGGGCATCGCCGTGACCCCCCACATGCGGACCTCAGACCCTGATATTTACGCTGCGGGGGACTGCGTCGAGGTGGTCTGTAGACTCACCGGCAGCAAGACCCTGGCTCCCTATGGCGACCTAGCCAACCTGGAAGGCCGTGTGGCCGGAGAAAACGCCGCCATCGGCGACAACGCCATCTTCCCCGGAACCATCCACAGCGGCATCTGCAAGGTTTTCGACTTCGCGGCGGGATCGACCGGGCTCTCAGAGCGCAAGGCCAAAGAGGCTGGATACAATGTGGTTACCGCTGTAAACGCCAGCCCAGACAAGCCGGGGTTCATGGGGGCGAAGCTGCTGGTGTCGAAGATGATCGCAGACGCCGGGACAGGGCGAATACTTGGCTTTCAATGTGTTGGCCCTGGAGAGGTGAACCGCCAGGTGGCCGAAGCGGCCATGGCCGTAATGGCCGGTATGACCGTGGCTGATGCCTGCATGGCAGACCTCCCCTATGCGCCGCCATTTTCCTTGGCCATCGACCATTTCATCGTCACAGCGCACATACTTGAGAACAAGATGAGGGGCTTCTTGAACGGCGTCTCATGCTTGGATGTCCACCAGGATTTAAACAAAGGGCTCAAGCCCTATATCTTGGATGTGCGCGGTCCGAAGGAATTCGAGGAAATGCGCCTGGGCATCGGGGAGACGCTGATCCCCCTTGGGCAGTTGCGCAATCGCCTGAGTGAATTGCCTGCGGACAAGAAGACGCGGATCCTTGCGTTCTGTAAGGTTTCCATGAGAGGCTACGAGGCGCAACGCGTGCTTGAAGCCTGGGGATATGACAATGTCGCCGTCATGGAAGGCGGCATCATGGCCTGGCCGTTCGCAAGAGAGAAATAACAGAGTATGAAGTGTCTGGGGCATTGAGGAATAGCAACTTCAAATGATTGAAAGAGAGGGGCGCATGGCTACTATTGAATTTAAAGGAAAGTCTTTTGAAATCGATGAAGATGGTTTTTTGCAGCGCTTTGAGGATTGGACTCCAGACTGGTTAGAATACGTCAAAGAGTCAGAAGGTATCAAGGAATTGTCTGAAGATCACAATAAGCTGCTTGATTTTTTGCAGGACTATTACAAGAAGAATGGAATCGCTCCCATGGTGCGCATTCTTTCCAAGGTGACCGGGTTCAAGCTGAAGTACATCTATGAGCTATTCCCCTCTGGCCCAGGAAAGGGAGCCTGCAAAATGGCTGGCCTGCCCAAGCCTACTGGCTGCGTATAAGTTTAACGTGCACGAGATCAGGGCTCCACGTGGAGCCCTGATCTTCTTTCAAGAGTCCATTTGCTCGCGTCGATTCACTATTTGGACCGGCTTTGAGGCCGTGGGGTTGCGGTTTAAGGAAGGAAACGATTTCCCGTACTTCAAGACCACGGGGATGAGCCAGGATTTCGTCCGGCTGGAGAATAGCCTTTGTCCGCGCAAGCACAACAACGACAATACCCAGCCGGAAAAAGGCGGCGAAATTGTGCTCGACTGCGCCTGTGGCTGCGTACTTCAGGGCAGGGTTGACCGCTCAGAACCATTTGTTACCGAGTACGGTAGCATATGGACCAATAGCAATACAATCTCAAGCCCGCAGCGGAGGCCGGAACCCTTCTTGAGGTTATGAGGCGTAGCTGTTTGTTTTCAACAGACGAGCGTTTTATCGCTCTGGGCCAAACTCCTGCCCGCGTGCCCGTGTCCTTGATTGAGGTCGCAGAACATTGCCGTCCAGCAAAAGCCTCTTGCCCCACTTCGCGCGGGCGAAGAGCATGGCGGCATTCCTGGCCGTTTCGTTATGTGCCGAGAAGCAGACTTGGCTACCCATGTCCCTGATCATCCCTCCGCTGGCTAGATTGATGAACACCGTACCACTGCTGTCTACGGAACTGGTGAATCCGGTAAAAAGCGGCTTTGTTTGAGGTGTCAGTGCTTCCATTTCGGCAAGCTCATGAGCTGTAGCAACCGCCATGAGTCCACG
>JBBRUD010000096.1:0-16638 GCA_038248065.1 Desulfovibrionales bacterium | reverse complement strand
GGGGATTACGGATGCTCGCCTGCAGGGGCGCAGCAGACCGTTAAGAGTGAAGCAGACCGTTTCGAACGAAGTGCAGCGCCCCCTTGTTCTTGGTCTCATTCTTCCAGCGCCTTCAGATAGCCATCCAAACATTTGTGCAGCGCTTGCAAGCTGTCTATGTTCAGGTGTTCATCGTTGGAGTGCTGCGAACTGTCGCCGTCTGCGCCCCACACGACTCCGGGGATACCTTGGGCAGAGAGAAACCGGGCGTCGGTCGCGCCGTGGGCTTTGCCCAGCGTAGCGTGTGGCGCGAAGGTCAGGAGTTTGTCCAGCAGTGGCGACGCGCCGCCGTCGAAGCGGTTGCTGCTGCTCTCCACGGTGACCTCGGAGTGCACCGCAGCGCGGATATCGGCCAGCAGCGCATCCGGATCGTCGCGCTCGGTATAGCGGATGTCAAGAAAGGCCTCTGCGTTGGCAGGCACCATGTTCACCACCGTACCGCCGCGGATCAGGCCCACGTTCAGGGTGCGATTCCAGTGGTCCGGCGCGTCTTCGGCGAACAACGGGCGCAGGGCGTGAAGATCTTCGGTCAACGCCTCGATGGCGTTTTCTCCCATCCAGGGACGCGCGCCGTGGGCGGCCTTGCCCTGAGCCGTCAGGCGCAGGCGCAACACGCCTTTCTGCTTGTTCACAATGGTATTCAAGCCGCCGCCGTCGAGAGCTATGCAGAACTCGGCAGAGATGTTCTTGAGGGCTTCCATTGCCCCCAGTCGCCCGCCTTTTTCCTCGTCGCCGGTGATGAGAATGCCAAAGGGCAGATCCTGCTGGGATTTTCCGACGTTACGAAGTCTGGCCAGATGCTTTTTCATGAGCACCATGGAAAGAGCCACGGCGTATTTGTCGTCCACGGCCCCGCGTCCGTAGAGCTTGCCGCCCTGCTCCACCGGGGTGAACAGGGAATCGGGCGCTGCCACCACATCCATATGGGCCATGAGCAGCACCTTGGTGCGGCCCGGCTCCGGCAGGGCCACGATGCTGTGGACGCCCTGATTCTCCAGGCTTTCACAAACGATGCCCGAAGCCTCAAGATATTCAGCCACGGCCTCGGCGCAGGCTGCGCGCTGGGCCGGATTGTCGTCCGTGGACCGGAAGGCCATAAGTTGTTTCGTCAGAGCAAGAATTTCAGGCAGAGACATGGCCGCCTCCTGGCGTTGTTGAGTAAAGCATCGGCAGAATTACCGCCCGCGAGGCAAAGCGCAAGGTTTTTCATAGCAGCCCTCCGTGCTGACGGTCAGCTTGCCTCCGATGGCGGCCTGAGCTATTTTCCGCGCGCCAAGGAGGCCAGTACACGCATGAACCCCGAAAGACCCGAAAACGCTCTCTATCGCCTGTTCATCCATAAAACCCTCTACCTGCGCACCCTGCAGTCCGAAGACCACCGCCGGGAAGCCATTGAGGAATTCCTCTCGGTCTCGCGCCCGGACCTAAGCCCGCAGGCCCAGGAATGCCTGGCCGGGAGCGTGCCTCCGCTGCTGCCGGACCTGCATCGCAAATGGATCGGCATGTTTGTGGACCGGCTGTTCGAGACCGTGCCCGAGAAGCAGATCGCCCTGCTGTGCGACGGCTCCGAGGACAACAACGCAGCCCTGGCCCTGGCCTACATCATGTTCCTGGAATCGGCGCGCATGGAAAAGCAGATGGCCGCCGATCTGGCGGAGTGCGAACTGGGCGGCGGCGGGGAAGGCGCGGCGGACATGGTAGCCAGCCTGTGCGCCCGTATGGCCCGCGCCGATGAGGAAATCCAGAAAGCCCGCCTGGCCAAAGCCGCGCAATACGCCGGTCGCGAGCCCAATACGCCCACGCAGTGACGACCCGTTTGAGACGAAGGAGAGCGTCCTGCCGCCAGCCTGACTTTGCCGTACGCCACGCCGTAAGCCCCCTGCGCAGCCGGACGTTGCAACGCACAAAAGGCTTTCCAGCTTGACGCCAGCCTTCTTGAAGCGGATAGATGCGAGGACGTTACGGCCTTTTGGCTGGTGAACGAAACCCTATGCCCCGGAGGAGCCCATGCAACGGCTTGGCGTATTGCTGTTAAGCATTTTCTGTCTACTGGCCCAAGGCGCAACCGCCCGCGCCCAACAGGCCGAAGGCCCCCCCACCGGGGAGCAGGACATGCAGGCGGAGGTGTTGTTGCGCGCCTCCTGCGCGTCGCTGGCTGCGCTGCGTTCGTATTCCTTCAAAGCCGACGTCTCCCAGGATTACGCCTATCCCAACGGAGACAAAGTGCAGATCTCCAAGCGGGTTCAAGCCTTCGTGCAGCGCCCGGACCGTTTCCGCAGCGAGGTGGAGGGTGACGATATCTCCACCGTCACGGTCTACGACGGCAAAACGCTGACCATGCTCGACCGCGACAAGCTGGCCTACGGTGCTGTCGAGGTCTCGGGCACAACGGATGAAGTACTGCGCAAACTACTGGAAAAATACGACATTGAAGCTCCGCTGGCCAACCTGGTGTACGCCGACCCCTGCGCCACGGTATCCATGAAAGACGCGAAAGCAATGTACCTGGGCCTGCACATGGCGGCCGGACGCAGTTGCCACCACTTAGCCTTCTTTGGTCTGGAACAGAACTGGCAGATTTGGGTGGACGAAGCCGACGGCCTGCCGCGCAAGCTGGTCATCACGGATAAAGCCCTGCCCGGTTGGCCGCAGTTCAGCGCCGTAATCACCGAGTGGAAAACCGCGCGCAAGTACCCCGCGGGATTCTTCACCACCGTTCAGCCCAAGGGCGCCAGGCAGATTCCTGTGCTGCCCATCCCCGCATCAGCCCCGGCTCCGGCCCAGACCACGGCCCAGTAGGCCAAGGAGAACGCATATGCACAGTATAAATTCGCGTCACTCCCGGTTCTCCAGATCCCAGGCCGTGTCCTTGAAATCCATGTTCAGCCTCACACTGGCGCTGGCCGTGTTGCTGGCCTGCGGTGCGGAGGCCTTCGCGTATCGCGGCGGAGGCGGAGGCGGCAGAGGAGGTGGATTCGGTGGAGGTGGAGGTGGAGGATACAACAGACAGGGAAATTTTAACCAGGTCAACGTCAACCGTCAGACCAACGTCAATCGCATGCAGGGCGCACAGCCGGCCCGCGGCAACATCAATAACGCCAATGTGAACCGCAACGTCAACGTCAACAACGGGAACGTCAACGTCAACCGCAACGTCAACGTCAACAACGTCAACCGGGGATATCCCGGCTACCGTCCTCCGGTGCCCGTACCGGTTCCCGTGCCAGTGCCCTACCACGGCGGCTACTACGGTCCCTCGGCAGGCGCTGTCGCAGCGGGGGTTGCGGCAGGCGTGGTGGCCGGTGCCTTCATAGCCTCCCTGCCGCCCAAGACCGTGGTGATCACCGCGCCCACGGGCCAGGTCATCTACAAGGCCAACACCCAGTGCTACCGCGAGGTGTACCAGGGCGGCAACCTGATGTACGAACAGATTCCCTGTCCCTGACCAGGGAGGGCGTTTGACCAGGGAGGCGCTGCCCTCCCTGGCCCCTCCCGCCGGGGGGCCAATTGGCCCCCCGGACCCCCCATTTAGCTTCGCGTTGACGAGTGAACGCCCCCCCTATTGCGGGGGTCCGGGGGGGCGCTTGCCCTCCCGGCGGGGGTCCAGGGGGCAGCGCCCCCCGGCTCTTCTGCCCTACCCTTCCAACGCGGCGGCTTTGGCTTCCAATTCTTCCCAGCGAGCGTAGAGGCGATCGACCTCGGCCTGGGCCTGTTCCAACGCTTCGGAGCGCTGATGCAGGGCGTTGGCGTCCGAGGCGATGGCCGGGTCCACCAGGGCGGCCTGACAGGTTTCCAAGAGCTCCTCTGCCTCCTGAATGGCAAGTTCCATACCCTCGAATTCGCGCTGTTCCTTGTAGGTGAGCTTTTTGGCTACCGGTTTGGGCGCGGCAGGTTTGGGCTTGGGCGCCTCGGCCTGGGCCTGCGACTGATTTTTAGTTTTTTCCTGCACCAGACGCTGGGCGTCCCATTGAGCGTAATCGGCGAAGACCTCGGCCCCGCCCTGCCCGTCCAGACCCAGCACCACGGTGGACACCCTGTCGAGCAGATGGCGGTCGTGGCTGATGAGCACCACTGCACCGGGGAAATCCATCAGGCTTTCCTCCAGGATTTCCAGAGTGGGGATATCGAGGTTGTTGGTGGGCTCGTCCAGGAAGAGCACGTCGGCGGGCCGCAGCATCAGTTGGGCGATGAGAATACGGGCCTGTTCGCCGCCGGAGAGCAGCCCAACCGGCAGCTCGAACTGGTCGGGTGTGAACAGGAAACGCTTGGCCCAACTGGCCACATGGAGGCAACGGTCGCGGTACACCACGGAGTCACCGTGCGAAGCTAGGGAGGCGCGCAGGGTTTTGTCTTTATCCAGCTGTTCGCGGTTCTGGTCGAAGGTGACTTCCTTCAAATTGGGCGCGCGCCGCACGGCTCCGGCGTCAGGGGCAAGATCGCCGGAGAGTGTGCGTAGAAGCGTGGTTTTGCCGCTGCCGTTAAGGCCCAGGAGTCCCAGGCGCACGCCCGGAGAAAGCACGATATCCAGATCATCGAACAATTTGCGCCCGCCCAGGCTCTTGGCGATGCCTTCGGCCACTATGAGGCGTTTGGTCTGGCGATCGGTGCCGGTGAAATCGATTTTAGCCAGCCCAACGCCTGCGTTGCGCCGCTTGGTCTCGGCCAGATCCTGGATCATCTTGCCGGCGGCATCGATGCGGTACTTGGCCTTGGTGGTGCGGGCCTTGGGGCCGCGCCGCAGCCACTCTATCTCCCGGCGCACCTTGCCTGCCAGGGCTTCTTCGTACCCGGCCTGGCTGGCCAGGAATTCTTCGCGTTTTTCCAGAAAAGCGCTGTAGGGGCCGTTGGCGCTCAGTATACCGTCGGGATAGGCCAGGCCCAGTTCGATGGTGCGGTTGGTGACGTTTTCCAGAAAATAGCGGTCGTGGCTGACCACCACAAAACTGGCCCGCAGGGAAGGCAGCAGCTTTTCCAGCCACAGGATGGATTCGAGGTCCAGGTGGTTGGTGGGTTCGTCCATCAAGAGGACGTCCGGCTCCTTGATCAGTTCCCTGGCCAGAGCCAGACGCTTGCGCCAGCCGCCGGAAAGGTCATCGGCCCGCTGGTTGAGGTTGACGAACCCCGCCTTGCCGAGCGCCACACCCACGCGGGTGAACACCTCGGATTCAGGCAAGCCCTCGCCCAACAGCGACTCGGCGACTATTTCCTCCACGCCGAGCCCCGGCGCAAAGGAATCTTCCTGGGCCAGATAAGCCAGTTTGGCCAGTTTGCGGATGGTGCGCTCGCCGTCATCGGGTTGTGTGATGCCGGCCAGGATTTTGAGCAACGTGGATTTGCCGGAACCGTTGGCCCCGATAAGCCCGATGCGCTCGCCTCGGCCAACTCCCAGGGAAACGCCTGAAAACAAGGGCCTCAGCCCATAGGATTTGCTGACACTGCGAAGTGATACGTAAGGGCTCATGGCCTGGGATCTTAGCAGCAAGGGTACTGCTTCGTCAAAACCGCGCGGCGCGTCAGGCAGTTCCCCTGGCATCCGGCCCGCGCCGCCACCCCGCCACAGGCCTGCCATCTGGCCCGCCCCCAGGGGTTTCGCCCCCTCTGGACACGCGACCGGGTTTACGCTAGGAAGACCTTCCTACTCGTGAACACCCGCCAACCTTGGCTGGATGCGACGTGGAACTGGGCTTGACGTTCTCCCTCACGTCCGCCCCGGAACGATACGCTGCAAGCCGCCTGAAAGATAGGTTCTCGCGGCTTTCTTTATGTTCCCGGAAGCGCTTCACAAACCCCGCTGGGCACGAAGCGCCCGGCCAGGCAGCCAACGGACTAGGGGAACACAAACCCGTTCGTAGCCCTGCATCCTGGCCCCGTAACCCCTCTGCCCAGCATTGCAGCCTGGAGTCATCATGCCTTTTCCCTGCCTTACCATCGGCGACCTTCAGGTCTTGAAGCCCATCATCCAGGGAGGCATGGGCGTTGGCGTATCGCTTTCCGGCCTGGCTTCGGCAGTGGCCATGGCCGGCGGCATCGGGGTAATTTCAGCCGCTGGCATCGGCATGGATGAACCGGATTTCGCCTCCAACTATACGGAGGCCAATAACCGCATACTGGCCAGCGAGATTCGCGCCGCCCGCAGCAAAACCACCGGTGCCATCGGCGTGAACATCATGATGGCCATGACCAATTTCCCCGACCTTGTGCGCACCTCGGTCCAGGAAGGCGTGGACATCATTTTCTCCGGCGCGGGCCTCCCCCTGGACCTGCCCAGCTACATCCCCGAAGGCTCCAAAACCAAAATTGCTCCTATTGTCTCTTCGGCCCGCGCGGCTGTCATCATATGCAAGAAGTGGCTTTCCCGCTTCTCCCGGCTGCCTGACGCCTTTGTGGTTGAAGGCCCCATGGCCGGCGGCCATCTGGGTTTCAAAGCCGACCAGATCGAGGCTCCAGAATTCGTACTGGAAAAGCTGGTGGCCCAGGTGATCGAGGCCGTGGCTCCCTACGGGCAGGCGGCGGGATCGCCCGTTCCGGTCATCGCCGCTGGCGGCGTCTACACCGGGGCGGATATCCTCAAGTATCTGAAGATGGGCGCGGCAGGAGTACAGATGGGCACGCGCTTCGTGGCCACCCATGAATGCGACGCGGACGACCGCTTCAAGCAGTCCTACATCGACGCTAAAGAAGAAGATATCGTCATCGTTCAAAGCCCTGTGGGCCTTCCCGGCCGGGCCATCCGCAACGATTTTCTTGAAGCCGCCTACAGCGGCAAAAAGACTCCCGGCAGCTGCCCCTACCACTGCATCCACACCTGCGACAGCAAGACCGCGCCCTACTGCATCACCCTGGCCCTCATGAACGCCAAAAAGGGCAAGCTGAAGTACGGCTTCGCCTTTGCGGGCAAGAATGCCTACCGGGTGGACCGCATCACTTCGGTCGCCGAGCTCATGAACGAGCTGGAAGCCGAATACGACGCAGCCGTCGCCCAGGAAGCCTCAGCCTGATACGTGCGTTTTTTGAAGATCCGGCAGACTAGGCCGAATCCTTCCCCGCCTTGAAGCAGACTCTGGCCCACTTGGAGGCGTCGAGGTAGGCCCTGGCCGCAACAGCGGAAGGGACTCCCTGCGTTGCCAGAAACCCCTTTACGGTATCCCAGCGGTTCTTGTCCACGGCGCGCAGCAGCTCAAGCCATGGGGACAGGGCGTTTTCCCGGTCACATAAGGCCTGTTTCATGGCCTCTTCCATGGGAACGTTTGCCAGGAGCAGGTCCATGGGCTGCCCCATCATGGCGTCCAGCAGGGAAAACAGCCCGAACAGGAACATGCTCTGCGGAGAATAGGGGCTGTTTGGGGTCTGTTCAGCCAGATTCTGGAGGAAGCCCGCCCGCTGGAGGGAAAGATACGCCAGTTCCTCTCCCTTGGGGCTGGCGTCGAGACTGGCTACCAGGGCCATCATGGCCCACTGTTTAAATGCCTGTAGTCCGAGAAGGGCCACGGCGTGATCGATGGAATCCACCCCTCGCCCCAACCCCAGATCAGGAGAATTGACGTACCGCATGAGCCGGTAGCTCAGGAAGGCGTCCTTGGAAATGATGGTCCCGATGTCCTTGAAGGTGGTGTTGGGGCTGTTGAGCACACCCATGAGTTCCAGCCGGGTGATGGAATTGGCCTGGAGCTTCTGGCCTTTAAGAATCTCAGGGCGGCCGAAAAAAGACCCCTGGGTGAGATCGAACCCCAAGGCCTTGGCCCCGGTGACAGCCTCCCAGGAATCCACATTGGAGGCCATGGTCAGGGCGGAATAGTCTTTGAGATCCTTGCGCAGTTTAGCCACTTCCAGGGGGCGAAGCACCGAAAAATCGTATATGATCACGTCGGCCAGCCCCAAAACAGCTTCCAGGCCTTGCGCCCCGTCCTCCAGGCGCACGCCCAACTGATAGCCGCTGGCCAGAATGGCCTGGCAGGATTCCACATACTCTTCTGTGGGGTGCTTGGGTGGGGTGATCACCAATACGCTGTTATCCCACGGGAAAAGCCCTACTTCCGAGGCCGTGAGGGCACTATTGGGGATGGGCAGAAACAGCTTGCCGTGTTCCTCGGCCAGACGTTCTATCTCCGGCAGACCTTCGGAAACCAGCCAGCAAAAGGTCGACTGCTCATCGCTTTCGGGCTCCATTTCGGTATCCGTGGTAGGCGCGAAACAGACATGAGCGGCAACGGTATGCGCATAGACCGCTCTTTCCCGGTCAAAGACAGGAGTGCTGGAAAGAAAACAGGCCGCAGCGGCATTGATGGGGCAATATGTAGACACGGTCGATGGCTCGCTTTCTTCATGAACATTCACAACGGGGTTGCCAGATAAACACCTGAAACATTTGACTTAATTAGTATATATAATCTTCCGGTCCAATTTGCAAGCGCAATGCGCTTCCTCTACGTTCTGCAGCGCCCTTGCCCGGCGCAGATTTTTTGCCTACTCTGGCACAATTCCTCAAACACCAGGGGCGAACTCCATGGCCGGAGCCGAACGTTATCACCGTCTCCACCCCGTAAGCTGGGAGCAACTCCAGCGCGATTGCCGGACACTTTCCCGGCGGCTGGCCGCCATTGGCCCCTGGAAGGGCATTCTTGCCATCACCCGGGGCGGAATGATTCCTGCGGCCATCATCGCCCGCGAACTCGATATCCACAGCATCGACACCATCTGCGTCGCCAGTTACTCCTGGCAGGATCAGACGGATACGCTGGAAATCCTCAAAGGCCCACCGTGCGACGGCGATGGCTGGTTGATGGTGGACGACCTGGTGGATACCGGCAGAACGGCCCGTGCCGTCCGCCAGCTGGCACCCAAGGCCCACTTCGCCACGGTGTTTGCAAAACCTCAAGGCCTCCCCCTGGTGGATACCTTTGTCACCGAGGTGAGCCAGGACACCTGGATACTGTTCCCCTGGGACTCGGAGGCGCAGTTCGTGGAACCCATCGCCCGGACCGGAGACCCCACGAAATAGCCCGGCCAAGCTGTGCGCACAGCCGGGCTTTGGCCTTCCGTTCCTTATTCTTCACCTGTAGCTGGGGATTATTCGCTCTTCACATCCGTACGCTCCCTGGGAAGGATGGCGTTCAAAATCACCCCGGCAACTCCGGCCAGACCGATACCCTCCAGATGCACTCCCCAGAAAGAGAAACTCATCTTGCCCATGCCCAGCACGATGATCAGAGCCACCACCACCATATTGCGCGGCTTGAGCAGATCCTGGCCGTCCTGCACCAAGGAATTCAGGCCAACCACCATGATGGCCCCGAAAAGCAGCAGCATGATGCCGCCCATGACCGGGGTGGGGATGGTCTGGAGCAGCGCGCCCAGCTTGCCTACGAAGGCCAGACAGATAGCGGTGAGGGCCGCCCAGGTCATGAGTGCGGGGTTGAAGATCTTGGTCAGGGCCACTGCGCCGGTCACCTCGGCGTAGGTGGTCAACGGCGGTCCGCCCAGAAAGCCTGCCAGCATGGTGGCCACGCCGTCGCCCATAAGCGAGCGGTGGATGCCGGGGTTTTCCAGGTAGTCCCGGCCGGTCACGGAGCCGATGGCCAGCACCCCGCCGAAATGCTCGATAATGGGGGCGATGGCCACGGGCATGATGATCAGTATGGCCTCGATGTTGAACGCCGGGGCCACGAAACTGGGCATTTTGAACCAGGGCGCAGTGGCCACCGGTGTGAAGTCCACGATGCCGAGCATCAAGCTGGCGGCATAGCCTGCGATGATGCCGGAGAGGATGGGCACCAGCTTCAGGATGCCCTTGCCCCGAATGGCCACCAACACGGTGACGGCCAGTGAAAAGAAGGCCACGCCCATGGCCAGGGGTTCGGGAAAGAGCGTCACGACGCCGTCGCCGGTTTTGCCCATGGCCATATACACGCCCACCGGCGCGAGTATCAGGCCGATGACCATGATGACCGGCCCGGTGACGATGTGGGGCAGATAACGGTGCAGGAAGGCGGTCCCCCTCCACTTTATGAGCAGGGCGAACAATCCGTACATCAGGCCAACTGAGGCCAGTCCGCCCATGGTGGCTGGAATGCCGTAGGTCTTCACACAGAGCATGATGGGGGCGATGAAGGCAAAAGACGAGCCCAGAAAAATGGGGATGCGGAATTTAGTGAGCACCTGATAACATAAGGTGCCCACCCCAGCGCAAAACAGGGCCACGTTGGGATCGAGGCCGGTGAGCAGCGGCACCAGCACCAACGCGCCGAAGGCGACGAAGAGCATCTGCGCGCCCACGGGGATATCGCGCAGGCGCAGGACATAATCGGTGGGACTGACAGAGGGCATGGACTGGCTCCTTTGGCCTTATTTGGTTCCGAAGATTTTGTCGCCCGCATCACCCAGACCCGGCAGGATGTAGCCGTTTTCGTTCAATCGGTCGTCCATGGCTGCGGTGTACACGTGCACGTCGGGATGGGCGGCCTCGAGGCGCGCCAAGCCCTCGGGCGCGGCCACCAGGAACAGCCCCTTGATCCTGCGGCAACCGGATTCCTTGAGCAGGTCGATGGTGGCGATCAAGGTGCCGCCGGTGGCCAGCATGGGGTCGAGAATAAGCGCCGTCCGTTTGTTCATCTTCGTGGCCAACTTCACATAATAGCGCACAGGGGCCAAAGTCTGCTCGTTGCGGTACATGCCCACCACGCTCACCTTGGCGCTGGGAATCATGTCCAGTACCCCGTCCATCATGCCGAGTCCTGCTCGAAGGATGGGCACCAGGGTGATCTTCTTGCCTGCGATGGAATCCACTTCCACCGGGCCTGCCCAGCCCTGGATGGTCACCTTTTCGGTTTTAAGATCCTTGGTGGCCTCATAGGTGAGCAGGCGAGCGATTTCACCGGAGAGATCGCGAAAAACCTTGGTACTCACGCTGTCTTCGCGCAAAAGGCCGAGCTTATGCCTGACAAGTGGATGGTCGACAACGGTAACCGGCACGTCTGGCTCCATGGTAAGTGTTATGAAGGTAAACCCGGTATTTGTTGCAGGGAGTAGGGCTCAGGTCAAGGGCAGGAAGGACGCCATTAAGAGCCTGCCCTTCAGCAGAGACCAAATTCAATTGAAAACCAAGGCGATATGCTGTAAAGAAATACATCTTCAGCAAAACTTTCGCGACCATCGCGCTTACACAGGTTGATTTATTGTATGAGACTTTATGTTTCACTGGCAACATCCATAATATTTCTTGTGTTTATATATTTTGAAGGTGCATCAAAGTTATACCTTCACTATTTTCCGTTGCCTGCCCGACAAAAAGTACTTTTTGGGGCTACAAACGGCCGCGACGACAACTTCATTATCAAACTTTCCAACGGGAAGTATGTCGCCAACACCATAGATGAAAACAATTTTATTGACTCAATAGGGAAAAAGTTCAGCAAATTTAAAGATGCCAACTGTATTAGAATTGTATGTCTCGGAGGATCAGACACTTATGGCGTTGGTGCCGACAAAGTCAACTCCTACCCTTCCCTTACGAGCACGCTTCTAAACACTATGTACGGTGGCTGTGGGTTGAAATTTGAAGTTATAAACGCCGGATATATGGGTTATCATAGTTGGCACTCTAACGTACTCATCCATAAGGCTATATCGCTCCTAAATCCAGACGTTGTCTTGTCAATGCAGGGTCCAAACGATTTGACAACTGCTCTTGTCGTCACGAACAAGGACGACATGATTAAAGAGAAACGTGAAGTTGAATCCGTAAAAGATCAACCAACCCTGCTATTGAGACTTTTAGAGATGATCGACAACAAACTTTATGCATCGCTTGACCAATACAGAATTGAAAAACACATTATCGAATACCTTAAAAATATCGGGAATAAACCGCTTACACTTCACGAGAGGCTTGATCTGTTCGGCTACTACGACAACATGAAGGACATCGCAAAACTGGGGAAAACAGAGCATTTTGACTTCATTGTCTTAAACTATCCCTGGTCAGCCAATCCGAATAATCCCTATATGAAAGTATCAAAAAAAATCCCTCCTGACTCAACATCATTGTATGATTATGGAAGAATATACTTTGACGATACAAATAAAAAACTCGCATCAAACGACGGTTTTGCTCTTATTGACTTAATGAACCTATTTGACAACACGATCACTGACAGCAAGGGGGAGATGATCGACAGGCTTTACCATGATGCAATGCACTTCACCAAAGCGGGGAACATCATCATCGCACAAGCCATCGTCAACAAACTGAGAGAGCTGCCAGACATAAAGGATAAAATTTCAGGATGTGAGGCGATGCCCATGGACTATGCCGTAACCCTCCTCCATCCAAATTTATATTTTTCAAACGGCTGGCCAGAAGTTCCAAACACTGTACAGCACTTTGTCATTGAAACAACATATAACATCAAGAGCACACCTGACGGTCCGCCTGGATGGCTAATGAGCGACGCAGCAGACAGCAATCAGCACGCATCTTTGATTCTTCGCTGCAAGGGTATCCTTCAACACAGCCCTATGCCTTCAAATGGTGTTTTTAATTCCTTTTTTTACCCACGTGTTTCCTCAAGGAAAGACAGCATTGTGGTACGCTCAGCCGACGGCCACGTCATTTTTGCACTGTCCGGATCCGACAGCAACCCGCATTGGTCCGGTATCAGCGATAAATTCGGCATCAATATTCCCGCGATGGGATCTGGTGACCAGTTAACTGTCGACCTTACAGGGCACGCCCAGTTATGGCACAGGAACGATGACGTCTTTTTCACAAACGACGTCAAATCCCCCGGCTATTAGGCCCTGTCGGAATCTTCTTCTGGTGGCCCAATTTAGGGTTGACACACCTGAGATTCCGGGTACAGTTGAGAACTGGAACGGAAAACTCCGTCCCTTCGGCATACCTGACTGTGACGCGAAGGCCACGCTGCACCTCGCTCTCCCATACAGACTGATCCTGCCGACCAAGCCAAGACCCCGATGAAGCCGTCCTGACCCGGAAGGCAGCGACCCCAGTCACGCCTAGCCTCATCGCAGCCGCATGCGCGGCAAACATGAACACAAGGATACATCTTGAATTTCCAGTCATTTGACTTTCATTCTTCTATTGTCGCCAATATCAAGCACATGGGTTATGAAACCCCCACGCCCATCCAGGCCGAGTCCATGCCCTCCGTTTTGGAAGGCAAAGACGTGATGGGTCTGGCCCAGACCGGCACCGGCAAAACCGCTGCCTTCCTGCTGCCCATGATCGATCGCTTCCTCAAGAATCCCATTCGCGCCAAGGGCCTGATCCGGGCGCTGGTCATCGCCCCCACCCGTGAGTTGGCCGAACAGATCAACGAGGCCGCTCTTGACCTCTCCAAGGGCACCCGCTTCCGCACCATCACCGTGTACGGCGGCATGGCCATGAGCCCCCAGACCTACAAGCTGCGCCAAGGCGCGGAACTCGTTGTGGCCTGCCCCGGCCGCCTGCTCGACCACCTGAACCACGGCAACGTGGATCTTTCCGGGGTGGAAATCCTGGTGCTGGACGAAGCCGACCACATGTTCGACATGGGCTTCCTGCCCGACATCCAGAAGATTCTGGACCGCCTGCCCAAGGAGCGCCAGACCCTGATGTTCTCGGCCACCATGCCCGACAGCATCCGCAGCCTGGCCCGTGAAGTGCTCACCGATCCCATTACCGTGAAGGTCGGCAGCTCCACGCCAGCCATGACCATTGCCCAGACCATCTACCCGGTGCTCTCCGATGAGAAGCCCAACCTCCTGCTGGAGCTTCTGAACAAGTGCGCCGAGGGTTCCGTGCTCATCTTCACCCGCACCAAACACCGGGCCAAGCGCCTGGCTGAACACCTGGAAAAGAACGGCCACAAGGCCAGCTCGCTCCAGGGCAACATGTCCCAGAACCAGCGCCAGCGCACCATGGACGGCTTCCGTCTGGGCCGCTTCCGCATGCTGGTCGCCACAGATATCGCCGCCCGCGGCATCGACGTGAGCCGCGTGTCCCATGTGATCAACTTCGACCTGCCCGACACTCCTGAAACCTACACCCACCGCGTGGGCCGCACCGGCCGCGCCGAGCGTACCGGCGAAGCCCATTCCCTGGTCTGCGGCGAAGATGCCTCCATGGTGCGGGCCATCGAACGTCTGCTCGGCAAGCCCCTGGATCGCGTGAACATGGAAGGCTTTGAAGTGCCCAACATGGATTGGAACGCGCCCCGCCCCATTGCTCCGTGGCAGCAGCGCGGCCGCTACCAGGGCGGACGCCCCAGCGGCCACCAGCAGCCCCACCGCACAGGCGGTTATGGCCGTCCCGGCGGGGGAGCCCGCCACGAAAGCCGCTCCTACCCCGGTGGTGACGCCCCCCGCCGTGACGACCGCCCCCAGGGCGCCAACAGCGGCGAACGCAACTACAATAACGACCGCACCCCCGGCGGCTACAGCACCGAGCGTTCCCACGGGTCGTACGGCGGCGACCGCAGCCGCTCCAACTACTCCAGTGCTGCTCCGGCCACCAGCGGCGAGCGCAACTTCAATAACGACCGCACCCCCGGCGGCTTCAATACGGATCGCCGTCCGAGCAACTACGGCGGCGATCGCGCCAGAGCCAATTACTCCGGCAGCGAACGTACTCCCGGCGCTGGCGGCGCTGGCGGCGACCGCGGCGGCTACGCCACCGAGCGCCCGCAGAACAGCTACGCAGGCGACCGCGCCGCACCGCGCAAGTGGTCCGGCAGCCGCGACGGCTCCTACTCCGGCCGCTAGACGCTTCGCGTCTTCATTGTGATGCTAAGGGCTGCCTCCGGGCGGCCCTTTTTTATTGTCCGTGAGCGCCTGCCCGCCACGCGCCGGTAAAAGCCGCCAATCCGTTCAAGGCCGATAGTGCAGGACCGCCGCCTCGCCCCGGAGCACCCGAGCGGCACCTTCGGCCATGACGGCCATTTCCTCAAGCCCGGTGACCACGACCACCGGGGCCAGAAAAGCCACCCGCGCGGTGACGGCCTCTGCCAGGCGGGCGCTCCTGGCCATTCCACCGGTGAGCACCACGGCTCGTAGCGGCAGAACATCCCCGGGCCCCGGTGTCCCGCTCCGGCCTGAGACATCCGCGCAGCCAAACACCGGGGCCAGAGAGGCCACGTATTTGGCCACGTTGTAGACCAGCGCCGAAAAGACCAGGGCCGCGCGCTCGTCCCCTCCATCAATCATGGCTTCCACCTGGCGCAGGTCGTTTACCCCCAGCAAACCGAAGAGCCCAGATCTGGTAAGGGCCGTGCGCCGGAGGTCTGCCGGAGTATACGTCCCCTTCTCGATCAGTGCGAGAAGGGACTGGACGGGGATGCTCCCGGAGCGTTCCGGGCTGAAGGGGCCTTCGCCGTCCAGGGCGTTGACCACATCCACCACCCGGCCCCGGCTGTGCGCACCAATGGAGATACCGCCGCCCAGATGTGCCACGATAAAATTTTCGTCCTCGTAGCGCACGCACAGCCTCCGCGCCGCCTCCCTGGCTGCGCCGCGCTGGCTCAAGGCATGGAAAATACTCCTGCGTTCTACCTCCGGCAGCCCGGTCACGCGGGCTACAGGAGCCAGTTCGTCGGTGACGATGGGGTCCACAACATAAGCAGGGCAGCCGGAGGCCGTGGCGAATTCAACGGCCATAAGAGCGCCCAGATTGCTGGAATGCTCGCCATGGCGCGCGCTTCGCAAGTCATCGAGCATCTGCTCATCCACGGCGTACGTTCCGCCGGGCAGCGGGGCCAACAGCCCTCCTCGCCCCACCACGGCGTCAAGCACTCCAAGTCCGCCGCTCTCCTGCACCTTCGGCCCTCCACCGTCTTCGGCAGTATCAAACCCGCCGCACCTCTTCGCGTCCGGCCCGCCTCCAGCATCCGAGGCTACGAGTCCGCCACCGCCCTCAGAAGTGCCAGACATGCAACTCCCCCCATCCTCTGCAACAAAAGCCATCTGTCCATCAGGCGCACCTGCGATCCCCAAGGCCTGCCGCACCGCCGCAAGACGGAACGGCAGTTGGTGGATGACTCGTACAAACCCGGCCAGATCAGCTTTGTCGTGCTGAATTTCCACTTCCCGCTCGACCTGATCAGCCACGAAAAGAACAACCTTGGTCGAAGTGGAACCCGGATTGATGGTCAAGATACGCATGATTCTCCTTCATTGAAACTTGCTGTGGGCTGAGGGAACGCTGCACTGCGATTGCAACGGGTGGGTACTCATGTGCGAGGCCAGCCATGCCCCCATACTCACGCAGAGCAGAGCCGCGACCAGGGGCGCAGGCATGTCCTCGCCAAGCAGCAGTGCGGCAAGGCTCCCGGAAAACGCCGGTACAAGAGCCATCAGCGCGCCGAGCCGGGCGGCACCCAGCTTTTCCTGGGCGCGTAAATACAACCACATGACCAGCACGGTGGTCAACAGCCCGTGGTACAGCCCCTGCCCCACCAGTGATTCGGTAATCCCCCCGATAAAAGGTTGTTCTGAAAAGTAGAATTTTCTCGTAAACCCAGGCGAGGAGATTTTACATGAAGACGTCCCGCTACTCCGACAGTCAGATCCTGAGCATCCTGAAGCAAGCCGAAAACGGCATCGCCG
>JBBRUD010000095.1:0-16811 GCA_038248065.1 Desulfovibrionales bacterium | reverse complement strand
GGCCCGCCGGGTGGCGCCGGCGCCCGGCGGGCCGTCCGCCCCGGCCCGCGGCGCGCGGGGGCGCCCGCGGCGCCGGGCCCCCGCCCCCCCCCCCCCCCCCCCCCCCCCCCCCCCCCCCCCCCCCCCCCCCCCCCCCCCCCCGCCGGAGGCGAAATTTCTGACCCCCGCCGCGCGCAAAAACCGTACTCGCCGTACGCCGGGCGCGCAAAAACCGTACTTTCCCGTCTCAGCCTGCGCCGCTACTCCTTACTCCTGCCTGGCCGCGCCCGGCGTGAAGCAACTGAAACGCCGTCTGTATTGGCCGGGGGAGATCCCGGCCATTTCTTTGAACAGCCTGTGGAATGCCGTGGCATCGGCGTATCCGGCCTGGGTGGCCACCTCCTCCACCGGGGTGCCCGTGGTGGCCAGCAGGCGTTTGGCCAGCTCTATACGCAGGGCTTGAAGATATTGCTTGGGGGTGCGACCGGTGGCCTTCCTGAACCGGCGCAGCAGGGTGCGTTCGCTCACATGCAGGGCTGCGGCCAGTTCCCCGATGCCGGAGAGCTGGCGCAGGTTGTCTTCCAACCATTGCTGGGCCTTAGCCACGGTGGCGTCGGCATGGGGGGCCGGAGCCAAAAGGCTCATGTAGGGCGTCTGGCTGGAGCGGCCTGGGTCCAGCAGCAGGGTCCTGGCGCAGGCGGCGGCGGCCTCGGGCGAGGCGAACCGCGCCAGCAGGCGCAGCGCCAGGTCGAAATAGGCGGTGACTCCCCCGGCGCAGAGGTAATCTCCGCCGTCTATGAGAATCCTGCCGGGGTCCAGGCGCACGTCCGGGTAACGCTGCGAGAACTCCCGGGCCAAGGCCCAATGGGTTGTGGCCTCCCGGCCCTGGAGTATCCCGGCCCCGGCCAGGGCGAACACACCGGCGCAGGCCGCGCAGACCACCGTGCCGCTGGCATGGGCCTGTTTGATCCAGGTGGCCAGACCGGCCAGTGTTGCCGCCGTGCCGAAGGCGGGAGGGATGTAGGCCACATCCCAGGCCCCTTCGCCCGGTTGCCCGAGGGCCGCGTCCACCGGCACCGCCGCCCCGTTAAACCCCCGCACGCAAGAGCCGTCCACGCCAAGTATGCTCACCGTAAAGACCGCGCGTCCGGCGGTCAGATTGCCTACCGCCAGTGCGTCGGCGAAGCCGCTGACGCCCGAGGCCAGGCATCCCTCGTAAGCCAGGACCGCCACCCGTACTGAATTCTCCGTGATTGGCATGCCAGGAAAAGCCTTCCTATCCCCTGCGGCAATCCGCGCGGAACCGTGTTGCGATTGTCTGTTTCCGCAAATTAATTGTCGATTCCGACTATTCCGTCAAGGCCGCCCGACCGCTAGACACGCGTTGTGTCGGGAAAAAAAGCCTCGCCAACCCACAAAGCAGGAACAGTCATGAGCCAGAATGCCAAGGTTCTCGTGGTTATCGACGTGCAGAACGACTATTTTCCAGGCGGTTTGTTTCCCCTCTGGAATACGGAAGAAACGCTCATGGCCGTCGAGGCGGCCATCAAACAAGCGAAATCCCTGTCGATTCCGGTCGTGCTGGTGCAGCACCTCGCGGACGCCGCAGCCGGAGCGGCTCCCTTTTTCAACCAGGGAACCCTGGGGGCGGACCTGCACCCCAGGGTGGTGGGCGCTGCGCCAGACGCCCCGGTAGTGGTCAAGACCCATGCCGACGGCTTTGTGGGCACCACCCTGGAAGCCGTGCTGGACGGGCTGGGAGCGAAGCATCTTCTGGTCTGCGGCATGATGACCCAGAATTGCGTTACTCATACGGCCATTTCCCGGTCAGCCGAAAAGTACCGCGTCACCATGTTGGGCGACTGCTGCACCACGGTCAGCGCCATGCTGCATGCCATCGCCCTGCGCGCGGTATCGACACGGTTGACGGTTGCCTCGGCCTTGGAGGCGCTTGAGGGCTGAACAGAGTTCGAGCGGAGAAGACAGTGGGGCTGGCGAAAGGTGGCCTCGGCCTCGCAGCGCTTGCGGGCTGAACAGCGCCAGAGGGAAGGGCGGCAGCGGCCAGCCGCCGGAGCCTGCGGCGGTGCGGTCAGCCTGACTGCGCACCGGGGCCGTCAGGGTAATGCCGTCAAGTTTTCTTCAGGCGGCAGGGTTCTGCCACTGTCGGGGGGCATGTCTACGGCAGGCGCCGGAAGGCCTGCCTGGCCCTCCACTGTTGGCCGGGCCAAAGCCCTTCTGTACGGCAGGGCACTAAAGGCTTTTGGGCATCATCCGATAAGAAAGGCGTGTCCACCAAAATCAGCTTCCAGCAAAACATTCCCGGCATGAAGCATGCAATGGTTGGACAGAAGTCGAAAGCCTCGGAGGGAGGTCGTCATGAGACGGCTGCGCGAATATCTCCAACACCGGTTAAATCCGCTCCACGTGTACTGCTGCCTCGTATCACTTGGCATCCACGAAAGACGCGCCCGCAGAATCTGCCACGCCTATGAAGGGATGGTGTACAAAAAAACCTGGCTCTTCATCCACTAGGTCCGGCAGGTCCTCGAGTGATCCCTTCGGCCCGCCGCAAGCCTTGCACCTGTAGAATCCTGACCTTGAACTCCTGCCCGCCGTATCTGCCCGCCGTATCTGTTTGACACGCCCAACACCGGACCTTAAGATCGCAGCCTATAAGCCTGACATGGGCGTATCCCAGGAGAAACATATGTTCAAAGCGTTCTTGGCGGCTGCCCTGGTGTTGCTTTTCGGCCTGCCCTGCGAGGCGGCCATGACCAACGAGCCTAAGGATTTCCGTGGCGTGGCCTTTGGCCAGGAATATACCCCCGGCCCGGAATTCACCTGCGAGGATGACTCCGAGGAAGGGCGGACCTGCGTCAGGGCTCACGATGAACTGCAACTGCTGGACGTGCCCTTGCGCTCGGTCAAGTATCTGTTCATGGACAAACGCCTGTACACCGTGGACCTGGAAGTTGACGGGCGTGCAGGCTACGACGCGCTGCTGGCTGCACTGGCCAAGCGGCACGGCAATCCCACCACCGACCGGGGGGGCATGTCCACCTTCACCGGGAACTTGGTGGATATTATCGGCTACTTCGACGCCCGCCACAAGATCGGCGAGGTGTCCCTTGTTTACAGAAACCTGCCTTGTCCTGTCGGGGAATAGCCATGCGCAGCATCGTTGCCGACAAACTGTTGTGGGTGGTGTTCGCCCTTCTGGGGCTGGCCATTGCGGCTAGTCTCGCGCTGCGGCTGCCGGATCCGGTATTGGAAACGCTTTCCGTTGAGGGACAACCGGCCCCCTTCAAAACCACGAATGACCCGGTACTCCATGCGGTGATGAACGGCTCCCTGCCCGGCCTTGACCGCCGTCACAGCCTGGGGACCGCCTTTGCCGCCTACAAGTGGTTCACCGATGCGCCAAAATGGATGACCCAGGGGCCTGCGACCTCCAGGACCGTGCTGGTGGTGGCCCCTCTGGACATGCCCGCCCCGGCCAAGGCGCTGGGTCTGGGTTCCGGCTCGGCCATGGTGTATTATACCGTGGAGTTCGGCATGTCCGGCGACGCAAAGAGCTTTAGGCCCCTGTCATCCACCGTGGATGTGCGCGACGGCTCCAACAAGTTGCTGGCCAGAGTCAATGATCCCAACTTCCTGGTGCTCAGGCGGGTGCTTTGGGGCCTTGATCCGGGCGTGAGCCTGAAAACTGGCGTGAGGCCCGGACGATGAACACTGTTTTGTGCCTGGATGTGGGCAGCGGCACCCAGGACGCCCTGCTCTGGTCGCCGGAGCGCTCCCTGGAAAACTGCCCGAAGTTCGTTCTGCCCGCGCCTTCCAAACAGGTGGCGGCACAGATTGCCGCATTGACGGTCGCAGGCAAGCCTATCCACCTCTGCGGCGGCAATATGGGGGGCGGATTTTTCGGCGCGGTGCTCGCCCACCGCAAGGCCGGGCTGGCTGTTACCGCTCACCCTCAAGCCGCTCTGGCCATTTCCGACGATCCGGCCCGGCTGGCCAGACAGGGTGTGGCCGTCAGCGAAGCCTGTCCGCGCGGCCACGTGCCCGTGCATCTCACGGATTTCGACCCCGGATTCTGGCGCGGCCTGCTGGCCCAGGCTGCGCTGCCCTTCCCGGATCTGGTGCTGGCGGCGGTCCAGGACCACGGCCACCATCCCGGCGGCTTCAACCGTCTGGGGCGCTTCAATCTGTGGGAGCGCTTTCTGGCCCACACTGAGGGACGGCTGGAGGATCTGCTCTACGAAACCGTGCCCCCGGAACTGACCCGGCTCGCCGCCCTGCAACGCAGCACCGGCGGCGGGCCGGTGATGGATACCGGCCCTGCGGCGGCATTGGGCGCGCTGTTCGACCCGGCCATAGAGGCGCGTTGCCGCCGGGAAGGGGCGCTTCTGGTGAACGTGGGCAACAGCCACGTGCTGGGACTGCTGCTGTATGACGGGCGGCTCTACGGGGTCTACGAGCACCACACCGGACAGATTTCCCCCCTCGAACTCGTGGCCCACCTGGAGCGCTTCCGCCAGGGTGACCTTTCGGGCGAAGACGTACGCGCCGGAGGCGGGCACGGCTGCATGAGCCTGCTCCGCCCGGAGGAAGCCCAGGGGTTCCCGGCTACCTTCATCCTCGGCCCCCGTCGCGGCGAACTCACGGGAATGGCCGCCGAGTTCCCCGCCCCCGGCGGCGACATGATGCTGGCTGGCTGCTTCGGCCTGCTCAAGGCCTGGAAAGCGCTGATCTGACCTGCTGATGGCGGTTTCCGACCGTTGCTGGCAAACGGTGGGAAGGGAAGCCTGGGCGCTCTGGCAGCAGGTTGCTAGAAAGGCTTTGCGGGCCAGGACGGTTGCGCGGGAGGCCTTGTTGCAGTGCCCAACGGGTGCGCCGGAAAAATCCCTGTGCCCTTGTCAGGGCTGTGCGGGTGCCAGCCGCCGCATGGAGCCGGTCGGAACGCCCTGCCAGAAGGCCTTGTCCAGCACCAGCCGCACCCGCCAGGGTTCTCCTGGCGTGTCGAATCCCGAAACTTCCAATATGGGCGCTCCCGTTGCCGGGGTGCGCACCGCCACGGTTGCCAGTGTCCGGGTCGAGCGGGGCGTTGCGCCGCTACGGAAGATGGAATTGTCCGGCCCGGCGGACTGGTCCAGGCTCATGCGCAGGAAATCGTCCAACGTGAAAGCGTGGCCAGGGCCGGTCAGAAGGGCCTGGATACGCGCCAGCCGGGCGGCGCTGCTTTGGCCGATGCGGGCATTGTGCCCGGCGAGTTCGTCGGAAAGGTAGTGGTTGGTGTGGCAGAGCGTGCCGTTGTCGGTCTGGCGCATGGCCACCGCGCTGGGAGCGGGTGCGGTGGCAAGAACACCCGGGGCCGTTCCGCTGGGGCCGACTTCAACCCAGGCCGTGCGGGTCTGGTCGCTGGCCATGTAAATCGCCGGAGAATGCCCGGCGAACCACTCCGAATGGCTCTCCACCGCGTCTATGTTCCGGCATTCCGTAAGCACCCGCCCAAGCAGACCCTTGACTCGTGAGGGCCCGCTCCGCTGGGCCTTGGGCAGGCTGCCCGCCGTGGCGCTCACCAGTGAGAGCCCGGCCTCGTTCACCCCGGCCACCAGACGTTCCCGCCCGTGCACAGTGGCGAAAAGACCCACGTAGGCCAGACCGGTATCGGGGCGTACCACGATGAGGGCGTCGGTCTGCTCCGGGGCGTTGTCCCGGTTTTTGGCCAGAAGCGTACCGCCTCCGGCAGCCTCCCCGGCCGCAGCCCACAGGGTGCAGGCCAAGGCCGGGGAGATTCATACGGGCACGAGAATCAGGCAGGCGGCGAGGGATGCAATCGCGCGCCTCAAGGGCTACCCAAAGATGCAAATATACTGGGCCAGGTCTTCTTCCACCACCATCTCGAAGGAGGTGTTGGCCGGAACATGGAAGGACTGGCCCGGATTGTACAGGCCCCATTCGTCCTCGCCGTCCACCTTGGCCTTCACTACGCCTGCGGTGATCTCCATGATCTCGGGAGCGGCGGTGGTGAAGGTGTAGGTGCCAGGCTGCACCACGCCCAGGGAGCGGCGCACGCCCTTGTCGTCCACGATAGAGTGGCTGACCACCCGGCCCTGGAAAAAGACGTTGGCCACGGCCTTGGCGGTCACATTGGAAAAGCTTTCGGGGCTCGTCATGCTGGGAATATCCTCATGGTTGCCGGGCGCTCCCGCCAGGGGGATGGCTCCGGGTTGTTCCCGCCACGGCGGGAAGGTTGCCACAACACCCGCCGGAGCTGGGATTTCGCCAAGGCTCCCGCTAGTGGAGGGGAAGCCGCCGGGCATCCTTTCTGTGGACGTGTGGCCGGTAGCGTCTCCAGCCAGGGCGGTCGATACGGTGTGCACCCGTCTTAAGGACAGGCGCACACGTCAACATTCTCCAAAGCGCTGGAGCCGGTCAACTGCCGCAGGCGTACCGGATGGGGCCGAGGCTGTTGTCCAGCAGCGACCCCACCTTGAACGTGTTGCCCGCCGTGGGGAACGCCTCGACCGGATCTTCCCCGAAGGAGATCTCGTCGGGGGCGAAGGCCACTGCCAGGGCGGTAACGTCCATGACGTTTTCGTCGCACAGGCTGGGAGCGCGTCCGGGCGAGAACACCCGCCGTGCGCCGTCTGCGCCGGTGACCGTCACGGTGTTCATCGGCGTGTGCAGCCCGGCCACGCTGCCGTCCGTGTGGAAAGACAGGGAATTCAGGTCGCCGTGGATGCCCAGGGGGTCGGGCTCGAAGGCCTGCATGGGGCCAAAGGGCGTGGGCACGCCAATCATCTTCAACGGTTCGAAGCTGCGCAAAGCGCCGTTCTCGTGGAAAGCCAGGCCAATGCGGCAGGTCTGGCGGCCCAGCGGCGTATCGATGTCTACGGTTTCTTCGGGCCAGAGGGTTATGCTGCGCAGCGCGCCGGAGGGATGAAACTGTAGCCCTACCAGCATGGCGGTGATGCTTCCGGCCGGGGTGGCAATGGTTACAGGCTTGGTCAGCGTGGCTTCTTCCTTGGTGCTCCAGTAGCCCGAGAGCTTGCCGTTCAAAGGAAACACCCTCCGCAGGGCTCCGCCAGGGTAGAAGGTGAGCAACTCCGCCATCATGGGGCCAAGGGGCGTGTCGATCAGCGTGGGGGCTTCCAGGGCGATGTTGCGCAGGCTGCCGTCCGGGTGGAACTGCAGCGGCTCCACCTTGGGGCGGCGCATGTCGTCGGTGGTGTGTTGAGGGGTCAGGCTGCCCAGTGGCGTCTGAAGCGTGAAGCGGCCTTGGGGGGTCACTGAGAGCAAATTGCCCTCGGGGTCACGTTCGACATGAATTACAGGAGTGAGCGGGCCGTAGCGCGATTCTATCGTTTCCATATCATCCTCCCTGCGGCGCAGGGTTCCTTGCCGCGAATGCACAGAATGGTCAAATCACGATACGGCTTCATGCGCCTGTCGGCAAGCTGCCAGATAACCTTCGATAAATGCATGAAAAAAAGACGCAACGATTGAAAAGCGTTTGACTTATGGATATGAGGTCTTTCATGAGGGAAAAGACCATTATCCTCTTCGTGGCTCCGGGCCACACCGTCACCTCCCTTTTCGGCTCCTTCAAAGAGGCGGAGGTTGAGGCAGGTATTGCCGACAGCTTGGCCGGAGCCTTGGCCTTTATAAAAAAAAGCCAGCCATCGCTTATATTTAGCGCCGCTAAGATCGGCGGTGCCTACAAGGCCGACGCCCTGCTGAGTGCCGGTAGGGATATGGACGAATTCCCCCCGGTTATCGTGTTTACCAGCCAGGGCACTCCCGAAGAAGCCCAGAGCTTTCTGGAACTGGGCGCGCGCGATTACTGGCTGGGGCCGCTCACCTGGGATAAAATTCAAGCCGTGCTGCCTGAAGCCGAGGAAGAAGCCCTCACGGTCGCCAGCCATTCGTCCCGGCCCGGCCCTATCGGACAGACGGGCCTCCCTGCCGCTCCCAGGCCTTGGGAAAGGGCAGGTTTCTCGGGGCAATCCGGCCCTTCGGAGAGCGCTGCGCACCCGGGGAATCATACGGCGCAGACGGGCAAATCCGCGCACGGGGGCGTCACGGGCGAGCGCTTCGCCATCATCGGCGGCCATACGGCCATTTTGCGGGTGCTGGCCCTGGCCAAGCAGGTGGCCCGTTCAAAGGCCACGGTGCTTATCTCCGGGGAGTCCGGCACAGGCAAGGAGATGTTCGCCAGATATCTGCACGCCCATTCCGACCGGGCGGGCAAGCCCTTTGTGGCCTTGAACTGCGCGGCCCTGCCCGAACATTTGTTGGAAAGCGAACTCTTCGGCCACGAGCGGGGGGCCTTTACCGGAGCCATCGCCCGCAAATTGGGCAAGTTCGAACTCGCCAGCGGCGGCACCATCCTGCTCGACGAAATTTCCGAGATGGAACTTGGCCTGCAAGCCAAACTGCTGCGTGTGCTCCAGGAAGGCGAGTTCGACCGTGTGGGCGGCATGGAGACCGTGAAGGTCGATGTGCGTGTGCTGGCCACCACCAACCGCCGAATCGAACAGTACGTCGAGGAAGGCAAGTTCCGCCAGGATCTCTACTACCGCCTGAACGTGATTCCCCTGAAACTTCCGGCCCTGCGCGAGCGGGGCCAGGATGTGGTCCAACTGGCCGCCTATTTCGTGGACAAGTATTGCAAGGCTTACGGCATCACGCGGCTGGAGTTTTCGGCCGGAGCCTTGGAATGGCTGACCGCCTACGACTGGCCCGGCAACGTGCGCGAATTGCAGAATCTCATGGAGCGCGCCGTGCTGCTGGCCGGGTCAGGCCCCATTCGGAAGTCTCATTTCCTGCTGGAGGGCGAGGAGTGGCAGCCCGAACCCGAAGACAGTGTCCCGGTCTCCATGGAACGGGTCACCGCTGTGAGCGATACCCCTCTTGTTTCAGGGGCCGGCGCGGCCGGGGAGGAGGGTTGGCCGCCGGGCGTGGTGCCGCTTGACGTCATGGAACGTCAGATGATTCTGCGCAGTCTGGACCAGACCTCGGGCAACCGCACCCAGGCCGCCCAGTTGCTGGGCATCTCAGTGCGAACCTTGCGCAACAAATTGAACGAATACCGTCTCCTGGGCATGGAAATCCGCTAGAACGTCCCTCGTCCTCGCTCCCGTTCGCGTCCTTCCCCCTCAAGCATTGTCTCCACCTCTTCGGGAGTCATGGGCTCCGCAGGCAGTTCCGTTCCGCCCGCCTCTGCGCTGTTGGACAGCACCGAAATGCCCAGCGCACGGGCCATGGCGGCCAGGGAGGCCAGTATCTCCCCCCGATGGCTTTGGGCAGCGGCGGCCATGCGGGCGGAATCGAGCCTGATGGAATCGATGAGGTCCTTGTGCCCGGCGTGGAAGGCGAAGAACCGCTCGCCGAATTCCCCGGCGCACAGGTCTACGCCGCTGCCCTTGAGTTGGGTGAGCATGGACAGCAGGAATTCGCCTCCCGAGAGCAGGGCGTCTTCGGGAATCTCCAGGCGCAGGGTGGCTGGCGGCAGGCCCGCCTTATCCAGTTGGGCCAGGGTGGCCGTGGCGAAATCCGCCTGAGCCATCTGGGAGCGAGTGGGACGCAGGGCCAGCACGAAAGTCTTGGCCGGGAGGTGCGCCTCCCGCCAGCGGGCCAGGCGGGCACAGGCAAGGGCGAAGGTGCGCTGGCCAAGTTCGACGCCCACCCCGGCCTCTTCGGCCAGGGCTGCGAGTTCCTGGCCCTGGAGGCATCCCCTGGCGGGGTTGGTCCAGGACGGCGTAACTTCGAAGCCGCCGATGGCCCCGGCATTGCCGGAGGGCAGGGGGACGAAAAGCGCGCCGGTCTGGCCGGACAGCAGCGCCTTTTTGAGGTCTCGCAGTAGAGCCGCCTGCTGCCGGGCCGCCTTGCTCATGGCGTTGGTGAACACCTTGATGCGGTTGCGCCCGCCTTCCTTGGCCGCGTGCATGGCCACATTGGCGCTCTTGATCAGGCTGTCGGGGCGTGGCGGACGTTTGGGGGCCGTGGGGCCGAACACCAGCCCGAAGCTGCCGGTGATCATCAACTGATGGCCGTCGATGGCAAAGGGCCTGGCCAGAGCCAGACGCAGCCGTTTGAGGGTGCGCACCGCCTGGCGCGGACCTTCAAGATCCTCCAAGCACAGAATAAATTCGTCGCCGCCGAAGCGGGCCACGGTGTCGGCACGGCGCAGAGTTTCGCATATGCGGCGGCTCACCATGACCAGCAAGGTGTCCCCTGCGGCATGGCCGAAGGTGTCGTTGACCAGTTTGAAGCGGTCCAGATCCATGAACACCACGGCGTAGTGGAAGTCCTCCTTGCTCTGGGAGCGGCGGATGGCCAGGAGGATGCGGTCGTGGATGAGAGTGCGGTTGGGCAGGGCGGTCAGGGGGTCGTGCAGGGCCTGGTGCGTGAGGGCCGCCTCCACCTTGACGCGGCGGGTGATCTCGCGTTCGAGGGTGTGGCGGGCGTTTTCCAGATCGCGCACCCTGGTGCGCAGGTCGGCGTTGGTCTTGCGCAGCAGGGTGTAGAGTTCGACGCCCTCAAGAAGCGAGGCCGCGCTGCGAAGGACAATAGCCAGCAGGGAGAGGGAAGTGTCGGTGATACTTTGCATGTCCTGGTCCAGCCAACCCAGGGCAATGCCCCGGATGCGCGCCGCCGTGGCCATGGGATACAGCAGCAGCGGGCCTTCCGGCTTCAGGGCCGGAGAGAACACCGGTCGGGTGCGTTGCAAGGCCCAGGCGGCTGAGCCGCTCTCCACCATCCGGTGCATGTGTTCTTCCATCAGCCGGGTTCTGGACGGAGGATGGCAATGGGCAAGATAGAATTCGCCGCCCGGCTCACGCACCAGGAAAAAGGCCAGGACCTTGAAACGCAACAGTTTGCGGACACGCAGTGTGGTTTCGGTGAGTATTTTCAGCGGGGTGGTGAGGGCATGCGCTCCGTCGGCAACGCCCAGAGTGGCGGCCAGTTCCAGCGCGTCCCTGGTCTGGCGGTGGCTTTCTTCGAGTACGGCCAGGCGTTGTTCAAGAACACGTCTAGTGGGTTTGAGTGCGGCTGCCATTGGTGTTCAGGACGATGGGGCCGATATCGGCCAGTTGGCTTTCCGCCTGGGCTGCCGAGGCCCCCAGGGCGGAGGGCTGTAGTCCGAGGATATCCCAGGCTGCCGGGGAGAGGGCGGGGGCGGTGGGTGCGCCGCTGCGCCCCAGGCCCAGAGCATGCACCATGATGTCGGCCACATGCACCAGGGCGGCGTCCCGGTTGTCCTGGGGGGACGTGTGGTGCGATTCCACGGCGCTTTGCAGCGATGCGGGAAATTTCCAGTTGGCCAGCAGCCTGCCGCCAAGACCGGCATGGTCGAATCCCCAGACTTCCTGTTCGCATTCGCACAGGGGCATGTCCTTTTCCCAGGCCATGGCTATGGCGCGGGCGGCCGGGGCGGGATGGACGCGCAGCATGAGCAGGCGACCGATGTCATGGAGCAGCCCGGCCACGAAACAGCGCTCCTCGTTGGGATGGCCGCTGGCCACGGCCAGCAGGCGCGCGAGCACGCCGCAGGCCAGGCTGTGCTCCCAGAAGGCGTACAGGTCGAGCAATTGGCCCGGCATGGGGCCGAAGGCGGTGATGAGTGACACGCCAAGCGCCAGACTGGTGAGGCGTCCAGACCCTACCACGGTGACGGCCCGGCTGATGGTCTCCACGGGTTCGGGGAAGCCGTACAGGGCGGAGTTGACCATCTTGAGGAGTTTTGCCGAAAGGTTGACGTCCCTGCCGATAAGCTCGGCAACGTAGGTGTAGGAGGCATTGGGATTCTTGAGCGCCTCCAGCACCTGCACCACCAGGTCGGGCAGGCTGGCCAGGCGCACCGCGCCGGAAGCCAGGCGGGAGGGGTCCAGCCGCTTTCGGCCATTGGCTTCGGGGGAGGGGGGGGCAGGCTGCGGGGGCAGAGGGGGAACCCCCGCCGTAGCCAGCCGGTGCAGCGTCACCCGGTGGAGTTCGGCAGTGAATGACGCACCGGGATCGCAGAAGCGCAGCCGCCTGTCCGCTTCCATTCTGGCCGCTTCCACAATGGCGGGGTCCAGGGCGGCAAGGCGCTGTTCGTCCAGGGTTTTCTGGTCGTGGCCGTGGATGGACGTTTCCGTGACGCCCCAGAATTTCAAGGTCTGGATGTCGAGCTCATCCAGGGCGGTTCCCTTGGCGAAGAGCAGCCGACCCTGCCTGCTGCGCACGTCGCTGGTGAGAATCATGTCCGGCTGGATGTCCTCGATGTACACTATGCCCATGGGAATGGCCTCCGCTGGATGGAAACCGACCCGGTAACCACCTTTATCGCTCCATAACCCAGCGCCGCCACCGCTGCAAGGCGTTTGGGATTTACAGGGGGGCTCGAAGGCGGTATTGCTGCCGCCAATCCGCAACTTCGCTGGAATACCATGTCCCAGGCCTCCACTTACAATATCCTCATGTATTCCCATGACACCTTCGGTCTGGGGCACATCCGCCGTACCTTGGCCATTGCCCAGCACCTGGTGCGGCCGGGAGTAAACGTGCTCATCCTCACCGGGTCTCCCCTGGTGGGGCGCTTCGATTTTCCCGAAGGCGTGGATTTCGTGCGTATTCCGGGCATGATCAAGAAGACCAACGAGGAATACCTGCCGTTATCCGTGCGTATGAGCGCCAAACACGCCTTGAACATCCGCCGCAACATCATTGTGGCCACGGCCAAAGCCTTTCAGCCCAACCTGTTCATTGTTGATAAGGCTCCCCTCGGGCTCAAGCGCGAGGTGCTGCCCACCCTCAAATGGTTCAAGCGCCGCCAGCCCAATACCAAGACCATCCTCGGCCTGCGCGATATCATGGATGACAGCGCTTCTACCATCAAAGACTGGCGCGACAAAGGCATCTACGAGGTGCTCGACAAATACTATTCCGAGATCTGGGTCTACGGGAATCAGGAATTTTACGACCCGATCACCGAGTATGAAATCCCCCCCCACGTCAGCGAGAAGATGGTGTTCACCGGGTATATTCCCCGCTCTGTGCCCCGCAGAGGCATGATCGCCTCCGTGCGGCAGGAAGAATGCCTGACCCAGAAGGAAAAACTGGTGGTGGTGACCACCGGCGGCGGCGGTGACGGCTACCCCCTGATCGACGCCTACCTGAAGATGCTGGAATCCATGGAGAAACCTGGGTTTCGCTCCATACTGGTTTCGGGGCCGTTCATGCCCAAGCCCTTGCGGGAGGAAATCCACCGCCGGGCTATTGCCGTGCGCGCGCGGTTCTACCATTTTTTCCGGCGCATGGAGGTGCTCATCGGCATGGCCGACCTGGTGGTGAGCATGGGGGGCTATAACACCACCTGTGAAATTCTTTCGCAGCTCAAACCCTCGCTGGTGGTGCCGCGCGAGGAACCCCGCCTGGAGCAGCGTATCCGGGCCGAGGTGCTCTCCAGCCACGGGCTTATCGATTATCTGCCCTGGGGCCAGTTGGGGCCGAAAGCCCTGGAAGCCAAGGTGCTTAACCTGCTGGAGAATCCCCAAAGCTGTTGCGCCGGGGTGGCGGACTTCCATTTCTCGGGGCTTGAAGTCATTTCCCGGAGACTGAGGGATTTTCGGAGCGAACATCCATGACCTCCTCCCAGCAGGCCAAGACTTTGTCCGGGCCGGAGAGCGCTTGGCGGCAACCCGGCGACGCCCTGCCCGTGCTGGGCATGATCCTCAAAGGATACCCCCGCATCTCAGAGACCTTCATCTCCAATGAAATCGGTCTGCTGGAGTCCCTGGGCTTTACCGTCCACATACTTTCCATGCGCCATCCTCGTGAAGACTTCACCCACGCCTCGGTGACGCGCATCCGGGCCAGGGTGGATTACCTGCCCGAAACCATCCAGGGCAATCTGGGGCGGCTGCTGGCGGCCAACCTGGAGTGGCTGGTGCGCCATCCGTTGCGCTATGCCAGGGGGCTGGCCCGCATGGCGGTCCGGTTGGCCAGAACCCGTAAGGCGGCCACGGTCAAGCATCTGCTCCAGGCCGGATATATTGCCTCCCGCGTGCTGCCCGGCTCCGGGGTGGGCCATCTGCACGCCCATTTCGCCCATTCGCCAACCTCGGTGGCGTCCTTCGCCAGCCTGCTCACGGGGTTGCCCTTCAGCTTCACCGGCCACGCCAAGGATATCTACACCCAGAACCCGGACCGGCTGGTCGAAAAGATGGCCGAGGCCCGCTTTGTGGTCACCTGCACGGGCTACAACGCTGAGCATCTGGCCGAACTTGCCAACGGCAACGGCGCGACAGCCGGAACTCCCGGAGCCGCCAAGACAGACGGCGCGGCGCGAGCAGCTACGCCCATCCACCGGGTGTACCACGGCATCGATATCAGCCTGTTCGCGCCGGGCGAACCCCGGCTGGCTCCCGCGCCGCCCTATACCATTCTTACCGTGGCCCGGCTGACCCCCAAGAAGGGCCTGCCCACGGTGTTCGCGGCCCTGGCCGCCTTGCGCCGCCGTGGCGTGGCCTTCCGCCATGTGCTTATCGGCTCGGGCGAGGAACGCCCCGCCCTGGAACGCCTGGCCCGCGAATTGGGCCTGGAAGAGCATATCGAGTGGCTGGGCACTCAGCCCCATGAGGTGGTGATCAGTCATTTTCGCCAGGCCGACCTGTTTCTGCTGGGCTGCGAGGTGAGCGGAAACGGCGATCGGGACGGCATTCCCAACGTGCTGGTGGAGAGCATGGCCATGGGCGTGCCCGTGGTGGCCACCACTGTGTCCGCCCTGCCTGAGCTCATCCCGGACGACAGCTACGGCCTGCTGGTCCCCTCCGGCGACCCCGAGGCCCTGGCTCATGCAGTCGCGCAGTTGCTCACCGACCTGCCCCTGCGGCGGCAGGTAATCGAAAACGCCCGCGCGCGGGTGGTGGAGCACTTTGACAATCGCAAGCTGGCAGGCGACCTGGCCGCCATCTTTCGCGCGCATATGCGATGAACATCGCCTTCTACGCACCCTTCAAACCCCTGGACCATCCCCGGCCCTCCGGGGATCTGACCACCGCCCTGGGGCTGACCGCTTTTCTGCGCTCCAGAGGCCATGTCATCCAGGTGGCCAGCCGCCTGCGCGCCCGCCATATCACGGCCCGGCCCTGGCTGTGGCCCGGTGCGTTGCTGGAATGCCTCAAGGCCCGGCGTCTGCGGGCCGATATCTGGCTGACCCACCACAGTTATTACAAATCCCCGGATCTTCTCGGCCCCGGCGCGGCCAGGGTCCTGGGCATTCCCTACGCGGTGTTCCAGGGCATCTATTCCACCAAGCGCCGCCGCGATCCGCGCACCTGGCTGGGATTTCTGCTGAACCGGAGAGCCCTGCGCGCTGCCGGAGTAGTCTTTTCCAACCGCCTGGAAGATTTAAACAACCTGCGCCGCCTGCTGCCCGAGGAGCGTCTGTGCTACGTGGCGCCGGGCATCGACCCCGCGCCTTTCACCCACGACCCGACCGGTCGCGTCCGTCTGCGGGCCGAGTGGGGATGCACGGACAAACCCGTGATCCTGGCTGTGGCCATGTTTCGCGACGACGTCAAAAGCCAGGGGTTGCGCTACCTCATCAGCCGTCTGGGCGCTCTGGCCGGGGCGCGCGAGTTCACCCTTGTCCTGGCCGGGGACGGCGAAACCCGAAGCGAACTGGAAACCCTGGCCAGGAAGCACCTCTCAGGCCGGGTGCGCTTTCTGGGGCAGATTCCCCGCGACCAGCTTGGGGCCGTGTACTCAGCGGCGGACCTGTTCGTGTTTCCCGGCATCCGCGAGACGTTGGGCATGGTGTACCTGGAGGCGCAGGCCGCCGGGCTGCCTGTAGTGGCTTTTGCCAACGGCGGTATCGCCGAGGTGGTGCGCCAGGGCGAAACCGGCTTCCTCACCCCGCCCTTTGACGACCAGGCCTTCGCCCGGGCCGTCTCCCTGCTCCTGGACGACCCGGATGTCCGTCAGGCCATGGGCCGGGCCGCTGCCGTCCACGTGCGCGAGAATCACGACGCCAGCCGCAATTTCGCAGTGGTGGAGGAGCGCCTGAAAGCCCTGGTCGAGGCAGGGCCATGATCCGCATCGCCCTCATCCGCCACGCCGAGACGGAGTGGAACGCGGCCCGGCGCATTCAGGGACAGGCGGATTCCCCTCTGACCGCCGCCGGTCGCGAAGCAGCCGTGCGCTGGATTTCCACCCTGGCACCCCTGGCATTTCACGCCATGTTCGCCAGCCCGCTGGGCCGGGCCATGACCACGGCCGATATTCTCGGTCACGGCCTGGGCCTTTCGCCCGTGCCCTTGGACGGCGTCCGCGAACAGGCTTTCGGCGAGTGGACCGGCCGCAATGTGGAAGAACTCCGAGAGCAAGGGCTTCTTGCCCGGCTTGAACCTCTCGGCTGGGCCTTCACGCCACCCGGTGGCGAAGACCGCCGCACCGTGCTGGCCCGCTCCTGGGACGCCCTGTTGATAATGGCCCGCAACCACAGCGAGTGCCAGTCTGAAGACCCCCAAACAGGTCGTTCCGCAGAATCCCGCCTTTTGGTGGTCACCCACGAAGGTGTCATCCGGGCCATCCTCTACGCCCTGTGCGGCAGGGATTACCTGCCCACGGAGCCTAAAATTCTGGCCCCGCGTGCGTTGCACTGGCTGCGGGCCGAAAACGGCTGCCTGCGACTGGAAGCCATGAACCTGCCATTATGACGCATGCAAACGCAGACGTGGAATATGCCTCCGGCGGCCGGGGGGCCTTAGGCCCCCCGGACCCCCCGTATAGCTGCGCGTTGCCACCCGGCTACTACGTCGTCGCGCAAAATATTGGGGGGGTCT
>JBBRUD010000094.1:0-17119 GCA_038248065.1 Desulfovibrionales bacterium | reverse complement strand
GGCGTGTCCGTGCCCCACCAGTGGGCTCCCCCCCCCCCCCCGGGGGGGGCCCTCGCCCGCGCCCCCCCCCCGCCGCCCCCCCCGGGTCGGGGGCGCTGGGCCGCCCCCCCCCCCCCCCCCCCCCCCCCGGGGGTCCTGGGGGCAGCGCCACCTGGCTCCTACGTATGGCGGCTACACCAACCAGCCTCGCCGGGTGAGGGTTACGGGCGAGATGGACGAGTAGGTGTTGAGCATGTTGTTTTCCAGGTCCTGGAGCAACTGGGCGTCCAGGCTGACATCCATTTCGTCGATGTTCTTCAGGCGCAGAGCGGCGTATTCCCCCACCAGATCGTCGAGTTTGCCGTTGAAGGGCGTTTCATCGTCGAGGGTCAGGGTGTCGGTGTCGATGAGGGGCCAGTACACCAGGGTCATAGCATAGGCCCCGGACGGAATTCCAGCGATATACAGGGTGTCACCCCGGATCAGCCAGGAAGTGGACTCGCCAGGCGAAGCCAGCTGCTCCCAGGCGTCGTCGCTCTGCTTGGTCAGCCTGGTCTTGGAGCCCTGCCGGTAGAGCCCGTAATCGGCCATGAAATCCGGGGGAAGGGGGTAGTCCTCCCGCCCGCTTTCGGTGACAAAGACCGCCACGCTGCGTCCCAGTTCCACATCGTTGCGATAGAGCACATGGGATAACCTCCGGTAAGCTCGTGCTACAATCTTGAGCATCTGGGCATCGGTCCAACGGGTCTTGAATTCGTCCGTGAGTTCCAGGCGGATATCGCCTATCAAATCGCCAATAGTCATACAGTCTCCTAGCCAGGGAGAATGCATACATAGCCTGATTGACGAGACCTTTCACCCCACATAGGGATATATGGAAAAAAAATGAAAAGAATTTCCAAGGAAAGTTTGACGCTTTTTACCGTACACCCTACACTAGCAACCATATTGTCGATTTCTGGAGTATAAACGATGAATGTTGCAATTCTGATCGATGGATCTTTTTTCTGGATGAAACACCTTGAAGCCCGCCTGGGCCAGCCTCCAACGGCAGAATCCGTAAAGGTTGCCTGCGAACTGATCATGAAAGACCCTGAATTTAAAGCGGACCGTCTTTTCAGAGCCTATTATTATGATTCTCCGCCATACGGCGGCCGGGCCACCCACCCCATATCCGGTCGTGAAGTCGAATTTGGCACCACGGAACAATTCCGCATCAAGCACGAATACCTCGATCAGCTGAAACGCATGCCCCGCATGGCGCTGCGTCTGGGCTCCCTGGCCATGCAGGGCTGGAAGCTCAACAAAAAGAATATGCGCATGATCATGGAAAACTTGAGCCAGTCGCGGCCTCTGCTGCCACAGGATGTTTCCATCAACCTGGTGCAGAAAGAAGTGGACATGCTCATGGGCCTGGACATCGCCTGGATGACGGCCAAAAATATGGTGGATAAGATCGTGCTGCTCACAGGCGACGCGGATATGATCCCGGCCATGGAGTTCGCCAGATCACACGGCCTGTTGGTTTTTGTGGCCAAGTTCGGCTACTATCTTTCCGATAAGCTGCGCGAGCACGCCGACGGCGTGGTGGAATTCTCCCTGCCCGCCCCGGAACGCGTCCCGTACCATTCCGCCCGGGTGGTATCCATGCCCCCCCAGACCCCGCCGGTTCAGGACGAATCCATTGAAGACCTCACCGGAGAACCGGAACAGAACGGCTACTAGCAGCCACCTGTAAAAGTACATTCTTACAGTTGGTTAGCCAGCGTTGTACAGGGAGGAACAGGAAGATCTGCGCCAGGCCGGAAGCTTGCTGCCACGAGTCCTGTTCTTCCCGAAGCGCACCTGCCAGGCGACACCGTGCGAAGCCGCACAGGTTCAAGCCATTACACTTCGCGGCGTCAGTCCAAAGTGCAGTTTTTGCTGATTGAAGCGTTAATCCTGGCTAAAATATCTGCGGGAACGCCTTTTCCACACAGGATGTACCGTTTGTTACGATCCTGGACGTCGGACATGGAGAGAGCCATAAACTCTTCGGGGGCTTTTCCCGACTGTTTGACAAGCTCATCCACTTCCACAGGCCGTATCAACATATAGGAAAACCGCTTCAGGGCCAACATGGCCCCAAGCTGCTGCTGGGACACAACCACCAGAGGCGGCTTGGCGTCCGTAAGAATCGCATCCACTGCCCTGCCGTAGGAAAAACCAGCGACCACGCCCAGGGTAAGGCTCTTATCCGCAATCAACTCTTTTAATGAAGATTTATTCTGGAAGAGCGAGGCGTTCTCCGTAAGGAACAGGGCCACCAGAGGAGAATCCTGGTACATTGGCAGGGAAAACGTAGCGAAGGCCTCCCGTTTGGAATTTTTGAAGCCCCCGAAAGTGCAGACTTGGCTCCCCTCCTTCTGCAATTCAACAAAAATTCGCGAGGGGGGCATCTCGGAAAAATTGGGTGTCAGGCCGGCGTCCAGCAGTATCTTTTCGGTGCGCTCCACCAGTATACCAACCGCTTTCCCGTCCACCGTGTAATTGTAGGGGGGGCGGTCGGGATACACCATAAGCAGAGATTCACCGGAAGCGGGACATGGCCAAGCCAGAACGGTAATGACGAGGAATACGACAGCGTCTTTCATGGCTACACACGTATTTCCTTTCCAGTCAGTCCCTTCCGAGGTTGCCACTCCGGCCCATGTGCTGGGGGATTCCGAGCGGCAGACATCACCCGCAAAAACTGCACAGTATGTCTCACGGATCGACTACCAGCGCAATGCTCTGCCGACATTTCTAGCCAGGATGACACCCTTCTCTTTTGGCCTCATGAGCATTCAACGCGCAACAAACTTGCAGTATCCTCAAACACCATGAGTTTCTTCTCTGCGGAGGTTCCTGATCCCTGCTGGCAACTCTCTGGGAGTATGCGGGCTTCATCGAATAGCCTGGCAGAAAAGAAGAACAGCGCCCCGCCCCTCTTGTTGGGGACGTGGCGCTGCCAAGAAGGCTGTTATGGTGGTCTCTTGCCGGGGATGGGAATACCCCGGGCGATCATTACGTTGCGTTGAGGAATTTGTACGCGTTCATGGTTTCCCGTTACCTGGACCTCAGCCGGATGTGCGACGCTTGTCGACGGTCACTCCGTCTGGTTTCCCCGTACTGCCGGGCGCTCCCCGCTTCCGAGGCTTCATGCGGCGTCGCATCTCGCGTGGACCTTACGGTCGCGTATGGAAAGAGAGTATTTATTTGATCAAGCCCTCCGCTGGAGGTTCCCCAAGTCCCTGTCATACAAGATTTAGAATAGCCACGCTCGCGGCCCTGTCCAGGGGTTCCCCGACATTTCCCTGGCCGTTCCCAATATGCGCGCTCTGAAGCAGAATCGTCAGCCTCAGCCCTCACCGAAAACATGGGCACTTCACGGTGCCTGGACAGTAGAAGAAATTTAACCCCTGGAAGCCCCGGATGGGCCTTGTTAAAATTCTTGAACAGCACACTTGAAAATTCGAGACGGCACCACAACGAAAACATTCGTCTTTTCGGTATGTTAACAAACACACCCCTTGCCAAACGGTCTTGGCACAGCCATTGCTATCATCAAATCAACTTTACTCCTATTTGCGAGAACGGCTTTCAAGAATACCAGGGCTTGAAAGCCGTTCTTGCGTTGCAGGCCTGGAGCACTCCAGCACCACAAAATTCCATCCTGCCCGTTGACAGGGCCGTAGACCCCACGTAGTGCTCATTTGAGCAAAATAAGAGGTCTGTGATGCCCCGGCCATACCAGTGCCGCCAGGTGGAAGGCGAGCCAAAAGTCAGTTATTTCAAACCACGCGGGGTCCCTCTGACGGAACTTGGCGAAACGCGCCTCTCCGTTGAGGGTTTGGAAGCCCTGCGGCTGGCGGACATGGAAGGGCTGTCCATGGCCGAAGCCTCGGCCCTGATGGGCGTTTCCCGCCACACCTTCGGTCGGGTGCTTGCTGCGGCACGGCAGGCCGTATCCCAGGCGCTGGTCCAGGGCCGGGCGTTGCGCATCGAAGGCGGGCATTTCGCCCTGAAGCCCGGCGGGGCGCTGCCCACCCCGTCCACCTCCAACCCATCGAAACAGGAAACATCATGAGCACTCAAGAAGGCTGCGGTTGCGGCGGAAGCGGAAACGGCGGCTGTTCCTCCAACAATGGCCCCGGACCGGACGAAGTCCGGCTGACAGCGGCCCTTTCGCGTATCCGCAACAAGATTGTGGTCCTTTCCGGCAAGGGCGGCGTGGGCAAGAGCACCGTGGCCGCCAATCTGGCCGTGGGCCTGGCCCAGGAAGGCCTGAAGGTGGGCCTGCTGGATGTGGATGTCCACGGCCCCAGCATTCCCAGGCTGATGCATTTGGCCGACGCCAAACCCAAGGTCGAAGGCAAGTGGATTGAGCCAGTGGAATGGAACTGGAACCTCAAGGTCATGTCCGTGGGGTTCATGCTGCCCGACGCCAACGAGCCGGTCATCTGGCGCGGCCCGGTCAAGGGCGGGGTGATCCAGCAATTTCTCTCCGACGTGCTCTGGGGCGACCTCGACTATCTGGTGGTGGATTGCCCTCCCGGCACTGGGGATGAGCCTCTTTCAGTGATGCAGCTGCTGGGCCCCGAAGCCCTGGCCCTGGTGGTCACCTCGCCCCAGGCCGTGGCCGTGGACGACGTACGCCGCTCAGTCTCCTTCTGCCGCCAGTTGGGCAACCCGGTGCTGGGCATCGTGGAGAACCTTTCCGGCTTCACCTGCACCTCCTGCGGCCAGGTGCACGACATCTTCCACTCCGGCGGCGGCGAAGCCCTGGCTACGGAAATGCACGTGCCTTTCCTGGCGCGCATCCCCATCGACCAGAACGTGGCCCGCTCCGGCGACGAAGGCGAAGCCTTCCTCTCCATCAAGGGTGATTCTCCCTCGGTGCTGGCCTTCAGGTCCGTGGTCCAGGCCGCCCTGGCCGCCGATGTCGCAAAGGACGCACCCGCCCAATAATCCAGCCACAAAGCGGCCTGCGCGACACCCCGCGCAGGCCGCTTTCAGAAAATCACCACATATCTCCCCCAGGACGATACGCCCCCTTGACCGGCGTAGGTTTCCCTCCTAGGAATGGCCGAGCATACGCCACCCATACGGTCAGGTTGGAGGGAACATGTCCTACTTTCGGATGCCCCTGTGTTGCCTTCTGCTGCTAGTGGTCCTCGCCCCCCAGGCCTTTGCGGCCAGCGAAAAGGCCTCGGCCCAGCGCAAAGCCAACGATCTGATCCCCTACACCCCGCCGGACAAATTTTTGAACGGCAACTTCATCGCTGACGAGATGGCTCCGGCCTACGTCTTCGGCACGGTGAAAGCCTTTGCCGCGTCGCGCGCCTGCCCGGTCACCTGGCTCATCGAAGAAAACGAACGCTCCCGCATGGACAAGCCCGCCAATCCGGCCGTTCCGGCGGAGTTCACCCTCTACCTGGAGGAAGACTGCCCCGATAAAGTGGTCTACTACGTGTTCATCGACCAGAGCGCCATGACGCCCAAACAATGGATCGACTGGCGGCAGCAATTCCACAAAAGCAAGGCTGAAAAAGAATACACCGCTGCTGTGGCGCTCTTGGACAAAGCCGTGGCGGACGGCGTGGCTGTGGCCGGTGAACTGCGCTTTATACAGAAGGATGGCGAACTCCAGGCCAAACACCCGGAGGAAGTCCTTAAGGTGGAGTGCAAATTTCCACCCCTGTACGACTTGAAACAGGGGAAAAAACTCACCCCGTAGCGGCATACGAGCCTCCGGCCCCCCCATATAGTACGCGTCGCCGTGCAACATAATGGGGGGGGCCTGGGGGGGCCCTGCACCCCCAGCGGGGATCCAGGGGCAGCGCCCCTGGCAGGGGCTTGGGGGCAGAGCCCCTTGGTATAATTATTTCCTGTCGAGGTATCCTGATGGCGCGGGTAAAAACCAGGGTGAGCATTGAGCAGCGGATGGCCGGGTACGCCGTCCTGGCTGTGCTGTGCGCTTTGGCCGTCTGGCTGGGGGTGCGCCAGGCGAGCTTCAACCCGGCGGTCATCGTGGCCATGAACGCTCCCAAGGGCAAAGGCCACGTCACGCCGGGCGCTGGCGCGCAGGCGGCCACCGCCGCGCTCTTCCCTGATGTTGCAGGATATTCGGCCCTTGGCCCCATCGAGACCTACGACCCGGAGACGCTTTCCGACAAGATAGACGGCAAGGCCGAACTGTACCTGCCCGCCGGGTTCAAGGAAATGTCCTGCCGGTCCTTCGATCTGGCCGGAGCAGGAGCCGCAGTCGTCCACGTGGAGGTGTTCGTCTACGACATGGATACCCCGCCGGGAGCCTTTGCGGTGTTTTCCGGCCAACGCCGCCCCGGCTCGGACAACGTCGCCCTGGGCGACAACGCCTATGCCACGCAGAACGCCCTGTTCTTCACCAAAGGCAGCCACTACATGGAGATCGTGGCCAGCGCGGCCCCGCCGGAGTTGCAGCCCGCGCTGGAAACCTTCGCCACCGCCCTGCTGGCCGCCCTGCCCACCGAAGCGCTCGAAAAGGACGAAAGCGCCCTGTTCCCCACTGAGGGTCTGAAGGCCGATACCGTGCGCCTCTCCGCCTCGGACACCTTCGGCCTGGAAGGATTCAACGCCGTGTATACGGCGGAATACCGGCTGGAGAGCGGCGAAGCCACAGCATTTCTGGCAGCCAGGGGCACTCCCGAAGAAGCCGCCGCCCAAGCCAAGACCTATCTGGCCTTCCTGACGGCCAACGGCTACTTGGAGCTGCCTGCTGCGGGGAAAACCGAGGGGGGGGGCAAGCCGACAGCAGCGGCAACAGCGCCCGATTCTTCAGGTGCCCTGCGGCTCTTCGGGCTGGATACGTCCTTTGAGGTAGTTTTCGTCTCGGGACGGGTGCTGGCCGGAGTGCATGACGCCGCGTCCCGGGAGGCGGCCCTTGATCTGGCCGCGCGGCTGTCCGCAAGCCTAGCGTCCGCCTCTGGAGAGAAAACGCCGTGACAAAAAAAACTTCCGTTCCCCTCGACCCCAAAGCGGGCGAACTCGACCGCCGCGCTTTCATGAAGCGCGTGGGCTACGCCTCGGCCGTGGCCCTGGCTGCCGGCGGCCTTGGCGTTGCGCTCTACGACCCGGCTGGCCCTCCGGCCACGGAGCCGGGCAAGGTGCTCACCAGCCTGGGCGATTTCACCGCTGCGGCGCTTATTGGCAAACCCGGCAGACTGGCCATCCTCCGGGGCACGGACCGGGCGGCCATGTTCGAGCGGGGAGTCACCGCCCTGGGCGGCATGGAGACCTTCGTCCAGAAAGGCGACGTGGTGCTCCTCAAGGTGAACGCCGCCTTTGCCAGCCCGGCCTCCCTCGGCGCGACCACGAACCCCGAGCTCCTGGCGGCCATCGCCGCCCTGTGCTTCAAGGCCGGAGCCGCCATGGTGAGCGTTACCGACAACCCCATCAACAACCCGGAAAGCTGCTTCGAAATTACGGGGTTAAGTGAAGCCGCCCGCTCCACCGGGGCTAAAATCATCGCTCCCAGGGCCGGACTGTTCACGCCGCTTAGCCTTCCCGGAGCCAAGCTCATCCGCAACTGGCCGGTGCTGGCCGGGGCCTTCACCGGGGTGACCAAAGTCATCGCCGTGGCCCCGGTGAAAGACCACCACCGGGCCGGGGCCTCCATGACCCTCAAGAATTTCTACGGCCTGCTGGGAGGACGACGCAACGTTTTCCACCAGGATATCAACGGCATCATCACCGAACTGGCCCAACTGCTCAAGCCCACCCTGTGCGTACTTGACGGCACGGTGACCATGATGGCCAACGGCCCCACGGGCGGCTCGCTGTCCGACCTCAAGGATACCGGCACGTTGATCGTCTCCACCGACCCCGTGGCCGCCGACGCCGTGGGGGCGGAACTTCTGGGGCGCACCCTGGAGGATATCCCGTACATCCTCATGGCCCAGCAGGCCGGGGCGGGCCGGGCCGACTACGAAGCGCTGAACCCGGTGCGCATCACCATGGGAGCCTGAGCCATGCGCATCGTTCTTGTGCGCCGCATCTGCCAGGGGTTCTTCCTGGTGCTGTTCCTGTGGCTGTGCGTCACGGCCACGGTGGGAACCCAGTGGTGGCGGATGCGCGGCTGGCCCATCAACTTCATTCTCGACCTCGACCCCCTGACCACCCTGTCCACCCTGCTGGCCACGGGCACGCTTTACGCTCCGCTGCTGTGGTCCGTGGCGGCGCTGGTACTCACGCTGTTTCTGGGGCGCTTCTTCTGCGGCTTCGCCTGCCCCTTGGGCACCCTCAACCAGATCATCGGCTGGCTGGGTTTCGGCGGAAAGGGCAAGACCGCCAGAGCCGCCAGGCTTACGGCCAACCGCCACCGCCCGGCCCAGGCGGTGAAGTATTACCTGCTGTTCTTCCTGCTGGCCTGCGCGGCCCTGGGCTCGGTGCAGTCGGGCCTTCTGGACCCGCTGCCGCTGCTGACCCGCTCGGTCAACCTGGCCCTGGCACCGCTTTTCGATCCTGGTCTGGGCGTCTTGCACGACGAGCCGAGGGTGTACGTCTCGGTCTGGATCATGGGGGCGCTTCTGGCAGCAACTCTGGGCCTGAATCTGTTCGTGCCCCGCTTCTTCTGCCGCTTCGCCTGCCCGCTGGGGGCGCTATTCGGCCTGTCCAGCCGCTTCGTGCCCTGGCGTATCGGCAAGACCTCCGACGCCTGCGGCGACTGCCACCTCTGCGAGGAACACTGCGAAGGGGCCTGCCGCCCTTCGGGGAAGATCATCCTGAGCGAATGCGTGCTGTGTATGAACTGCCTGGACGCCTGCCCGGCCGGGCGCATGACCTATTCTGCCAAACCCTCGGCAGCAGGGGAGGCGCCCCTGGCCGACATGTCCCGGCGCGGGGTGCTGCTGGCCGGAACGGGCCTATTGCTTGCCCCCCTGTGGCGGGTGGGTGCCGTGGCCGCAACCGGGCGCGACCCGGCCCTCATCCGGCCTCCCGGCGCGCTTGACGAGGAGCGCTTCCTGGCCCGGTGCATCCGTTGCGGCCAGTGCATGCGGGCCTGCCCCTCCAACATCATCCAGCCCGCGCTGCTGGAAGCCGGAGCTCAGGGCCTGTGGACGCCCACCCTCAATTTCCGCGTAGGCCGCAGCGGCTGCCAGCCCAACTGCGTGGCCTGCGGGCAGGTCTGCCCCACGGCGGCCATCCGCCCGCTTACTCTGGATGAAAAAGCCGGGCGGGGCGATTTTGCCGGAAACGGCCCCATCCGTCTGGGCACGGCCTTTGTGGACCGCACCCGCTGCCTGCCCTGGGTGATGGACCGCCCCTGCATCGTCTGCCAGGAGCTGTGCCCGGTGAGCCCCAAGGCCATCTTCACCCGTACGGTGTTCGAGCCCATCCGCGACGGCGTGGGGCTGGCTGTGCGCGGTGCGTCGGGCTCCGTAGCGGGCGCGGCTGGGAAAGCCGGGGCCGCCATTGGCACAGGTGGAGCGCAGGCCGGGGCTGCCGGGGCTGAGCACACAGGAGCCAACGCCCTTGCTGGTGCCGGAGCTGGCAGCGGGGGTGGAGCCGGGGCCAGTATCGGAACCGGGGTCGGATCGCGCACGGTGGAAATCCCCGCCTCCGCCGCCATGGCCCTCAATCTTTCCAGCGGCGATTATTACCTGCGCAGCAACGGCGCGCCCGATTCGCCCTTGTCGCGCATCATCGGTCGGGTCGGTGCAACGCTCACCCTGGATAAACCCCTGCCCGCCACGGCCAAGGCGGATATCCTGGTACGCCTTCAGCGGCCCTTCGTGGATGCGGCCCGCTGCATCGGCTGCGGCATGTGCGAGCACGAATGCCCGGTCTCGGGTCTGCGGGCCATCCGGGTCAGCGGCGAAAACGAATCGCGCTCCGGCCCGGGGCGCATGCTTATCTAGCGTAACGTTCGCAAAATACATTGAGTGTGTTATTGGTTGCAACCAACGAAAACCCTTGAAGGCGTTCCACAAGGGCCGCGAATATACACCACAAACTTCTACCCCATGCGGGCCGCCCGGCCGCGTCATGGACCCATGAGGTGGCTGCGATGTCAAAAGAAACCAAAGATATGGGCTTTTCGCGCCGGTCGTTCCTTAAAACCGCGGGGCTCGGCAGCCTTGCGGCCCTGACCCCGGTTGCGGCCCTGGCCGCCCAGGAGGCTCCCGCCGCCCCGGCCAAGGCTGCGGCCATCCCCCGGCGCAAGCTGGGCAAGACCGGCGTGGAGGTTTCCGCCCTGTCGCTTGGCGGCATGTTCGATACCATCAACAATCAACTGCTGCTCAAGCAGGCCCTGGCCTGGGGCGTCACCTACTGGGATACGGCCGAAGCCTACGGCAACGGCCTCTCCGAAGAGGGCTTTGGCCGCTTCTTCAGCCGCAACCCCGACGCCCGCAAGCAGATCTTCCTGGTGACCAAGCTGACCCCCAAAGGCGGCAACTTCACCGAACGCCTGGACAAGGCCCTGCAACGCCTCCAGACTCCCCAGGTGGATCTGTTCTTCATCCACGGCATCTCAAGCATCGAAGAGATGACCCCGGAAGTCAAAGCCTGGGCCGCTGAGATGAAAAAGGCCGGAAAGTTCAAACTCTTCGGCTTCAGCACCCACACCAACATGGAAGACTGCCTGCTGGGCGCAGCCAAGCTCGACTGGATTGACGCCACCATGTTTTCCTACAATTTCAGGTTGATGGGCACGCCCAAGATGAAAGAGGCCCTAAGCGCCTGCGTGAAAGCGGGCATCGGGCTGGTAGCCATGAAGGGCCAGGGCGGCGGCCCGGTGAAGACCGACAGCGAAGCCGAGCTGACCATGGCCGGAAGGTTCCTGGAAAAAGGCTTCACCGACAAACAGGCCAAGATGAAGGCCATCTGGGAAAACCCGGAAATCGCCTCCATCTGCTCCCAGATGCACACCCTGACCATCCTCTCGGCCAACGTGGCCGCCGCACGGGACATGACCGCCCTGGCCGGAGAGGACTTCAACGTGCTCAGCCAATACGCCGAGGAAAGCTGTCAGGGCTTCTGTGCCGGGTGCGCCAGCATCTGCGGGGCGGTGATCGGAGAGAACGTGCCGGTGAACGAAGTGATGCGCAGCCTCATGTACCTGCGCGACTACGGAGAGCCCGAACTTGCCCGCCAGACCTTCGCCGCCCTGCCCGAGGACGTGCGCCAGCGCCTGGCTTCCATCGACTATTCCAAAGCCGAGGCGGCCTGCCCGCAAAATCTGGCCATCGCCGACCTGATGCGCCAGGCCTCGGAGCTGCTGGCCTAAAAACATCCGTTTTGCCCGTTTGGAGGGGAGGACAGCCTCCCTTCCAAACACAGGCAAACTCTGTGAGCCGGGCTCATTCGCCGCATCCGGTGAGCCCTCTGCCCTGGCCCACCTCAAGACCCGAGTTCCAGAGTGGACATCCACGATTCCATCGGCTATTTTTCTGGCGTCCCCAAAACCCACCGCCATGCCCACAGCCGACACCGCCAAACCGCCGCTTTTCACCTTCGCCTTTGCGGTGTTGTGCCTGTTCATCTTCATGGCCTATTGCAACATGGCGGTTTTCTACAGCCTGTACATCCACCTGGAGCGCATCGCCATTCCTCCCGATTGGCGCGGGCTGATCATCGGGGCCTCCTCGCTTTCCACAATTGTCTGCTTTCTTACGGCCAGCCCCTTTCTGACCGTGGGCAACGCACCCCGAAACATCTTCCTGGGCATCATTTTGCTGCTGGGTTGCGGCATATCCTATCTTTTCGTCGGTGACGTGCCCGGCCTGCTGGCCGTGCGGCTGATCAACGGAGCAGGAATCTACCTGCTCTCAGCCTCGGCCATGACCCTCCTGGTGGCCATCATTCCGCAAAGCCGCAGCGGCCAGGCTTTCGGCTTGTACTCCGTGGCCATGCTGCTGCCTTATTGCATCATCCCCATAGCCTTCGACTGGCTCGCCCCAAGGCTGCCCTCACTGGCATGGAGCTACGCCATCATGTCCCTGGCGCTGGTGCCCGCTGCGGGGGCGAACGCCCTGCTGGCCCGGCGCATGCGGGCTCCGGCGCAGAACACCACCGCCGAAACACGCAACGCGCAGGCAGCAGGCACTGGCCATCCCGCGCCAGCCACGTCCGCTCCCGCCCAGGACCGGCTGCGCTTTGCCGATATGCTCGCCAGCGTGCGCAAGCCCTCCATCGGCCTGTTGCTGCTGGTCAACGCAGTCTATTACCTCAGTTTTTCCTCCCTGTTCTTTCTGGCCAAAGGGCTGTTCCAGAGCAGAGGCATTGAGAATGTCGGCTATTTCTTCAGCATCCAGACCTTCTGCATGCTGGTGGTCCGCCTGCTGGGTAACAGAATTTTCGACACCGTGGATAAAACCGTACTGGTACGGGTGAGCTATAGCTTAACTGCTGCCAGCTTCGCGGCCATGTACCTCACGGAAAGCCACGTAGTCCTCTTCGCTTCGGCCTTCGTGCTGGGCGCGGGCATGGGCATCGGCGCGCCGGTGCTGAACGCTCTGATGTTCGGCCTCTCGGAGCACCGGTACAAGGCCTTGAACGCCAACCTGATGATGATGTCCCTGCAAATGGGCAGCTTTCTCGGCCCCATTCTGGGCGGCATGGCCGTTCACTCCCTGGGCTATGGCGGTTTCCTGCTGGTAGGTGGCCTGGCCAACGTGGCCGGGGTGATCCTCAGCCTGCCGCTGAAGCAGCCGCATGCCACGGAGGGCGGCCCTCCCGCCCGCTGAAACGCACGGCTCAACGTGGGATGCGCGGCGTCCCGCCGTTTCCTGAGGCACGCCTTGAGCCCTCAAAACCGGTCTCCAGGCCGCTGAAGCACATCAAGCCTTCCCTTGGTCTTGCCTTGCCGGAAAAAAGATGATTCTATCCCCCTCCCGCCAGGAGGACCTTGTCATGCCCAGTGATGCCGCTGTCAAAAATAAAGCCTTAAACGACCAGGAACTGGCCGAGGAACGTACAGTTCTGGCCTCCAAACCCCAGCGACTGGTCTTTGAGACCACCAACCGCTGCAACCTGCGCTGCGAGATGTGCGGCCAGTCCCACCGCGATTTCGTGGGCAAGGACTTGGCCCCGGAAGTTTTCCGCAAGACCGAGCCCTATTGGGACACCATCCACGACGCCTCGCTCTTCGGATGGGGCGAACCCCTGATGAACAAGCATCTGGGCGAATTTTTCGATCTGCTGGCCCCGCGCGGGCCGCGCATCTTCGTGCTCACAAACGCCATGCTCCTCAAGGACGCCATGATCGAGCGTTTTGTGGCCGGAGGCCTGACCTACCTCAATTTCTCCGTGGACGGAGCCACCGCCGCCACCTACGACCGCATCCGCCGCAACGGCAAATTCGAGACCGTCATCGGCAACATCAAAAAGGTGGTGGCCAAACGCCGGGAGCTTGGCGTCAGCCATCCCTACCTGCGCATGGTCTTCGTGGGCATGCGCTCCAACGTCGAGGAGTTCCCGGATTTCGTTGATCTGGCCGCAGACCTGGGCATGGACGAAGCCAAGATGGTGCACATGATCGCCTACGGACAGGCCATGGTCCCAGAGATTCTCTTCGACCACCAGGAGCTCACCAACGCCGTGCTCGACGAGGCCCAGCGCCGGGCCAGTGCCCGCGGCATCAAGCTGACCATCCCCGACCGCTTCGACCCTGCCGCTGCGGTCGCACCTGCCCCGGAGACTGTCCTGCATAAACGCTGCCCCCGCCCCTGGGAGGAAATCTTCGTGCAGTCCGACGGCAAGGTGCGTTTGTGCATGCTCTCCAAAGACATCATGGGCGATCTGAACACAGAGAATGTGGAAGACATCTGGAACAATGAAAAATTCCAGAAGGTGCGGGCCACCGTCAACACTGCGCAGGCCATGTCCACCTGCGCCAAATGCCCGCAATACAAAGAGATGAACGTCAACGACCGTGCGGCCTTCATCCAGGTGGCCACCACCCTGCCAGGCACCACCCCGCCCCAGCCGGACGGCGGCCTGTCCGAGGAAACCGCGTGAACACGGCGGTCATCCTTTCCGCCGGTCTGGGCACGCGCCTGCGCCCCCTGACCGACACCTGCCCCAAACCCATGGTGCCGGTGGCCGGAGTGCCCCTGCTGGAGCGCACCGTGCGCCATCTGGCCGCCCATGGATTCACGGACATCTGCATCAATCTGCACCATCTGCCCCAAGTGGTGCAGGAGCACTTTGTGGACGGCTCCGCCTTCGGAGCCAGACTGCATTTTTCCGTGGAAACGGAACTCCTGGGCACAGCCGGTGCCCTCAACGCGTTTCGCGAGTATCTGAAGGAACCCTTTCTGGTCTGGTACGGAGACGTTTTGTCGGAATTCGATGTGACCGCATTTTGCCGCTCTCATCATCAGAAGGGCGGCATGGCCACGGTGGGACTCTACCGCGTGGATAACCCCACGCAGTGCGGCCTTGTAGATATGGACCCCACCGGGCGCATCACCCGCTTTGTGGAAAAGCCACCCGTGGCCTTCACGGATCTTGCCAACGCAGGGGTGTACGCCTGCGAGCCGGGGATTCTGGAGTATGTTCCCCCCTCTGGATTTACAGATTTCGGCAAAGATATCTTTCCGGCGCTGCTCAACGCTGGCGCTGCCATGTACGGCTATCCCATTGCAGAGCGCCTGATCGACATTGGCTCGCACAGCAAACTTGAACAGGCCAACGTCCTTTTCTCAAAGCCGTAGGGAGGGTTTATGGATTTGACTTGCCTGGCCCGCCAGGGTTTCGACAGCGACATCTTCGGACTGGACTACTATCGTACAGTCCGGTTTGAGTATGCCACCCTGGCGCGAGAGATAGAGTCCCTGACCGGTCCATTCATGGCCGACGCCAAGCTGCCTGCCCACGACATCGAGGGGGCCAAAGCCCTGATGCGCATGGGCTTCCTTAAAGTAAGCGTACAGCCTTTTTTCGTGTTCGACCTCTCTGGAACCCCAGGGGCCCCATCGGGCGACCCCGAGGGACGTGTGGATATTGACCCGGTGGAACTCGACGCACACGCAGCCAACTTTCCCTTTTGCCGTTTCGGCCTTGACCCCCACGTGACCGAGCAGGAGCGCATAGCGCACCAGCGGGCTTGGCTTGCCAACACTTTGAAATCTGAAGACATCCTAAAATTCCGCGAACCTGGAGCCTTCCTGAGTTTCAGGATTCGTGGCGATGTCGTGGCCGTCGACCTGCTTTCCGCAGTTGGCCCCATGCGTGGCCGGGCTTCGCTGATATTGAACAGAATGAAGTCCTGGGCCGCGTTTCATGGCTACAAGCGCCTTGAACACACGACGGAAGATGAGAATATTCCGGCCTGCTTGTTGTTGCAGAAGCATGGCTTCAAACTCGAAAAGGCCAGCGTGGCCTTCCACCTGCGAAAAGGGTAACCGCGATGATCATCGCCAAATCGCCGGTGCGCCTGAGTTTCGGCGGGGGCGGCACGGATCTGCCCGCCTATTACGAGCCCCACGGCGGGGCAGTGCTGTCGGTGACCATCGACAAGTATTTCCACACCGTCCTTCAGGAAAATCCCGGCCAGGATATCGAGATCGTCTCCTCCGACTACCAGCTCCACCAGCGGGTGCGCAATCTGGACCAGGCCAACCTCAAGGATGCCCTGCGCATCCCTAAAGCCATGTTACGCCATTTCGGGGTGAAAAACGGCGTGATGCTCTCGCTGAAGTCGGACATTCCGCCAGGCTCGGGCCTTGGCCTTTCCGGGGCCGTGGCCAGCAGCCTGGCCCGCTGCCTGGGCGCGTACGTCGGCCAGGATATGGACAAGGCCCAGGTGGCCCAGTTGGCCACCCACATCGAACTCGACGTGCTGGGCCGCCCCATCGGCATGCAGGACCAGTACGCCTCAGCCTACGGCGGGCTCAACTTCCTTACCTTTACCACCCAGGGCATCCAGGTGGAGCCCGTCACCCTGAGCCCAACCCGTCGCGCGGAACTGCGCAGCCATCTGATGCTCTTCCACACCGGGGCCTCCCGCGATTCCGCCCGCATCCTCGACGGCCAGCGCACAGCCACAAAGGAACGCGACCAGGGCGTGCTCGACGCCCTGCACAAGGTCAAGCAGACCGCCTACCGCATGCGCGAGATCCTCCATGACGGCGACATCCTGGAGATCGGGCGGTTGCTGCACGAATCCTGGCAGAACAAAAAACGCTTCTCCGCATCGGTTTCCAACGCCGACATCGATTCCTTCTACGCCAAGGCCATGGAATGCGGCGCCCTCGGCGGCAAGATCACCGGAGCGGGCGGCGGCGGCTTCCTGCTGGTGTTCGCCGAACCCGGACGTCAGGAATCCATAAGCAACGAGCTGACGGCCATGGGCCTGCAGGAACTGGATTTCGATTTCGAAGACGGCGGCTCCCAGATCACCCTGGACCACGCCGGGCGCTTCAAATCCACCATCACCCCGGAAGGCTATCTGCTGGGCATGCGCGCCGTAGTAGGCCGCCTGGACAAAACCCAGATCGGGCGCATCGCCGACACCCTGCTTGAGGCCTACCTGGCCGGGAAGCAGGTCTTCGTCATGGGCAACGGCGGCTCGGCCGCCACGGCCTCCCACTTCTGCTCGGACCTGGCCAAGACCCTGGCCGTCAACGGCAATCGCGGTTTCCGGGCCATCCCCCTCACGGATAACATCCCCCTCATGACCGCCTGGGGCAACGACGAAGGGTTTGAGAACATCTTCTCCGGCCAGTTGTTCAACCTGTGCAACGAAGGCGACGTGGTTATCGGCTTCTCCGGCGGCGGCATGAGCCCCAACGTGCTCAAAGCCATGGCCCTGGCCAAAGAACGCGGAGCGCGCACCATCGGACTCACCGGCTTCACCGGCGGATCGCTCAAATGCATGGTGGAAGAATGCTTCATCGTGCCCTCGGACAACTACCAGTTCATCGAGGACGTCCACATGATGCTGGTACATCTGCTCACCAGCGTCATTCGCGAACGCGTGGCCACGCCGTAGCAACGTAAGCGTCTAATCGGCCCCTTCTTGCGGGTGCATTGGGCTTGAGTCAGAAGGTGCTGATGAGCTTACGTGGTGATGAGGCGGGTTTTATCGATGTTCTGCGGTAGCAAGGCTTTGATTCTCTCGGTGGTGTTCGCC
>JBBRUD010000093.1:0-17229 GCA_038248065.1 Desulfovibrionales bacterium | reverse complement strand
CGAAGGTGTGGAAATGGTTATGCCTGGCGATAACGCCACCTTCAATGTTGAGCTCATCGCCCCCATCGCCATGGAGGCTGGTCTGCGCTTCGCTATTCGCGAAGGCGGCCGCACCGTTGGCGCCGGCGTGGTGACCGATATCCTGGAGTAACTACATGCGGCTCAACATCATTTTGCAGTGCACCGAGTGCAAGCGCAAAAACTACGCCACTGAAAAGAACAAGAAGAACACGACTGGCCGTCTCGAAATAAAGAAGTATTGCCCCTGGGATAAGCGGCATACGACTCACAAAGAGGCGAAATAGTTCGTAACGCAGGGCAGTAGCTCCAACGGCAGAGCATCGGACTCCAAATCCGAGGGTTGCGGGTTCGAATCCCTCCTGCCCTGCCATACTTTTCAAGTAGGCGAACACATGGCAACGAAGAAGATCAAGGCCGCTGAGGCGGCAGACAAGGGAGCAGCGCCTGGAACCGTCACCACGGTGAAAGGCAAAGTCGAGGAGTTCAAAGAATTCCTCGAACTCTCCAAGGTCGAGCTCAAGAAGGTCACCTGGCCCACGCGCAAGGAGACCCTGACCACTTCCATGGCCGTTATGGTTCTTGTGGTGGTGATGTCTTTGTTTCTGGGCGTCGTGGACGTTGGGCTTTCCAAACTGATCCAACACATTCTCTCATGAGCGAGCCCATGAACGACGATGCACCCCTGCAGATGCCGCACGAGGACGACCCCGACAAGCCCAAGGGCCGGTGGTTCATCGTGCACACCTATTCAGGCTTTGAACAGCGCGTTGAAAAGACCATTCTGGAAATGATGCGCACCGGTCAGGCCGAGGGGAACATCGAGGAAGTGGTTGTGCCCACCGAGAAGGTGATCGAACTGGTGAAGGGCGAGAAGAAAACCTCCACCAGAAAATTCTACCCCGGTTACGTCATGATCAAGATGGTCATGAACGATAAATCCTGGCACTTGGTGCAGGAAATTCCCCGGGTGACCGGTTTTGTGGGCGGTAAAAACCGTCCCACCCCCATGCGCGACTCCGAGGCCGCGCGCGTCCTGGCCCTGATGGAAAGCCGTCAGGAACAGCCCCGTCCCAAGTTCAACTTCGATCGGGGAGACGAGGTGCGGGTCATTGATGGTCCGTTCGGGGGGTTCAACGGCATTGTCGAGGACGTCAATTACGACAAGGGCAAGCTCAGAGTCTCCGTGTCCATCTTCGGCCGTCAGACCCCCGTTGAGCTGGACTTCGTGCAGGTGACCAAAAACTAGCCGGACCCAAGTGGCACCGGTGAAAGGACGATAGACCATGGCTAAGAAGGAAGTCGCCAAAATCAAGCTGCAAATTCCGGCCGGCAAGGCTAACCCCTCGCCCCCGGTAGGTCCCGCTTTGGGCCAGCACGGCGTGAACATCATGGAGTTCTGCAAGACGTTCAACGCCAGAACGCAGGACCAGATGGGCATGATCACCCCTGTGGTGATCACCGTTTACGCCGACCGCTCCTTTACCTTTATCACCAAAACCCCGCCGGCCCCGGTGTTGCTCATCAAGGCCGCCAAGATCGAAAAGGGGTCCGGTGAGCCGAACAAGAATAAGGTCGGCAAGGTAACCATGGCTCAGATCGAGGAAATCGCCAAACTCAAGATGCAGGACATGTCTGCCAAGGACCTGGATGGCGCTATGCGCACCATCATGGGCACGGCCCGGAGCATGGGTCTGGATGTCGTGGCTTAAAGGGGAACTATACCATGCCCAAGCACGGAAAAAAATATCGTAGCGCGGTGGAAGGCATCGACCTGACCACCAAGTTTGATCTGCCCGAGGCAGTGGCCATGGCCATCAAGGCCGGTCCTGCCAAGTTCGACGAGACCGTTGAAGTGGCTGTCTGCCTCGGCGTCGATCCTAAATACTCCGACCAGATGGTGCGCGGCGCCGTCAACCTGCCCCATGGGCTTGGCAAGACCATCCGCGTGGCCGCTTTCTGCAAGGGCGACAAGGCCGCCGAGGCCACTGCCGCCGGAGCCGACGTGGTCGGTGCCGAAGACCTGGTGGAAAAGATCCAGGCTGGCTTCATGGACTTCGACAAGGCCGTGGCTACCCCGGACATGATGGCCCTGGTCGGTAAGATCGGTCGCGTGCTCGGACCCCGCGGGCTTATGCCTAACGCCAAGACCGGCACCGTGACCATGAACATCACCGACGCCGTGAAAGAACTCAAGGCAGGACGCGTGGAGTTCAAGGTTGACAAGGCCGGCGTGCTGCACGCCCCCCTGGGCAAGAAGAGCTTCGGTGCCGAGAAGATTCTGGCCAACCTCAAGGCCCTTATCGACTCCGTGATTCGCCTGAAGCCCTCTTCCGCCAAGGGCACCTACCTGAAGGCCATGGCCGTGGCGACCACCATGGGCCCCGGCGTGAAGGTCGATCCCGTCACGGTGAAGAAGTTCCTGGAAGGCTAAGGCCCTCCTTAAACGATTTTATCGAGAGTGAGTCAAAGAAAGCGGGTGGGCCGTGCCCTTAATTTCCCGCCGAGACGACGCTTTGGCTTGCTTTCACCAGCTAACCCTTAAGGAGGCAGACCTTGCAAACCCGCGAGCAGAAAGCCGAGATCATTGACAAGCTCAAGGATCGCGCCGCTCGTGCGAGTATTGCCGTGGTTACCGATTTGAAGGGCTTGACGGTGGAAGAAGTGACTCTCCTGAGAATCAAACTCCGCGCGCAGGGAGTTGATTACCAGGTGGTCAAAAACACCCTGGCCCGAATCGCACTGACCGGCACACCGCACGACGTCATTAAGGAACGATTCAAGGAGCAGTGCGCTATTGCCTTCGGGTATGAAGACCCGGTTGCAACCGCCAAGGCCCTGGTCGAATTTGCCAAGACCAACAAGAAGTTCGCCATCAGGTTTGCATGCCTGCAAGGCAAGGTGATCGACGAGAACGGCATCAAGGCCCTCTCCACCCTGCCCAGCAAGCCGCAGCTGTTGGGAATGCTGCTCGGCACCATGAATGCCGTGCCCACGAACTTCGTGAGCGTCCTGGCCAATGTCCCGCGTGGCATGTTGAACGTGCTCACGGCCCTGAAAGACAAAAAAGAAGCCGCTTAAGCCAAAGCGAAACGTTAAGGAGAAAGAAACATGTCCGAGATCACCAAAGAGCAAGTTGTTGATTTCATTTCGAATATGACCGTGCTGGAACTTTCCGTGTTCATCAAGGAACTGGAAGAGAAGTTCGGTGTTTCCGCTGCCGCCCCCATGGCCGCCATGCCCATGATGGCTGGTGGTGGTGAAGCTGCTGCCGAAGTGGAAGAGCAGACCGAGTTCAACGTTGTTCTGACCGGCTCCGGTGCCAACAAGATCAACTGCATCAAGGTTGTGCGCGCTCTGACCGGCCTGGGCCTGAAGGAAGCCAAAGACAAGGTTGACGCCCTGCCTTCGGTTGTCAAGGAAGCCGTGTCCAAGGCTGAAGCCGAGGATGCCAAGAAGCAGCTCGAGGAAGCCGGCGCCACTTGCGAAATTAAGTAATTTGTTGCAAGATATCTGAAAGACGCCAAAAGAGCGCACCTCCCGAGCACGGGGGTGTGCGCTCTTTTGCGCTTTCTGTTTTCATCCCAAAGAAATCCTAATGATTTCAGAGGGTTGCATGTGGGCAAAGAGGCCCTTCCACCGCCCGGACCCAACCGGGAATACATGTGAACGGCAGTCCGGTTTCTCCGGCGCGTCCAACATCACTTCGTTTCGAGGGAGCAATGGCCCAGCTGACCAAAAGCTTCGGTAAAATCGTCGACAGCATCAGCATCCCGCACCTCCTCAACCTGCAGGTCGATTCTTATGAGTTGTTCCTGCAACGTGACATCCCCCCGGCCTCCCGCGCCGATGCGGGCCTGGAGGGCGTATTCCGCTCTGTGTTCCCTATCGAGGACTTCAACAAGACCGCGAGCCTCGAATATGTGAACTACGAGATCGGCGAGCCCAAGTATGATGTTTCGGAGTGCATTTCCAAGGGGTTGACCCATGAGGCTCCGCTGCGCATCAAGGTCCGCCTCGTCGTCTATGACGTTGACGAGGAAACCGAGAATCGCACCATCCGCGACATCAAGGAACAGGTGATCTATTTCGGCACCGTCCCGCTGATGACCGAGAAGGGCACCTTCATCATCAACGGCACTGAGCGCGTCATCGTCAACCAGTTGCAGCGCTCCCCCGGCATTATTTTCGAACACGATTCCGGCAAGACCCACACCTCGCGCAAGGTGCTGTATTCCTGCCGCATCATTCCCATGCGCGGGTCCTGGCTCGATTTCGACTTCGATCACAAAGACATCCTCTACGTGCGCATTGACCGCCGCAGAAAGATGCCCGCGACCATCCTTATGAAAGCCATGGGGATGTCCAAGGCCGATATCCTCAGCTATTTCTACGCGATTGAACACTACACCCTGGACGGCACAAAGGTGCTGCGTGAGGTGAAGCCCGAGTTCTACCGCAAGGAGAAGGCCTGGGCGGACATCAACGGCCCTGACGGCAAGCTCCTGGTGGCTGTGGACAAGCCCATCACCAAGAGGGCATGGCGGCTTCTGTGCGAGGGCGGCGTGCCCGCCATACCGGTGGACCCCGATTCCCTGGCGGGCCTGTTTTTGGCCCAGGATTTCGTCAACGCTGAGACCGGAGAAGTCATCGCCGAGGCCGGTGAAGACTTAAACGACGCCACCCTCGAAAAGCTCAAGGAAAACGGTATTTCCGAATTCCCCACGCTGTTCACTCGTGGTGCCGACGTCTCCAGTTCGCTGCGCGACACCCTGATGCAGGACAAGACCCCGGATATCAACGCCGCCCAGGTGGAGATCTACCGCCGTCTGCGTCCCAGCTCGCCCCCGACCCCGGAGATTGCGGCCAACTTCTTCGAGAATCTGTTCCGCAGCTCCGATTACTACGACCTCTCCCCAGTGGGCCGCTACAAGCTGAACTCGCGCTTGCGCCTGGATCAGCCTCTGGACTTCCGCACACTGTCCAACGAAGATATCCTGGTGGCCATCAAGACCCTGATCGTCTTGAAGGACACCCACGGCCCTGCCGATGACATCGACCATCTCGGCAATCGCCGGGTGCGTCCCGTTGGCGAGCTGGTTGAGAACCAGTACCGCATCGGTCTGGTGCGCATGGAACGGGCCATCAAGGAGCGCATGAGCCTCCAGGAAGTGGCCACCCTCATGCCCCATGACCTCATCAATCCCAAGCCCGTGGCCGCAGTGCTCAAGGAGTTCTTCGGAACTTCCCAGCTCTCGCAGTTCATGGACCAGACCAATCCGCTCTCCGAGGTCACTCACAAGCGCCGCTTGTCCGCCCTTGGACCCGGCGGTCTCACCCGCGAGCGGGCCGGTTTCGAAGTGCGCGACGTGCACACTTCGCACTACGGTCGCATCTGCCCCATCGAAACGCCTGAAGGTCCGAACATCGGCCTGATCGTTTCGCTGACCACCTACGCGCGGGTGAACGACTTCGGTTTCATCGAGACTCCCTACCGCCTGGTCAAGGACGGTGTGGTCACCGACGACGTCTCCTACATGGATGCTTCGCGCGAGACCGATGAAGTCGTGGCCGGAGCCAACACCATATTGGACGCCGAAAACCGGCTGCCCAGCCCCTTTGTCTCTGCCCGCCTGCATGGCGACCTGACCACCGTGCCCACCGATACCGTCACCCTGATGGACATCTCGCCCAGCCAGATCGTGTCCGTATCGGCGGCGCTCATTCCCTTCCTGGAGCATGACGACGCCAACCGCGCGCTCATGGGCTCCAACATGCAGCGCCAGGCAGTGCCGCTCATCCGTTGCGAGCAGCCCGTGGTGGGCACCGGCATGGAAGGCCCCGTGGCCCAGGACTCCGGTTCGTGCCTGCTGGCCGTCGAAGACGGCGTGGTGCATTACGCCGACGCGGAGCGCATCATCGTGCGCTACGACCATGGCGTCTACCCCGACACCGGCGGCGTGCGCTCCTATGAGATGCTCAAGTTCCACAAGTCCAACCAGAACACCTGTTTCGGCCAGCAGCCTCGTGTCGCTCCCGGACAGCGTGTGAAAAAGGGCACCGTCCTGGCAGACGGTCCCGGCATCCGCGACGGCGAACTTGCCCTGGGCAAGAACCTCGTGGTGGCCTTCATGCCCTGGTGCGGTTACAACTTCGAGGACTCCATCCTCATCTCCGAGCGCGTGGTAAAGGAAGACGTCTTTACTTCCATGCACATCGAAGAATTTGAAGTTGTCGCCCGCGACACCAAGCTCGGACCCGAAGAGATCACCCGCGACATCCCCAACGTCGGCGAGGAGATGCTCAAGAACCTCGACGACTGCGGCATCATCCGCATCGGTGCCAGGGTTGTGCCTGAGGACATCCTGGTGGGTAAGATCACGCCCAAGGGCGAGACCCAGCTCACCCCGGAAGAAAAGCTCCTGCGCGCCATCTTCGGCGACAAGGCCCGCGACGTGAAGAACACCTCCCTTAAGGTGCCGCCTGGCATCGAGGGAACTGTCATTGACGTTCGCGTCTTCAATCGCCGCTCCGGCGATAGGGACGAGCGGACCAAGTCCATCGAAGACTTCGAACTGGCCCGCATCGATACCAAGGAAACCCAGCACCTGAGCGGACTGGTGGAAGCCACCCGCGCCAAGCTCTGGGAGCACGTGGCCGGGAAATCCATCGGCCAGACCCTCATGGGCAAGAAGAAGGGCGACGTGCTGGTCGAAGCCAACCATCCCGTCGAGCGGGAGATCTTCGACGTCCTGCCGGTGAAGAAGCTTGGCGGGCTGTTCGTTTCCAAGGATACCAACGAGAAGATCGCTGATATCCTGGACACCTATGAGGATCAGGTTCGTTTCATTAAGGCCGTGTACGAGTCCAAGCGCGGCAAGGCTGTTGAAGGCGACGATCTTCCTCCCGGCGTCATCAAGATGGTCAAGGTCTATGTTGCCGTGAAGCGCAAGCTTCAAGTGGGCGACAAGATGGCTGGTCGCCACGGCAACAAGGGCGTTGTCTCCTGCATTCTGCCCGCCGAGGACATGCCTTTCTTTGCCGATGGCAGCACTGTGGATATCGTGCTCAACCCCTTGGGCGTGCCTTCGCGCATGAACATCGGGCAGATCATGGAAACCCACCTGGGCTGGGGCGCCAAGGAACTTGGCCAGCAGCTGGCCACCATGGTGGACCAGGGTATGGACGTCAAACCCCTTCGCGATGAAGTGAAGGGCGTCTTCGGCCCCGGCGCCACTTCAAGACTGGTGGATGAACTCTCTGATGTGGAGTTCATCGAATCCGTAAAAAAACTGCGCCACGGCATCGTGTGCAAGACGCCCGTCTTTGACGGTGCCACCGAAGAAGAAATCTGGGGCTGGCTCAAAAAGGCCGGCCTGCCTGACGACGGCAAAGCCAGACTCTACGACGGTCGCACTGGCGAGGCCTTCGACCGTGCTGTCACCGTTGGCCTCATGTATATACTGAAACTCCATCACCTGGTTGATGAAAAGATACACGCCCGCTCCACCGGCCCATACTCCCTGGTTACCCAGCAACCGCTGGGCGGCAAGGCGCAGTTCGGCGGCCAGCGGCTGGGCGAAATGGAAGTCTGGGCCTTGGAGGCCTATGGCGCTTCGCACCTTCTGCAGGAATTCCTCACCGTCAAGTCTGACGACGTGGCTGGGCGCGTGAAGATGTACGAGAAGATCGTGAAGGGTGACAACTTCCTGGAAGCTGGACTCCCCGAGTCCTTCAACGTTCTGGTCAAGGAGCTCATGAGCCTTGGCCTGGATGTGGACCTGATCCAGGAAGACAAGAAACCCACTAAAGCTCCCCGGCGCTAACGAGGCCGGGTGCACGAGATATACGGGACAACCCGCATAAAACACCACGAGGGTACCTATGTCCTTGGATGACCTGTTTAGCCTGAGGGGCACGGCGGCGACCACGCTTTCCAGCCGCACGCTCAAGGCCATCAAGATCTCCATCGCTTCGCCTGAGAAGATCCGTGAATGGAGCTTCGGCGAAGTGAAGAAGCCCGAGACCATCAACTACCGCACCTTTAAACCGGAGCGCGACGGTCTGTTCTGTGCCAAAATCTTTGGCCCGGTGAAGGACTACGAGTGCAATTGCGGCAAATACAAGCGCATGAAGCACCGGGGCATCGTGTGCGAGAAGTGCGGCGTGGAGGTTATCGCCTCCAAGGTGCGCCGCGAACGCATGGGCCACATCGAACTGGCCGCGCCCGTCGCCCATATCTGGTTCCTGAAGACCCTGCCTTCCAAGATCGGCACCCTGCTCGACATGACCATGGTCGATCTTGAAAAGGTTTTGTACTTCGATTCCTATGTAGTGCTCGACCCCATGGAGACCAACCTGACCAAGTTGCAGGTTATCTCTGAGGATCAGTACCTGCAGATCATCGACCACTATGGCGAGGACGCCCTGGTGGTGGGCATGGGTGCAGAGGCCGTTCGCGGTCTAATTGAAGAGATCGATCTGGCTACGTTGCGCACCGAGTTGCGCGACGAATCCCTGACCACCCGGTCCCAGACCAAGAAGAAGAAGATCATCAAGCGCCTGAAGGTTGTCGAGGCCTTCCTCGACAGCGGCAACAAGCCCGAATGGATGATCATGGAAGTTGTTCCGGTTATTCCGCCGGAACTTCGCCCCCTGGTTCCCCTGGACGGCGGTCGCTTCGCCACTTCGGACTTGAACGACCTCTACCGCCGGGTGATCAACCGCAACAACCGCCTCAAGCGGCTGTTGGAACTCGGAGCGCCTGATATCATCATCCGCAACGAAAAGCGCATGCTGCAGGAAGCTGTGGACGCGCTCTTCGACAACGGACGTCGCGGCCGGGCCATCACCGGCACCAACGGTCGTCCCCTCAAGTCCTTGTCAGACATGATCAAGGGCAAGCAGGGCCGCTTCCGGCAGAACCTTCTGGGCAAGCGCGTGGACTACTCGGGCCGTTCGGTCATCGTGGTGGGTCCCAAGCTGAAACTGCACCAGTGCGGTCTGCCCAAGAAGATGGCGCTTGAGCTGTTCAAGCCCTTCATCTACGCCAAGCTGGAAGAACGGGGCCTGGCCACCACCATCAAGACCGCCAAGAAGATGGTGGAACGCGAAGAGCTGGTGGTATGGGACATCCTGGAAGATGTGGTGCGCGAGTATCCCATTCTCCTCAACCGCGCTCCCACCTTGCACCGCCTGGGCATCCAGGCCTTCGAACCCCAGTTGGTTGAAGGCAAGGCCATTCAGCTGCATCCGCTGGTCTGCGCGGCCTACAACGCCGACTTTGACGGCGACCAGATGGCCGTTCACGTGCCTCTTTCCGTAGAGGCCCAGATCGAATGCCGGGTGCTGATGATGTCCACCAACAACATCCTCTCTCCGGCCAACGGCAACCCCATCATCGTGCCCTCACAGGACATCGTGCTCGGGCTGTACTATATGACCGTGACGCGCTCCTTCATGAAGGGCGAGGGCAAAGTCTTCGCCGATCCCATGGAGGTCATCACCGCCCACCACGCCGGGGTCGTGCATCTGCAGGCCATGGTGAAGGTACGCATGAATGGCAAGCTGGTGGACACCACTCCTGGCCGCATCATGGTCGGTGAGCTGCTCTCCGATGGCGTGCCCTTTGAGCTGGTGAACACCGTGCTCAACAAAAAGACCATCGCCCACCTGGTGAGCGAAGTGTACCGTGTGGCCGGCACCAAGGCCACTGTTCTGCTCTGCGACCATCTGAAAGATCTGGGCTACGAATACGCCACCCGTTCCGGCGTCTCCATTGGCGTTAAGGATCTGACAATCCCCAGCACCAAAGCCAAGATTCTTGCCGACTCCAGCAACCAGGTTGATGAAATCGAGCAGCAGTACGCCGAAGGCATCATCACCCGTACGGAAAAGTACAACAAGGTGGTGGACGTCTGGACCAAGGCCACCAACGACGTGGCCAGCGAAATGGTGCGGGAGATCTCCTCCGACCTGCTGACCGATGAGAAGACCGGCCGCCAGGAGCGCAACACCTCCTTCAACGCCATCTTCATGATGACCCACTCCGGTTCGAGAGGCAACCCGGACCAGATGCGCCAGCTCTCCGGCATGCGCGGCCTTATGGCCAAGCCTTCCGGCGAGATCATCGAAACGCCTATTACCTCCAACTTCCGCGAAGGCCTCTCGGTGGCGCAGTACTTCATCTCCACCCACGGCGCGCGGAAAGGCTTGGCCGACACCGCCCTCAAGACCGCCAACTCCGGGTATCTCACCCGCCGTCTGGTGGACGTGGTGCAGGATGTCATCATCACCGAGATCGACTGCGGCACCGTGGACGGCCTGGAAGTGCGCCATTACGAGAAGGGTGGCGAAGTCAAGCAGCGCCTGGCCGAGCGCGTTCTCGGACGTGTGACCATGTTCGACATCTTCGATCCTGAAGGCACCGAAGTGGTCATTCCCGGCAACACCATTATTGATGAAGGCGTGGCCAAGATTCTTGATAACACCGGACTCTCCAGCCTGACTATCCGCTCCACGCTGACCTGTCAGGCCGGCCATGGCGTCTGCGCCATGTGTTACGGTCGCGACCTGGCCCGGGGCCATCTGGTCAACGTAGGCGAGACCGTGGGTATCATCGCGGCGCAGTCCATCGGCGAGCCCGGCACCCAGCTGACCATGCGCACCTTCCACATCGGTGGCACCGCCGCCCGTGAAATCGAGCGCTCGGCTATCAGCGCCCAGCACGTTGGCCGGGTTGTTCTGCACCGGGTGAAATCCGTAAAGAACTTCGAGGGCATGTCCATTGTGCTCGGCAAGTCCGGCCAGGTATCCATTGTGGACGACCAGGGCCGCGAGCGTGAGAAGTACACCATGCCTTCGGGCGCACGCCTGTTTGTCGATGACGGCCAGTTGGTCAAAAAAGACCAGAACCTGGCCGAGTGGGACCCCTTCAACGAGCCCTTTGTCACTGACATTGAGGGCGTGGTGAAGTTCACCGACATCATCGACGGCAAGACCTATCAGGAGAAGGTGGACGAAACCACCAAGCGCGCCACGCAGACCATCATCGAATACCGCACCACGCCGTATCGTCCCACCATTTCGGTGTGTGACGAAGACGGCAACCCCAAGTTGCGGCCCAACACCAACTCCCCGGCCATCTTCCAGCTGCCCGTGGGCGCCATCATCATGATCCGCGACGGCGAACCCGTCCGGGCAGGCGACGTGTTGGCACGCAAGCCCCGTGAATCCTCCAAGACCAAGGACATCGTGGGTGGTCTTCCCCGCGTGGCCGAACTCTTCGAGGTGCGCAAGCCCAAAGAGCTGGCTGTTGTCTCCGAGATCGACGGCATCGTGTCCTTCGGCGCGGAAACCAAGGGCAAACGCAAGGTGCTGGTCACCCCGGAAACCGGCGACTCCAAGGAATACTTGATCCCGCGCGGCAAGCACATTACCGCCCAGGAAAGTGACTTCGTGGAAGCTGGCGAGCTGCTCACCGAGGGCTACCCCGAACTGCACGACATCCTCAAGATCAAGGGCGAGAAGTTTCTTGCCCGCTATCTGGTGGAAGAAATTCAGGACGTGTACCGCTTCCAGGGCGTGGGAATCAACGACAAGCATATTGAGATCATCGTGCGCCAGATGCTTAAGAAGGTGTCGATTATTGATTCCGGCGACACCAACTTCCTCATTGGCGAATAGGCCGACAAGTCCAAGTTCATGGAGGAAAACGCCAGGGTCATCCGCGAGGGCTTGAAGCCCGCCGTGGCCGAGCCCTTGGTGCTGGGCATCACCCAGGCCAGCTTGACCACGGATTCCTTCATCTCCGCCGCTTCCTTCCAGGAGACCACCAAGGTGCTCACCGAGGCCTCGCTCATGGGTAAGGAAGATCACCTGCGCGGCCTGAAGGAAAACGTCATCGTCGGACGCCTGATCCCCGCCGGTACCGGTTATCGCCGGTACATGGAGGAAGAGATCGCGGTGCCTGAGCAGCCTGAGCGCCCGGACAAGTTCCTTGAGGATATCGACGAGAATCCGTTGCTTATCGACGGATAATGTCAACCTGACGCTGTTTGGGAGGCCCGTAAGGGCCTCCCTTTTTTTCATCAGCGTAAACATAACCTGAGGAGACCCATGGAACCGGCAGCACGCCAAGAACTCGTTGAGGCCATCACCGCGCATCTGAGCAGCATGGGAGCTGGGCGGGTGTGGCGCCCCGTGGCTGGACCCGACGGTCAATTGCTCAACCGCGGCGGAGGCCCAGACCTGAAGACCATGTCCGCCTATGTCTCTGGTTTGGAGTTTTCAGGGAAAACAGTGGTCGACTTGGGGGCCAACCTCGGATTGTTCACCTTCATGGCCTGCCAGGGCGGAGCCGTATGGGCTCTGGGCCTGGACAGCGACCCGGACGCCGTGGCCGGGGCGCGCATGCTGGCCCAACTCCATGAACTTGACAACGCTCGCTTCGAAATCCGTGATTTCCTTGCGGACATGTCCATCCCCCAGGCCGACCTGGTGCTGGTTATCGACTACATCGGGCGCGGGGTCATTATCAAGGGACGCCTCGACACAGTGATTGATTCTGCCGTGCGTCTCTCCCGCAAGGAAATATTTTTCACTTTGCGCCCTGAGTACCCCCTGTCCGAACTTCGCGCCCCGGATAATCTTCTAAAGCGGACCTATGGCAGTTTCGTTCGCGATGGACGGTTTTATCTTGCCGAGTATGTTGCAGCGCATCTGGGCACAGGTTGGACCGGAACATCGCTGAGCAAGCTGCGCGTGAAGGGCAGAGACTTGAAAGCCGGGATGTTGTATACCCGGATTGAGGAGTCACCTCTCTAGCCCTTCATGATTATTTTGAGAGAATTCTCAATTAATGGTTGCCAACCCGTCTGGACGCTGCTATCAAGACTGGCTTACAGCGAGTCGCACGGTTCTCGCGGCCAGTGTCCGAACGGGAGAGCAGGTCTCTCCGCGCGGTCCCGAGTCAGCGTCTCTTCCCGGCAATACTGCTTGACAGTACCGGGGTTTTTTGTCTACACCGTGCGCCCTTGCAATCTAACCGTTGAACGGAGCGAAGAATGCCCACGATCAACCAGCTCATCCGCAACGAGCGGAAGAAGCAGACCAAACGTAAAAAGACCCCGGCGCTGCAGGCCTGCCCCCAGCGTCGCGGCGTGTGTACCCGCGTTTATACCACCACGCCCAAGAAGCCCAACTCGGCCTTGCGCAAGGTTGCCCGCGTACGCCTCACCAACGGCATGGAAGTGACCAGCTACATTCCCGGCGAGGGTCACAACCTCCAGGAACACTCGGTGGTCATGATTCGTGGCGGCCGTGTGAAGGACTTACCTGGTGTTCGTTACCACATCATCCGCGGCACCCTGGACACCGCCGGCGTTTCCGATCGCCGTCAGAGTCGTTCCAAGTACGGCGCCAAGCGGCCCAAATAAGCTGAGGAGAGTAGGCCATGCCCCGTAAAGGTCCCGTTCCCAAACGTCTGCATCTTCCCGATCCTGTTTACAGCAGCGTGCTGATGAAGAAGTTCATCAACCGGCTGATGTTGGACGGCAAGAAGTCCACCGCAGAGACCCTGTTTTATAGCGCCGTGGATGTGCTTGTCGAAAAGACCCAGGAAGAAGGCCTCAAGGCCTTTGAGCGGGCTCTCGGCAATGTGCGCCCCCACATGGAAGTGAAGCCCCGTCGTGTCGGCGGTGCCACCTACCAGGTGCCCATGGAAGTTCGCCCCGAGCGTCAGACCACGCTGGCTATTCGCTGGCTGATCAACAACGCCCGCAAACGCGGCGAGAAAGGCATGGTTGCCAAACTTTCCGGCGAGCTTCTGGACGCCTTCAACAACCGCGGCGGCGCGGTGAAGAAACGCGAAGATACCCACCGTATGGCCGATGCCAACAAGGCCTTCGCCCATTACCGCTGGTAAACGAGAGGATGGAGCATCACCGTGTCTAAGCCCGTAGCCTTCGATCGTCAGCGCAATATCGGCATTATGGCCCATATTGACGCCGGCAAGACGACCACCACCGAGCGCATCCTCTTTTATACCGGTGTCTCGCACAAAATCGGTGAAGTCCATGACGGCCAGGCCACCATGGACTGGATGGTTCAGGAACAGGAACGCGGCATTACCATTACTTCTGCCGCCACCACCTGCTACTGGAGAGATCACCGCATCAATATCATTGATACCCCCGGCCACGTGGACTTCACCATGGAAGTCGAGCGCTCTCTGCGCGTGCTTGACGGTGCCGTGGCGGTATTCGACGCCGTAGCCGGTGTCGAGCCCCAGACCGAGACTGTCTGGCGCCAGGCCGAACGCTACCGGGTTCCGCGCATGTGCTTCGTCAACAAGATGGACCGCGTGGGTGCCGATTTCTTCCGTTGCGTGCAGATGGTCAAGGATCGTCTGGGTGCCAAGGCCGTGCCCCTGCAGATCCCCATCGGCAGCGAAGATGAATTCAAGGGCGTTGTCGACCTGATCACTGGTCAGGCTTTCATCTTCGACGACCTCTCCAAGGGCAAGGAATACAACGAAGTCCCCATTCCCGAAGACCAGCAGGATATCTACGACACCCTGCGTCTCGAGATGATGGAAGCCCTGGCAGAGGAAGACGAAGCCCTGATGGAAAAATATCTGGGCGGCGAAGAAATCTCTGCGGCGGAAATTCGCGCCGCCATCCGCAAGGCTACCATCGGGCTGTCCATTGTGCCTGTGCTTTGCGGATCGGCCTTCAAGAACAAGGGCGTTCAGCCCTTGCTTGACGCGGTGGTCGATTTCCTGCCCTCTCCCCTGGACATTCCCCCCATTGTCGGCATGGACCCGGACGACGAGGAAAAGCGCATCGAGTGTCCCTGCGACACGACCAAGCCCCTTGCCGCCCTGGCCTTCAAGCTGATGAGCGATCCTTTTATCGGCCACTTGACCTTCCTGCGTATCTACTCGGGCAAGATCGAAACCGGTATGACCGTGCTCAACGCCTCTTGCGGCAAGAAAGAGCGTATCGGCCGCCTCCTCAAGATGCACGCCAACAAGCGTGAAGACATCAAGGAAGCCTTTGCTGGCGACATCGTGGCTGCCGTGGGCATGAAGCTCACCTCCACCGGTGAAACCCTGTGCGAAGAAAAACATGCCGTGGTTCTGGAGTCCTTGAACATTCCCGAGCCGGTCATTGAAGTGGCTATTGAGCCCAAGACCAAGACCGACCGTGATATTCTCTCCGCCGCTCTGGTCAAGCTTGCCAAGGAAGACCCTTCCTTCCGCATGAAGACCGACGAGGAATCCGGGCAGACCCTTATTGCCGGCATGGGCGAGCTGCACCTGGAAATCATTGTTGACCGCCTTATGCGCGAGTTCAACGTCAACGCCAACGTGGGCGCGCCCCAGGTTGCTTATCGCGAGACCATCACCAAGGCGGTCAAGCAGGACAACCGCTACGTCAAGCAGACCGGTGGCCGGGGCCAGTACGCCCATGTGGTCATCGAAGTCGCTCCCAATGAAGAGGGCGGCTACCTGTTTGAGAACGCAATCGTCGGCGGTATCATTCCCAAGGAATACATTCCCGCAGTCGACAAGGGCATTCAGGGAGCCATCAAGAACGGCGTCATGGCCGGGTTCCCCATGGTGGATATCAAGGTCAAGCTGGTTTTCGGTTCTTTCCACGAAGTGGACTCCTCCGAACAGGCCTTCTTCATCTGCGGTTCACAGGCCTTCAAGGAAGCCTGCCGCACGGCCGACCCGGTGTTGCTGGAACCCATCATGGTCGTGGAAGTGGTCACCCCGGATGAATACCTGGGCGACGTCATGGGCGACCTCAACGGCCGCCGCGGACGCGTGATCAACCTTGAAGGCCGGGCTACCTCCCAGGTCATCAATTGCCACGTGCCCCTGTCCCAGATGTTTGGTTACGCCACGGACCTGCGTTCGCGCACCCAGGGCAGAGCCACCTTTACCATGCAATTCGATCATTACGAGAAGGTTCCCGCCAGTCTGGCCGAGGAAATCATCAAGAGGAAGTAGAGGGATACCATGGGTAAGGCCAAATTCGAGCGCAATAAGCCGCACGTCAACATCGGTACCATCGGTCATATCGACCATGGCAAGACCACGTTGACGGCCGCCATCACCAAGCTTTCGCACATGCGCGGCTTCGGCGAGTACGTGGCATTCGACCAGATCGACAAGGCTCCTGAAGAGAAGGAGCGCGGCATCACCATTTCCACGGCCCACGTGGAATACCAGACCGCTACGCGCCACTACGCGCACGTGGACTGCCCCGGTCACGCCGACTACATCAAGAACATGATCACCGGCGCCGCCCAGATGGACGGCGGTATCCTGGTGGTCGCGGCCACCGACGGTCCCATGCCCCAGACCCGTGAGCACATCCTGCTCGCCCGTCAGGTCGGCGTGCCCTACCTGGTCGTGTTCATGAACAAGTGTGACCTGGTGGACGACCCCGAGCTGCTCGAGCTGGTTGAGCTGGAAGTGCGCGAGCTGCTGACCAAGTACGGCTTCCCCGGCGACGACATTCCGGTGATTCAGGGTTCTGCCCTGAAGGCCCTGGAGTGCGACGACGCCAAGAGCCCCGACGCGGCCCCCATTTTCGCACTGCTCGACGCCTGTGACTCCTACATTCCCGAGCCGGTGCGCGACATCGACAAGCCCTTCCTGATGCCCATCGAAGACGTGTTCTCCATCTCCGGCCGCGGCACCGTGGTTACCGGACGTGTTGAGCGCGGCATCGTCAAGGTCGGCGAAGAAGTGGCCATCATCGGCATCAAAGACACCGTGAAGACCACTTGCACGGGCGTGGAAATGTTCCGCAAGCTGCTCGACCAGGGCCAGGCCGGCGACAACGTCGGCGTGCTGCTGCGCGGCATCAAGCGTGAAGACGTTGAGCGCGGTCAGGTTTTGGCCAAGCCCAACTCCATCACCCCGCACAAGAAGTTCAAGGGCGAAGTGTACATCCTGAACAAGGAAGAGGGCGGCCGCCATACCCCGTTCTTCTCGGGATACCGCCCGCAGTTCTACTTCCGCACCACCGACGTGACCGGCGTGGTCACCCTGAACGAAGGTGTGGAAATGGTTATGCCTGGCGATAACGCCACCTTCAATGTTGAGCTCATCGCCCCCATCGCCATGGAGGCTGGTCTGCGCTTCGCTATTCGCGAAGGCGGCCGCACCGTTGGCGCCGGCGTGGTGACCGATAT
>JBBRUD010000092.1:0-17580 GCA_038248065.1 Desulfovibrionales bacterium | reverse complement strand
GGGGGTGTGGCGACGAAGTATCTGGCCAACTACCTTGGTTGGCGGAGATTGTTCGAGCGTTTAGGCGAAAGCCTGACCCCGAAACGGGCACTAATCATGTCCCTTGGGTAGCTTCAACACTCAACGCGAACAGAGCCATTAAAAAATACTGGAGTTGATATACCAACATCGCATAATTCTGGCCAGTTATAATCTTTAGTGAACTTTATGCCTTTCCAAATTGAACAATTATTCCAAGGTTGAAAATTATTAAAAGCTCTAATCATCGCTTTTTGAATTTTTAAATCAGGAGAAGTTTGCCTTGCATACTCATTATTAGAGCCACCGGACACATCAGATGCGCTTACGAGTATTTGCCATGGCCTCGAGCTGTGCACACCTTTTGTACCGGCGGCACCCGTTGCTCCAGGCACATTGAAACAGAAGATGCACACAGCAAGGCAGACGGAAAACAACTTTATCATTACCTCTCCCCGGAAACCGAATAGCCGCATTTGTTCGTATCGCTTATATACACTTAAAATTTGATTGTGAAACACAAAATGACCCAACCCCAAAGAAAACTGCTGCACAGCAACTGCCCCCTGCAAGCCAACCGTCCGCCTCCCCTTACCCACGCCCCAAACCCCGGGCTTTCGACGCCCAGGGATTTTTCAACACCGGGATGACCCGGTCGAAACAGGCTGGCGACAAAGGCAACCTGCTCCTGCTGGACGACTCCCCGCAGTTCATGGAGCACTACGGCATCCGAGACATTGCCTCCGTGCTGATTACCGGCGGAGGGCCCGGCTACGCCATCTCCCCGTGGCAGCATGAATACAACGGGCCGTATGTCCCAAGTAAGAATGACGATTGGGTGATGCCGGTGGGGATGAAGAGTACGAGTGGCGACGATAGTGGCAGTAGCGGTGGCATTGACGGAGGCGGTGATGGTGGCGAAGGTCGGCGGGCAAGACCAGGATTGGGAGCGTTGTTTGAAGCCGTGCCCGATACCGGGGCAGGGTCTTGCCAAGGCCGGGACCACTCGCGGAGGCGATGCTGATGCAGGAATCGAGAAGCGGAACCGGAGTTGAGTACTGGACAGGAGTCGCGGCGCTGCGACGCCGGAATCCACAGTAGGACAGGGCCTGACGCCGCAATCGCTGGAGAACGGCGTCCTCACCCTGCATTGAACAGCTGAAGTGACTGTACCGCTTGCGGCGCGGGGCTAGAGATACATCCTGTTGGCTTTTTTCTTGGACGACCGTCCCAGCAGATACCCGAACACCCAGCCGACGAAAAACACGCCGCCTCCGGCCACGAACCATTTCACGTCCGAGAGGTCGCGCAGCATTTCGTTTTCACGTTTGAGCTTTTCAGCGTCGGATTTGCCAGCCTCCACCGAGGTTTTAAGCTCCTGGTACTTCTTCGCCAGGTCGGCCACGTTGGCATTGGCCTGGGTCAGGGCGTCAAAGTCCTGCTTGATCTTGGCGTTGTCGCCTTGCAGCGTGGCCAGGGTTTTGCGGAGGTTCTTGTTCTCTTCCTCATACTTGCCGATAATGGCGTCGACCTTGTCGGCCTTTTCCACCAGGTCGGCATTTTTGGTTTTGAACTCTTCAAACTTGACCTTAACGGGTATTTCAGCCGTACTATAGCGTTTGAGAACCCAGCCTTCCTTGCCGGTTTCCGTACGCACGTTTATCCAGTCGCCCTCTTCCTTGAGCTTCTCCATCTTGGAGCCGCTCTTCAAAAGCTGGACGATTTTACTCTCGAGCGAGGGGGCGGTGCGTACCGTGATCTCCTGCACATCGGTCACGAACAGCTGCTGGGCAGCCGCCATGCAGGGCAGAACGAGAAGCACAGCCATCACCACAAAGCTTTGAAAAAAACGCATCCTGATCCGCCGATACGTTACAAAGATGATCCAATTTGTGAGCCAACCGCTACAGGGGTGGATGATTACCCAAGAATAGCCCGCGCATCAAGTCATTCCGCTTCCGCCTGTTGCATGCCCGGACCGAATGGGCTATTGTCTCAGCATGCATGATCCGCAAGGCCCCAGCTATTACAAATTGCTGATCGATCAGGCTGAAAGCTACCATGATCTGGTGATCATCCGGTCGCGCTATTTCAGTTTGATGGACCGCTCTCTTCCCAAGGAAGATGCCCTTGCCGTAAAAGATTACTGGGCCGCCAAGGCCAGAAGCGAAAACCTGCCCGTAGCGCCCCCAAAGAAAATCGACCCGGCATAACCGATTCGGTTACCTGTTACGGCTGTTCCTGTTGCCCGCTGCGCAAGAGGTGTGGGCACGTTCACTCGTTCCAAACGCCATCACGCCTTCTTCCTCCCAGCTTCGCGAGTGCGGCATCTAAAGAAATTTTCTTGGAAGTCCGATAGCAGTCGCATCCGGGGCTTCTCACGCACCAAAGCCGCTAGGAACAGGATGGTCTGGAATACACCATGAGCTGGAACAAGGATTGGCACTTTCTCAAATATGCCGGAGCGCCCACCGTGCGGCAGATGTACAAGCAGCAACGGGCTGCATCACAGGCAGTCCAGAGCTCAAACATCTACGAAAAGCCCCTCGACAGCCCGGACCGTCCCAGCAACATACTCCGTTCCCTTGAGGATGGCGTCACTGCCCACGACATCGACAATCCCAGCACCATCCTCAAGGCCAATGGCGAATTCAAGCCGCCTGCGGACGCGCCGCCCGAGCCGCTGCCCCTGGACGTGCCCGGCGCTTTCGCCCTTCCCCCGGAGACGGCCGCTTCCCCCCAGCCCGAAGAAACCGGCGGCCAGATCGTGCGGCAGACCGGCTAGGCTAACGGAAAAAGTCCATCCTGGGCTTATTCTACCCCGTAGCACTCTCCACTCGACCGTTGCTCACGGATGCTCTGCAACCGGCGAATCGCCCTCCCGCAGAACTTCCGCAACTGCCCACTAGCCGAACAGCCGGTCCGTGCCGTCCTTGCGGCAGGCAAGTTCAAAAGCAGCGCCAGCCAGGGCCGTAACGGCTCGGCGACCCTCTTCGCCCATATTCAGGCTGAAAGGCGTGACAAAAGTTTCAATATGCGACCGGATGACCTCTGGAGAAAGTTCCTGCGCCAGACCGGCCACGAAAGCACTGCCTGCCTCAGGATGCTTCCAGGCGTATCCGAGGCTGGCCCGTATGGCCGCCTCCACCTGGGCCAGACGCTCAATCCCCAGGCTCCGCTTGGCTGCGATGGCACCGAGCGGCAGGGGGAGGCCGAATTTTCCCTCCCACCACACGCCGAAGTCCATGATCAGACGAAGTCCCAGCGCCTCATAGGTGAACCGCCCCTCGTGGATGACCACCCCGGCGTCCACTTCGCCAGCAGCCACGGCGGGCAGCACCTGATCGTAGCGCATCTGTCGGCGTTCGCCGCTGATGCAAGCCATTTCCGCAAGCAATGTGGCCGTGGTGCGCGCGCCGGGCAGAGCCAGACTGTCGATGGATGCCTGCAGATCGCGGTCCGCGCGGGTAACCAGCAGGGGCCCGCAGCCTCGGCCAAGCGCCGCGCCGCAGGAGAGCAGCAGGTAATCTTCGTCAATATCCGCCACGGCGGCCAGGCTGATCTTCACCACGTCCAGTTCTGCCCTGGCGGCCAGGCCGTTTAATTCCTCCACATCGGCCACCACCAGCCGCGACAGGGAAAACCCCGGATCGGCAGGAGCCAGGCCGTGCAGAAGGGCATGAAATATAAAGGTATCGTTGGGACAGGGCGAAATACCCAAGCTGATTTGAGGCTGCATGCGTTTCTCCGGTTGACGCGGCCTTCGGCTGGGGATATCCGATGACCGGGTGGTCATCGTCGAGCAAGTGACCACCCGGTCATCCTTACTGGAGCCTTCTCATGGACGCAAGCGCCACCTTTCACAACATCGACCCGGACAAGCAACGCCGGGTGCTGGACGAAGCCCAGCGCGAATTCGCCGACAACGGCTTCCAGGGTGCCAGCATGAACCGGCTGGCAGCCCGGCTGGGCATCGCCAAGGGGTCGCTGTTCAAATACTTCGGCAGCAAGGAACGCTTGTTCGGGGCCATGTTCACCGGCTCGGTGGAGAGCTTCGCAGGCTACCTGCGCAAAGCCCGGCAGGAGACCAAAGGCCAGCCCCTGGCCCACCGGCTGGAGCGCCTGCTGGTGGTGGGCACCGATTTCGTACGCACCCATCCCAACATCTACCGCATCTACCTGAAGATGCTCTTCAACGAGGATGTGCCCCTGCGGGGGACCTTCCTCACCCAGGTGCGCGCCCTGTCCTCAAGATTTCTCACCCCCATCGTCTGCGAAGCCATGCGCGCTGGCGAACTCCCCCAAACCCTGGACCCGGCTCTTGCCGTGTTCCTGCTGGACGCTGTTCTCGACCGTTTTGTCCAGGCCCAGGCCCAAAGCTACATGGATACCGGGCTGGGACTTACCTTGGATGACGCCGAAGCCTCGCGCCGCACTGCCGCCACCCTGGCCCGTATCCTGGCGGCAGGCCTGCGCCACGGAGAACCGCACAGAGAATCCCACGGAGAATTGCATGCTTGACCGCCACCGCTTTGAAGCTCTTGGTCTTGGCCAGGCCCTTGAAAAAACCCTCGCCGGAGAGCGCCTGAGCCTGGACGACGGCCTGCGCCTCTACCAGACCGATGACCTCCACGCCCTGGGCGCACTGGCCCACCACGCCCGTACCCGCCTGCACGGCCAGCGGGTGCATTACGTGGTCAACCGCCACGTGAACCCCACCAACATCTGCGTCAACGACTGCCGCTTCTGCGCCTTCCGGCGAGACGTCGGCCAGGCCGGAGCCTACCAGCTCACCGCCGAAGAGGCCGTGGACAAACTGCTGGCTTCAGGCCCTGTTGACGAAGTCCATGTGGTAGGCGGCTGCCACCCCAAAATGGGGTTGTCCTATTACACCGACTTGGCCCGCCGGATTCGCAAGGCCCTGCCCCATGTTTCCCTTAAAGCCCTCACCGCCGTGGAAGTGGACCATCTGGCCAAGATGGAATGCCTCCCGGTGGAGAAAATCCTCACCGAACTCAAACTGGCCGGAGTGGCCATGCTGCCCGGCGGCGGCGCGGAGATATTTGCCGAAACCGCCCGGCGCGACCTGTGCCCCTCCAAGATTTCCGGGGAGCGCTGGCTGGAGATCATGGGCATCGCCCACGGGCTGGGCGTGCCCAGCAACGCCACCATGCTCTTCGGCCATGTGGAAACCCTGGAGGACCGCCTGGAGCACCTGGACGCCCTGCGCTGCCAGCAGGACAAAAGCGGCGGCTTCGTCTGCTTCATCCCCCTGCCCTACCTCCCGGGCAACAACCCGCTGGGCACTACGGCCCACGGCCCTTCGGCCACGGACGTGCTGCGCACCATGGCCGTCTCCCGGCTGATGCTCGACAACATCCCCCACATCAAGTCCTACTGGGTGATGCTTGGGGTCAAGCTGGCCCAGTTGTGCCTGAGCTATGGCGCGGACGACCTGGACGGCACCGTGGTGGAGGAAAAAATCGGCCACGAGGCCGGCAGCGACTCGGCCCAGGCCCTGTCCATCAGCCAACTGGAAGAGGCCATCCGCGACGCCGGATTCCTGCCGGTGCGCCGCGACGCCCTCTTCCGCGACAGAGCGGAGATTCGCCGTGGATAATACCCTCCTCGCCCAGGCGGCGCGCGCCGCCGCGGCCGGCCAACGCCTTGATTTCGAGCAGGCCATGCTCCTGGCCGCCTCGGCCGATTTTCACCTGCTGGGCAGCCTGGCCTGGCAGGCACGCCTGGCCAGGCATCCCCAACGGATGGTCACCTATGTGGTGGACCGCAACATCAATTCCACCAACATCTGCGAATGCGCCTGCCGCTTCTGCGCCTTCTACCGCACCCCCGGCCAGGCCGGGGGAACGGTGCTCAGCCGGGAGGAACTGGCCGCCAAGATCGAAGAGACCCTGGCGTTGGGGGGCCGCCAAATTCTTTTGCAAGGCGGCCACAACCCGGAAATGGGCCTGCCCTACTACGAGGACATGCTGGCCTTCATCCGCCGCCAGTACCCGGACCTGCACGTGCATGCCTTCTCCCCGCCGGAGATCGTCCACTTCGCCGCCCTGGCGGGCGTGAGCGTAGCCGAGGTGATCGCCCGGCTGAAGGCAGCCGGTTTGGCATCCATTCCCGGCGGCGGCGCGGAAATACTGGTGGACCGCGTCCGCACAGCCGTCTCCCCCAACAAATGCTCAGCCGGGCAGTGGCTCGGCGTCATGGGCGAGGCCCATCGCCAGGGGCTTCGCACCACGGCCACCATGATGTTCGGCCACGTGGAAACCTGGGAGGAACGCCTGGAGCACCTTCTGGCCCTGCGCGCCCTCCAGGATGAAACACGCGGCTTTACCGCCTTCATCCCCTGGGGTTTCCAGCCGGACAACACCGCCCTCGGCGGCCGCAAGTGCTCCTCCCAGGAATATCTGCGGGTGCTGGCCATCTCCCGACTGGTGCTGGACAACTTCGACAATCTTCAAGCCTCCTGGGTGACCATGGGGCCGGAGGTGGCCCAGGTGGCCCTGTATTTCGGAGCCAACGATTTCGGTTCCACCATGATCGAAGAGAACGTAGTGGCCGCTGCCGGTGTGCGCTTCTGCATGGACGAGGCCGGGGTGCGCCGGGCCATCGAACGGGCCGGGTTCACCCCCAGACGCCGGGCCATGGACTACAGCCTGGTGGAGGCGTCATGAAACGGCTGGGCCGCATCGGCTACCTCAACGTACTGCCCATCTACCACCCGTTGGAAGCCGGATGGATTGATCACGACTTCACCTTCACGTCCGGTCCTCCGGCTGAACTCAACCGGCTGATCCGCGCAGGGGAGTTGGATTTCTCCTCGGTGTCCTCGGTGGAGTACGCCCGCCATCCCGAGCGCTACCTTCTGCTGCCGGATCTGGCCATCGCCAGCCGGGGACCGGTGAAGAGCGTGCTGCTGCTCTCCCGCGTGCCGGTGGAGAGCCTTGAAGGCCAGCCCCTGCTGGTCACCTCGGAGACCCACACCTCGGCAGCCCTCCTGCGCATCGTCCTCCAGCGGGTTTACGGCGTTACCCCCCGCTACGAAACCGCGCCCCATTCCATTCAGACGGCTTTGAGCCAGGGCGCTACCGCTCCGGCAGTGCTGGCCATCGGCGATGAGGCCCTTTCCCTGCGCTCGGACCCGCGCTTTCCCCATCAGCTCGACCTGGGCGAGGTCTGGCGCGACTGGACCGGTCTGCCCTTCGTGTTCGGCGTGTGGGTGGTCCGGCGGCAGGCTGCCGAGCGTAGCCCGGAGCGGGCCTTGGCCGCCGCCGGGTTGCTGGCCCGGTCCAAGCGCATGGGCGTGGCGGCCATCGAGGAGATCGTCAGCCTTGCGGAACTTGGCAAAACCAGGATGAGCCGGGTTGAACTGCGCCGCTACTTCGACCGCCTGGGGTACGATCTGGGAACGGACGAACAGGCCGGGCTCAGGCTGTTCTTCAAATGCCTGGCCGAGCACGGCCAGATTGAAACCCCGCCGGAGTTGGAAATTCTCACCTGACGATTGCGCTGAGGAGAATCTCCTCCCCCCCTCTTGACTTTTGTTATCCATGTGACATTATTTGTTACATGGACAACAGAGAATGGCTCGCGTTTTCCTTCACCCTGCCCTCCAAGAACCAGGCCGGGCGCATGCGCGTTTGGCGGCGGCTCAACGCCCTCGGGGCGGTCATCATCAAGAACGCCTTCTATATACTGCCCCACAGTCCGCCCCATCACGAGCAGTTCACCTGGCTGGCCAACGAGGTGGAGGAGCTTGGCGGCGAGGCCGTGTACTGGATAACCCGTGGTTTGGAAAACGTCAGCTCCGGGCAGATAGCCACGGCCTTTACCCAGGCCCGCGACGCGGATTGGGCCGTTTTGGAAGAGGAGTTACGCGCCCTTATCGCCCAGTCCGAGGTTGCCCGGCCCGACCCTGACACTGGCGACAGCAGCGAACCAAGCGGAGCGGATGCCGGTCCTGACCAGGAGCGCAGCGAACCAGGAACAGGCCACAGTCATGAGCGCAGCGGTTTGGAGGCCGCCAGACGCAAATATGCGCGGCGCGCCGAGGTCTTGAAGGCCATCGATTTCTTTCCCGGCGGCCGGGACCAGGCGGTGGCCGCTCTCCTGGACCTCTTGGTCGCCCTGGCAGCAGGCAAGCTGCCAGACGAGGCTTCCACGCCCATCCCCCGACAGGACCCCGCCAGCTATCAGGGCAAGGTATGGATCACCCGCCCCCGCCCCTACATCGACCGCCTGGCCTCCTTCTGGCTGGTGCGCCGTTTCGTGGACGCAAAAGCCCGCATAGCCTTTGTTCCCCACGGGTCCAAAGCCCCAAGACAGGATGGCACAGTGCGCTTCGACATGGCCGAAGCCGAATTCACCCACGTTGGCGGGCTGATCACCTTCGAGGTCATTACCGCCGCTTTCGGCCTGGAAGAAGCCATCCCCGCCCAGATGCGCGAGACCATCCGGGCCATCGACCTTGACGGCCCGCAGTCAGGCCCAGCCGAGGCCGCAGGCCTCAAGCGCCTGCTTGACGGACTGACCGCCCTTCATGCCTGCGACACCCAGCTTACCGAGCAGGCCCTCACTGTGTTCGACGCCCTGCTGGCTTCCTATGCCAGCCCACCGCAGGCCAACGGATAGGCCCGCCGCCGGAGGCAAAAATAATGACCGCTTTCAACACGCTGTGCGGCGTCAACTTTCTGGCCCGCTTCTCTTACGCCCTGGCTCGCAACCCGGTGCTGCCGCTGTTCGCCCTGTTTCTGGGCGCAGGGCCGGAGGCCATCGGCCTGGCCGTTGGCATCTCCACAGTGACGGGCATTTTCTTCAAACTGCCCTCCGGGGCGCTCTCCGACATCATCGGACGCCGCAAGACCATGCTGGCCGGACTGGTTGTTTTTGCCGTCATGCCCTTCAGCTATCTGTTTCTCACCAGCTACTCCGCCCTGCTGGTTGTGCGTTTTCTGCACGGCCTGGCCACGGCGATCTACGGCCCCGTAGCCATGGCCGTGGTGGCCGAGACCGCCGGTGAGCGCAAAGGGGAGATGCTCTCCTGGTTTTCATCTGTTGCCATCATCGGCAGCCTGTTGGGCGCGCCTATCGGCGGGTTCATCCTCGACGTAGGCCCACAGTCCGCCGGGGCAGGCCCTGTTCTGTGGCAGTTCCGGCTGGTGTTCGCCTTGAGCGCCTTGTCAGGCGTGGCCGCCCTGGCCCTGGCCCTGCGTGTCCTGCCCCCTGGTCAACATGCGTCCCACGGGGCCGGACGCTTCGATGCGCCGGGTGTACCGGGCGTTGACGGTGTGAATGGCGCCGAACGTCCGGGCGGTCCCGGAACTCCAAGCGAGAAGCGCGCTCCTTTCACTCCTACCGACCATTCAGGCCTTTCCGACGTTGCCCCCCCGACCGGATTTGCCTTGCTGGCGGACCGACTTAGGCAATTCGCTTCCGGCATCCGCGAGGTGCTCTCGGACAGGCGCATCGTGGCCGTATCGGCCATGGAGGGCCTGCAAAATATGACCATGGGCGCTCTGGAAGCGTTTTTGCCCGTCTATGCAGTAATGCTCTTGGCGCTTTCGGAGTTTCAAGCGGGTCTTTTGTGGGGCGCGCAGATCGTGGTCACCATGCTCTCCAAACCCCTCATGGGCCGCTTTTCCGACGCCAGGGGCAGGCGACCGCTGGTGGTGGCCGGATTGGTGCTGTGCGGAGTCTCCTTTTCCACGGTGCCCTTCATGCACGGGTTCTGGAGTCTTCTGGCGGTGTGTCTGGTCTTTGGACTGGGAGAATCCCTCATCACTTCGTCGTCAGCTGCCATGGTGGCCGATCTCTGCCGCCAGCGCCATTTCGGTTCCGCCATGGGGGCCTTTGGCACCATCTTCGACGTGGGGCACGCTTCCGGCCCCATCCTGGCGGGGCTGCTGGTGGGCCTGCTAGGCTACCAGGCCAGTTTCCCCCTGATGGGGTTGCCGCTGCTGCTGGCCGTGCCGGTATTCCTGCGGCGCGTCCCGGCGTCCTGATACAGTTTTTGCAAAAACCAAAGAACCTATAAGGGATTCCAAAGGGACATTGTCCCTTTGGCCGCCGGAGGCAATCCTTCGGCAATCCGTACAGGTCCGAGGCCTATCAAACACGTGCAAGGAGCCTCAATGCAAACTGAAGACGCCCCTGCGGCAGCGGCCCCGGCCACCCCTAACGTGCCCATTCAGGACGCCCTGCGTTACTGGTTCGCCCTGGGCTTCATCAACTTCGGAGGGCCTGCCGGACAGATCGCCATGATGCACAAGGATCTGGTGGACGGGCGTAGGTGGGTGGAAGAACATATTTTCCTGCGCGCACTGAACCTGTGCATGCTCCTGCCCGGGCCGGAGGCCCACCAGTTGGCCATCTACCTGGGCTGGCGACTCAACGGAACCATGGGCGGCGTCGCTGCGGGGGTGTTTTTCGTGTTGCCCTCGGTGGCGCTGATGCTCGGCCTTTCCTGGCTGGCTGTGGCCCATGGCGGCAACCCGCTGGTCTCCGGCGTGTTCCACGGCATCGCGGCTGCGGTTGTTGCCGTGGTGGTCGAGGCGGTGTTCAAAATAGGCAAGAAGGCCCTGCGCCACCGGCTCCTCTACCTGTTTGCCGCAGGGGCCTTCGTAGCCGGGCAATTCCTGTCCGTTCCGTTCCCGGTCATCATTGTTTCGGCGGGGCTTGGCGGGGTCATCCTGGCGCGGTTCAAGCCGGAGGTGTTCTGCCGCAGGGGGAGCGGGTCCAAGGAATGCGTCATGGAGGCAGACGCCCCGACGGTATTCCCTTCTCCCTGGCACATTGTGAAGGTCGCGGCCATCTTCCTGGCCATCTGGGCAGCGGTGGCCGGGCCGGTCATCCTGCTCAAGGGCATGGACGACATTTTGTCGCGCATCGTGGTGTTTTTCACTAAAGCGCCTTTTGTCACCTTCGGCGGGGCCTACGCAGTTCTTTCGTACATCACGGATCACGCTGTGCGCCTGGACTGGCTCTCGGAAAAGGCCATGCTCACGGGCCTGGGCCTGGCGGAGACAACGCCGGGTCCGCTGATCATGGTCACCCAGTTCGTGGGATTCGTGGCCGCCTGGAACCAGGCCGGTTCGGCTTCACCGCTGGCGTATGGCGTGCAGGGAGGGCTCTTGACCACCTTCTGCACCTTCCTGCCCAGTTTCCTGTTCATCTTCGCCCTGGCGCCCTACATCGAGGCCATCACCGCCAACGCACGGCTTTCCGCAGCGCTTACCGGCATCACCGCCGCCGTGGTGGGGGTGGTGTTCAAGCTGGCCGTGTTCTTCGCCGTGAGCACCTTCTTCCCCAAAGGCGGGTCGGTGGATGTTTTCGCCATGCTCCTGACCACGGGCTGCTTTTGGGCCATCTGGCGCTTTAAAATTTCCATGCACGCGCTGGTGCTCGGCAGCGGAGCCATCGGTTTGGCCTGGCAGTTCATCTGACGGGTGCGACGGGGAGCGTCAGCTCTGCGGAGTAGCCCCGGCTGCATCCACCCGGATGACCACCAGGGTCACGTCGTCCTCCTGTGGGCTTCCGTCCAGAAACAGGCTCCAATCCAGAAGAATGGCGTCCAGGATCTCTTCAGCGGGTTTTTCTCCGTTGGCCCGAATCACCTCGCGCAGGCGGTTCTTGCCGTACATGCTTCCGTCCGGGCCGAAGCTTTCCCACAGGCCGTCTGTGCCCAGCACGATCACCTTGCCGGAGGGCCAACGGGGCATCCATCCCGGCAGGTAGGTGCTCTCTTCGTCCACGGCCAGGGGCAGCCCCCGGCCCATAAGTTCGTCGAAGGTCCCGGTGGTCGGGTCGTACACCAGGGCGGGGTCGTGGCCGGCGCGTATCCACTCCAGACGACCAGCCACGGGGTCGAGCACCAGCATGAACAGGGTGATAAAGCGCCCGCTTCCAGCCACGTCCCTGGCCAGATGGCGGTTCAAGGTGGTGATTATGCGCGACGGGTCGGACAGGCACAGGGCTCCCTGACGCAAGAAGCCCCTGGCTGAGGCCATGAGCATGGCCGCGTCCAGGCCGTGGCCCGAAACGTCGGCCACCACCACGGCCAGTTTCCCGCCGGGAAGTTGCAGAAAGTCGTAATAATCCCCCCCGGTCTGGCCGCTGTAAATAGCCCTGGCGGCCATGGAGACTCCGGGCAAGTCGGGGATGCTTGCGGGCAGCAGGCTCTTCTGCACGGCCTCGGCCAGGCTCATGGCGTCCATGAGTTCCACCCGATGGCGCAACCCCTCGATCATGGAGTTGGTGCGCGCCGCAATAATACCGAACTCGTCTGCCGTGGCCACGGGGATGAAGCGGCCCAGTTCGCCCCGGCTCACCGCCTCAAGCACGGTAGTCTGTTCGGCCAGCAGTCTGCGCAGGTTTTCGGAATAGCGCACAATGAGCACGCCCACGCCCACAAGCAGCACGGCGGTCACGAAAGCAACGTCCAGGCTCACGGCGCGCTTGGCCTGGAGAAGGGCCTGGGGATCATGGGCATAACCGGACAGCCAGTCGATGCCATTGATCAGGATCACCGCGATCAGCGTGGCCATGATCAGTGCCAATCCCAGGGCCAGCACGGCGAACTTGCGGGCCATGGGCCGGGTGCGTTCAGGGGGCGTGCGCCAATTTTTGGTACAGGCCCGGTCGATGATGATGCGCTGCCGGGAAATGGACGAATCCATAGCCATGAAAAAGGCCATGGCGGCCATGCCGGTGGCGAGCTTCACCCCGCTGAGCAGAGGGAATTTCAGATACAGGGTATTATAGGTGGTGGCCAGAACGCAGGCGGTCAATCCCAGCCCCAGGTCCAAGAGGAATTGGGCTCTGGGCTGGACGAACAGGTCGCGCCCCTCCACAAGGGCCTTTTCCAGAAAGGGCCTGGCCACGAAGGTCAGCGCCAATGCGCCGAAGATGATTGCCCCCAATTCCACGGGGGGCAGGGATTCCATGAAGGGTCAGACCCGACCGCCATACAACGACAGCAGCGCCGCGCCCAACAGGTATCCCGCCCAGAGACGGGCGGAGGACTTGAAAAGACTTATGTCCATGCCTCGACCATACTCCAAAGCATACCTACAAGGGAATACCCCGCGCGAGGAGATTCTTTCGATGCAACACGAAGGCAGGCGTTCGGCATATCCCGCCCGGCGCGTCCATGGGAACGCGCCGGGCGGGACGGAAGGCTGTGGAGCTTACTTGCCGGGCAACTTGGTCTGTCCGTCCCAGACCTGTTCGGCCTTGGGCAGGGGTTTGAGGTAGCTGAGCCACTTGGTGGCCTTCAGGTTTTCGGGGTCCATCTGCATGGCCCGGCTCCACTTGAGGATGGGCGGCACCAGGGTTTTGATGTCGCCTTCCAGGGTCTTGCCGATGCCGAAGTTGACTGCGGACATGGCCAGTTCCACGGCCCTGCGGCTGTATTCCTGCGAGCGGGCCAGGGTATCCAGGGCCTTCACCGGGTTGTGGGCGCCCATGGAGTTTTCAGCGGAGACGTAATCCCACATCCACTGGCCGTGGCGGACGTTTTCCCGGGCCTGAGCCATCAGGTCGTCGAACTTGGCGTTTTTCTCACCCGCGTACTCCGAGGCCTGGCGCACTGCTTCGTGGGCGCGCACGGATATTTCCTGGGCCTTGAGCAACTGGTCATACACCCGGCGCTGGTTGAAGAGCACGCGCTCCTTCAGGAATTCCGGGGTTTTGTCCGCGTGGCACTGTTTGCAGGTGCCTTCGATGTTCAAAAGGGGCGAAGTCCACTGATGGTTGCTGGTCTTTTTCTTATCCGGGTCCGCCGAGCGGGTGTAGGCCATGTGGCAGTCGGCGCAAGCAACGCCGGCTGCGCCGTGGGGGCCGTTGATCCAGGTTTCAAACTCGGGATGCTGGGCCTTGAGCATGGGGGTCTTGGAGACGGGGTGCACCCAGTCGGTGAACCAGCCTTCCATGCCCTTGGAGGTCTCCACGCCGTGGTCCTTGTAGTATTCATAGATGTTTTCCGGGTCCACGCCGGCAAAGGGCTTCTCTGCCGTAGCGCCGGTGGTCCAGGGGAAGACGGGCTTCTGGGCAGGGCCGAACTTCTCCTTCTGGAAGTAGTATTCCACGTGGCACTGGCCGCAGGCGTAGGAGCGCATATCGTTGCGCGAAGCCTTGGCCAGGTCGACGTTCAGTTTTTCCAGCGTGTCTTTCAGGGGGATGGACATGATACGGGTCTTCATATCGGCCGGATCGTGGCAATAGGGGCAGCCGATGGAGGAATCCTTCATGTCCTGCTTTTGGCGGAAGGCCTGGAAGTCGATGGCCCACAGCTTGTCGCCGTATTCCTTGTGCCATTCCTCGATCTTGTTGGTCTTGCAGTTCCAGCAGGTTGTGGGCAGCCCGGCGTTGTCGGCCGAGTAGCGGTTGATGCGGTCGGTGTTCATGACATCTTCCAGGCCATAGGTGTGGCCCCTGGCCTTCCTGTACTCGAAGCTGAAGGGGTAGCCCAGCCAGAGATTCTTAAGATAGGGCTGCGCGGCCTTGGGATTGCCCACGGGAGGCTGGTCCACGTTGTCGTTTTTGCTCCAGGGCACCGGTCCGCCGTAATCGGTCATCTGGGTGACGTCATCTTTGTTGTTGCGCTGGTAGGTGAGCCACTGAGCCGGGAAGAGCTTCTCGAAGGCTTTGTTGCTGGTTTCATCGCTCTTGAGCCCGGTCTTGTATGTGGGCACCTTGGGTTCCGTGGCCTGGTCGGTGCAACTGGCAAGCACCAGAGCAAAGGCTAAGACAGCACATCCTGCCACAATAGTGTTCTTCTTAACCATCGGCGACCTTCCTTGAAGATATTGGTGCGCTGCGTTTGTGGGGAATGGAGCGGTGGCAATCCACGCAATAGGGCTTTGAATCCATGGCCACCTTTTGCACGGCCGGGGCGTGGCAGCGCATGCAGTTGGCGTTGATCACGTCCTTGTGGGCTTTTCCGGCCAGGATGACGTCGTGGAAATTCTTAAAGGTGTTGTCTTTGATGTCGCTTGAGCCCGATTCCATCTTGAAGGGGATTTTTGCAGCCAAATCGTAGGGAGCGTGGCATTCGTTGCAGGCCAGCTTGGCGTGGAGCGACCGCTTGTGGGTCATGGCGGCCTCCTCCATGACATGGCAGCTTCCGCAGAACCTGGCCTGGTCCGTGGCCTGCATGGTGTAGGCAGCGCCCACCCCAAGAACCAACACCGCCAGGAGCAGCATGGCAATGGCAAACCAGTTCGTCGATCCGGCCTCTGTCAGCAGCGTTTTCCTCATGCGTCTCCCTCCTTGGCACAGGTTCCGGTAATGCTCCCTCACTCAATTTATGAACATTTTATGAAATATACATTTTGACACTACAAAAATGTGACTTACATCAAAAACGCACAAAAAAAGCCAGGACCGCAATAACGCGGTCCTAGCTAGGCTGATCTTCGTGGATGGTATGAAAAAGTCAGCGATAGTCGCTGGAGATCTCGGCGCGTTTTTTCCGTTGATTTTGCTGAGACTTCGCTGCCTGCAGCCGGGCGTTGGACGCCGAATAGGCCTCAAAAGCTTTGATCTTGGCTTCACGACACTGCCTGGCAAACTCCAGGGACCCATCCTCGGTGGCCTCCTGCTCCGCCAGGACGTAACGTTGGTAGGCTGTCCGCTGTTCTTTCACATGTTCTTCAAGCTCGGCAATCTGACTCGAGGACATGCGCTGTTGAGCTTGGGCGGTCGAAGACAACACCGGCGACAGCAGTAACGCCGCCAACATCAGTGAGAAAAAGCACTGTTTCATGAACCACCTCCTGTGACGTCAACCGCTCCTTCGCGGGGAAGAAGACGGGACGACTTGCGTGCGTCAATACCGTGTCAAAAACGCTTGGGCAACACTGCAAGAGATGAAAAGACGTTCATGATTCCCTAGGGGACGGCCGGTGCGACGCCGCATATCACTGACGAGGCAAAGTGGGAGATCGACTGGAACGGCTGGCCTGGAAAATAGCGGTTGTCCGCCGGGCAAGTTCTCTGTTAGGCTCACGGAATCCATTAGAATTAGGCGAGGTTGTCATGCGTGCAATGATAAAGACGGCGTTTATTGTGGCTCTGTTCGGGTGCACCCTGGCGTGGTCCGGCTCGGCCCGGGCGGACAAGAGCGAATACATGGGCCTGCTCCCCGGGCAGATTGACCAGGAAATCCGCAAGGAATCCTCTGCCTACCGTGAAGTCATGAACAAAATCCGGGTGATTGAAAACAGCGGCGCGGACAAGAGCTCCGCCGCGTACAAAGCCCAGCACGACGAGCTTATCCGCGAAGCCGAGGAGCGCAAGGTGTCCCTGGACTCCCTGCGCGAATCCCGGAAGGCCCAGCTCCAAGAATACGGACAATAGCCCGGCTCAGGCCGGACGCATGACCACCCTGGCCCGGATGTCCTCCGGGCCGAGGGTGTCGTACAAGGCGGACATGGCCTGGAAACACTGCCCCATGTTCCGGTAAAGGCTCAACTGATCGAAACAGGCGTTTTTGATTTCCCCCAGAAGCATGGCACCGGGCCGGATGATGCGCACCGCGCGCACGATGGAATCGGGGTGGTCGCACAGAATCAGGTTGGCTGAACCCGCTTGGGGCGCAGCCTCAAAAAAGGCCCGGCGTTTGTTCTCGGGCTCGGCAAAGATGTTGAAGGCTACTTCCAGGCCGCCGAATCCCTCGATATCGAGCACCAGCACCGGGATGGCTTCTTCCACATACACCCCGCACGCGATGTGCCCGGAAGCGAATCCGCGCACTTCGGCTGGGGTCAGCCCGGCGTAAAAACAGAATACCTCGAACCCTCCGCCAACCAATACCGGTGCCGGCCCCTCGCCTTCGGGCCGGACACCCAACGGGTCGCCGATTTTAAGATCCAAGGCTCCGGTCACGTGCTACTTGGCGCCCTTTTCCATGGACGCAGCCACCTTGCGCAACTCGGCCAGGCTTTGTTCGTAAGGTTTTTCCCCGGCCTTGAGCAGGGCCACGCCGTAAAGCATGTCAAAAGGCACATGGTTGTTGGCCTTGTCCTGATACAGGCTGGTCATTGACGCTTTGATTCCGCTGATCTGGTAGGGCATGAAAGAGATCATGCACTCTTTGAAGCGCTTGTTAGCCTCCAGCACGTCCTTGTTCGTGCCGTCTCCAGAGGCCGCACCCATGCATACCACGCGGAAGGCCGAGCCCATGCCGAGGAGGAAACTGTCACGCTCCTTATCTGACATGCCCTGCCAGCGAGTGCCGAAATCGCTGACATCCGCGTGCCCTGAAGCGGCCATGGAAACGGGTTTCTTGTCGCCGGCGGCCTTCTTCTGGGCCATGGCGGGCACGGCAAAGGCGCACAGCAGCGCCACGGTGAGGATCAGGGCTTTCTTAGCCATGGGAATCTCCTTGTAATCGAAATGACCGCGCCTGATTGGATCGCGGCCAAAGGAGTTTAGCTTCCTGACGAAAAAAAGCAAGTCCCGCCCTCGTCCCCAAGGGAGGGCCTCCGGCAGCCAGAGGGGGCGCTGCCCCCTCTGGACTCCCCCGCCGGGGGGCCAATGGCCCCCCGG
>JBBRUD010000091.1:0-17870 GCA_038248065.1 Desulfovibrionales bacterium | reverse complement strand
CCTTCCAGAGCCGTCCAGTCCGATGAGTATCCATCTTGACGGCATTCGCGCCCAACTCAGCGCGGCGTACGCCGTATACAACTCATTAGCATAAATGGTGGCATGCCCACGCTTGAGTCGCTGGCCGCCGTCTCTCTTCTGCGCGTGCATCTTCCCGACCTGAGAGTCTACAAGGAAGAGGGCACCATCACCACGCCCTTCGATATGACGGTAATGATTAAACTGGATCGCTTCCACCTCGTCAAAGATACCATTGACCGCCTGCCGCAGACCGGCGATACAGACCTTTTGGGCCATGGATGAACGTTCTCCAACCTGCAAAACGCGATTTGCCAAACGACGATCTTCTTCAAATCGTTCACAATGGCGACGGACCGACACCTTGATCGTTCCGACGCCGCTGAAGCGCGGAAAGGGCCCTGTGAATCTTAGCGGCTCCAAGAGAGAAGATCCCGGCAGCAGACAGATCACAAATAGTTGCAAATAGAGCTTTGAACATGCTTATCGGAGGCAATTTGAGTTTTTTCCCCTTAGTTAGCATCCTGATATCGCTTGCAGCCATCTCAAGCTATGTCAATTATAGATATATCAAGTTGCCGACCACTATTGGCGTCATGCTAGTGTCCATGGTTGCATCGCTCTTGCTCGTCCTCGTAGGTCCGTACACCGGAAATTTTCGCGAACAAGCAGCGACTCTGGTCTCGCAGGTCGATTTCTATCAGGTAGTCATGCATGGTATGCTCGCGTTTCTGCTGTTCGCCGGTTCGATACACGTTCAACTCGAGGACCTTAGGCGTGAATGGTTGTCCATTTCACTGCTCGCTATTGTCGGCACGCTCATTTCCACATGCGTTGTCGGCGGATTGACATGGCTTGTCCTCGGCTGGTTGGGTCGGGGTATTCCCTTGATGCATGCATTGTTGTTCGGCGCTCTGATCTCACCGACCGATCCCATAGCCGTACTTGGAATCATGAAGTCAGCTGGCGCTTCCAGCCAGCTTAAAGTGCAGATAACTGGTGAGTCTTTGTTTAATGACGGATTGGGTGTTGTCGTCTTCCTGCTTCTCCTGCAACTCTCTGGCCTGGATGGAACAAGCGGAGGGTCCGCTGCGGCGCCTCATTCGATTAATCTCAGCGCGGTGGCGATGCTGCTGCTCAAGGAAGTGGGTGGAGCTTTTATATTGGCGCTGGCTGCGGGAATTGTCGCCTACCATATGCTCAAGCGGGTTGACGATTACCAAGTCGAAGTTCTGATCACACTCGCCCTGGCCATGGGGCTCTACGCCTTGGCAGATGCCCTGTATCTCTCCGCCCCGATAGCTGTCGTCGTTGCAGGACTCTTCGTGGGAAATCGTGGAAGAGCCTTCGCCATGTCGGAGAAGACTCGAAAACACGTTGACACGTTTTGGGAACTTATCGACGAGATTCTCAACGCGGTTCTTTTTCTCTTGATTGGCCTGGAAATTCTCGTGCTGCCCATCGAACGCGGATGGCTGGTGGCTGGAACGCTCGCAATACCGATCGTGCTGTTGGCGCGCTGGCTGAGTGTGGTGGGAATCATCGGACCACTCGGCTGGGTTACGAAACAGTCGCGAGGTGCGATATCGATCCTGAGCTGGGGCGGATTGCGCGGGGGTATATCGGTGGCCATGGCGCTTTCGTTGCCGCCCAACGACTCGCGTGGTCTGGTACTTACCCTCACCTATTTCGTGGTGTTGTTTTCAATCCTCGTCCAAGTGTAAGCTGGCGAACAATTTGAAACGCATTTCGCACGATTTGATACGGATAGCTGCACCGGCAGTGCAAACGAGACCGTCAAATAGCGCAGTTGGGAAGTGGACGACGAGGCCCCCTTTCCGCCTTAGCGGCAACCTCGCATGGCGCTCCGGGTAGCTCTACCCGTGCTACGGCCAGGGGAATTGCACCGTGTCACGTCCACCGTGTTCGATCTAGGCGAAGCACCCGGCAAGATCAATGGTTCATAAGCGTGCAGCAGTCAAAGCGGATTTGGGCGACGGCGGGGCAATAATTCTTGTGTCAAGCTGCCCATCTTTCTCTTCGAAAGGACAGATTGTTCGGCGTGCACTACAGCTGTCCCTATCCTCTCCCGTCGGGTATCGCCAAGTTGAAAATTGTTATTGAAGCTCCCCTGGCCTCTTGGCTTTTTTCTTTGCTTAGGATAACCTTTGTTATCAAAAAATCACAAGGGTAAACGCCCCCCGGCATGTCTGCGCATGCCAGGACCAAATTGCCGCCATTTGAGAGAGGGTGCTGATGAGTTTCAATAAATTCGGAATCGCACTCATGATTCTCGGAGTGGCGATTTTTATTTTTGGAAAAATGTACTCTAGAAAGTCAGTTATTGCCCAAAATGGGTCCGTGGCTGTTGGAGGAAATAATTTTGGGAATATTAATAACTTTAACTTACATGCAAAAGCTGAAAAAGGCAGTCACTCCAGCCATGCAGTAGCCGCTATAGCTATAGTTGTTGAGTTGGCTGGCATAGGTGTGACCATTTGGCATGCCATGCATATGGCTGGCAAATGATTGGCGATAGTAATATTGCAGAGGACGGCTCTGTCGCTATTAGGGGAGATAATTCCGGTGATATCAAGAATTATTCTGCAATAAATGGTGGTACAATAATAGTTAACAATATTTCCCCTCAAACAATAAGGAGACTCCCATCATTATTGAGTAGCATAATATTAAATATATCAGAACAAAGCCTTTCAGAGTATTCTAAGGGAGAAAGAAGAAAACTGCCACCTGGGGCTGTAGCAAAGTTGCATTACAATAACATTGATATTGGCAACACCCTGATGCGTGACCACGCTCGTTTTTCTCTTGCACTCGAAAGAGCCTATAGAGGAGTTGAACAGCGCAACTCAGATGCACGCTTTCTAGTCATACGAAAGGCAGGGATTGTCTATGTAACGGAATTAGACAGGGCCTGTGCAGAGCTGGGCATAGCAGCCGACAAACGGGACACATTTGCTCGAAATAACTCAACACTTCTGGTGCAAAAAGTTGTAGAAAAATTAATTGAAAGCTATGTTTTGTCTCATGACCGTGTTGTTGAAGAAGAAGTTGCACATCTTGCCGTATCGTTAATTGTGGCTGATGCGATAGTTGAATGTGAAGTTTTACAGAGGCCATATAATGTTGCTTCCTCGTGAACAAAGCCCATGGAACTGTGGATATGCCCTCGGTGCCTTTGCGTTGCGGGTACTTGATGAGGGTGCCGCAGATGTCCAGGAATTGCAACACAAGATGTCGTCGTTGCTTGGGAGAACAATATCTCCGACGCAAGTTGTTGCGGCAGCTTGCTGGCTTTACCTTATAGACTCAGTTCGGCTGGCAGATGATGGGAAAATTGAAAAATGCGACTGATTAGTTTGTCCATCGCGCGCGGCGGCGAAACAATTCGAGAAATTGAATTCAAGCTAGGTCTTAATCTTATTTTGGACAAGCCGACTCAGACACTGATAAAGTCTGGCAATGACTTGGGCAAGACTACTGTCTTGCGTTTAATTGATTATTGCCTTGGTTCTGACGGTTCAGATATCTGGGAAGATTCCGAATTCAAAACAATCAATCAAGAAGTCTTTAACTATCTGCATGGGGCAACACCTGTAACCATTATACTCAAGGTCGCAGACCATACTAACTACGAGCATGAGTTTCAGAGAACTTTTTTTCAAAATAAAAAGTATCCAGAGATACCATTTAGTGTCAATGGGAACGTCTTCAAGACGCAAAAAGAATATCAGGCTGAGGTCAAGAACATTCTTTTCAGAACAAATGCAAAGAAACCTGGACTACGGCAACTAGCGCCAAAGTTTGTTCGTTCTTCCTCGGTCAGGATGAGTAATACTCTAAAATTTCTCGGCGACTTTGCTAGAGAGGTTGACTACGAGGCTACTCATCTATTCCTCTTTGGCTTTCGCGATGTTCAAGTTTTAGAGGAGCGCCCTAGACTCACTTTACGGAAAAAGAGTATAGAGCGTGACTTGGTGGCCTTGACCCGAGTGCGTAAAGAAGGGCAGATAGAACAACTGCTCATCCACCTGAGAAATGAAATATCAAAGCTTGAAAATGACAGCAAGCTGCACGGAGAGGTGCCGGAGATTTCTGCACGCGCCAATACGGTGTCGAGAATTCGCTCGGAAGCCGCACAAGTCGCTGCCACAATGGCTGAAGTTAATGCAGAAATAGGCAATATTAAACTTACAATAAGTGAATTGGCTGCGGATTACTCTTCTATTGACAGTCGAGTCGTTGAGTCGATTTATCGTGAAGCAAACAGGTTTATACCAGACCTACATCACGAATGGAAAGATGTTACTGATTTTGTTGCTAACTTGAGAAGCAGGAAGCAAGGTTATTTGCAGTCTCAGGCCGATGCAATGCAAGATGATGCCAACAGTCTCATGTCTAAACTTGTTGAGCTTCAAATACAAGAAAGTTTCGAGATTAAGGCTGTTGCTGTATCTCCGGCATTCCTTGAGTCGCTTGAGCTTCGCACAGAACTTCAAGAGAGGTTAAAAAGGCTAGGGAGTCTTGAACAAGATCTTCAAGACATAAGAAGTCTTCGCGAACAGCTGTTTCAAGTAGATACTGCACTGGATAATACAAAGAAAAGGGTTGAAGAAGAGAAGAGCGCTCTTAGTGCGCGTGTTGCTGTTTTTAACAAATACTTTTCTCAGTTGTCTGAAACTCTTTACGATGAACAATATCTGCTTCATTTTGAAGAGACAAAAAACGGCTCAATTTCTTTTCAACTTGCAGCTGTAGGTGCTAATGTCGGCTCAGGCAAAAAAATGTCACAGACAGCTGCGTTCGACATGGCTTATATGCAATTTATACATGAAGCTGGAATTAGCTATCCAAACTTTGTCTGTCATGATGGTCTTGAAGCCATCCATAGCAACCAGCTTGTTTCTTTATTGTCCATAGCTGACAAGATTGATGGTCAGTTCATTGTTGCTACATTGCGTGACAAGCTCCCTACAGTTTCTTCAGAATTTATTATTGCTAATACAGTTCTTGAGCTTTCTTCTGACGATAAACTATTTAGAATGTGAACTGTTCGGACGTGACACGGTGATATTCTCTCTGCCGTAGCACCATATGGGGTTTCCGCTAAAGCGGCCCCACCGTCCGCCATCATGAACCCGGTAGGGTCATTGCCTTATTGGCATGACCCTGCCGGGTTCTTCATTTTAACGCGGGGTGCCCTTGATCTGAGCCTCTTCCTCGGAAATGATTTCCACCGAAAGATCAGGGTCACTTTGAAGGGCGGATAGTTCTTTACGGGAAAGGGAACGGGCTTCGAGGTCAACTGGTACAGTCCCGAAGTAGCGTCCGATCCTGTGGTGTCCGCCCCTCAACGAATGGACTCTGACGATGCGCTGATCCACGCTGCCCTCCTAGTTCAACCACGGGGTGACAAGCACCTCGCACAAACCCTTGTTAGGGTTGTCCGCTCCGTTAGCCAGGCGTTCCGCGACAACCACCTCATGCGCTTTGACACGCAGGGTGGGCGGGGCCACCAAAAGCGTTGGCTTGATGCCCAGCGGGCGGCCACCGTCGGTTTTGAAGGAACAAATGGCGTCGTAAGCCGCATCGAAGTTTTCGGAAGTCAGCGGCAGACGGGAGCAGTAGGCCATTTGCCAGAAGCCGAAACCGGCGTTGCAACGATAGCGGATGCCATACCTGTATTCGTCCTTCATGAAGACGTTTTCGTCGTTGGTGTCGGTCAAGGCGGTGAGTTCCGGCTGTGTCCGTTCCTGGAAGATGAAGGGCTTGAGCGGCCTTGAATCATCCAAAATGTACCACGCGGGGCCGATGCCGTCCGCGTAGTTGGAGACGGAAACCGGCGCGCCTGTGCCGTCCACGTTGGGATAGACCGGGTGGTCGGTGTCGAAGAAGTTCTGCTCGTCAAAGCAGGGAAGCGCGTTGCCTTGGGCCATGAAGCCGAAAACCAGCTCATCCGGGAAGACCTTGGCCGCGCGGCCCATTTCGCCGAAGAGGGGCCTGTAGATGCCTATCTGGTCATCTTCGATATCCGTGCGGCTCAGGCCGATGGTGGATTCGTACTTCTTGTTGGTGATGCTGTAGCCGTGCACCTTCATGTCCCGCACTACGCGGTCGCCCACCCACTCGCGGAATTGTGGGAACTGGCCAAGCCAGCCGTAGGTACTGAACCGGGACGTGGACGGCACCAGGGTGGCTACCTTGTTCCAGTGCGAAGGCGTTTTGCTGAGCACGTCTTTGAATTCGCTTCTGAAACCGACGAACAATGCGCTGATGAACGCGGGGGTTATAAGCGCCATCAGCATGCCCCCTTTCCGGCCAGGTATTCAACTTCGGTCAAGCCCAGAAGTCTTGCCGCCTCGCGTTCATCTGCCGTCAGGGCGGCAACCTGGGGGCCGCCGTGGGCCGAAGCATCCGCCAAAGCCACCAAGTGCTTGCTTTCCTGGAACTCTTTTTCCGTCTTGCCCAAAAGGCGTGCGGCCTCGCGTTCGTCAGCCGTCAGGGCGACTTGGCCGCTATGCCGGGCTGAAGTGTCGAGGTTCTGCGAAGCGGCCACGGCTAAAAGCCCGTCGAGCGCCGGATTGTTCGTGAGGGCCGCGTTCATGAGGTATTGAACCGCCCCGGTCGCAAGATCGAAGCTGAAAAGCGGGCTGACATAGCGGTATTCGCCCGCCTGGATGTGCTGCCGGGCGGTATCGGTCCAGGCAACCTTGGCGAAAAGGCCCTGGCCGGGCACGTAGGTCAGGGATTCAATCCACCCGGCGGCCAGCGCTTTGTGTCCCTTGTCCTTGGCCGTGAGGGTGTGGTGCTCGTAGTCGATGCAAAGTGGCGTCTCGCGCGTCTGAACCTGAGCGATGAGCGTGGCGGCGATGTTCGCATCCATGCGCCATGTTATTGTTTCGCTCTTCTCCACTGTGGCGGGCCGCCCGTCGCGGGCTGCAAACTCTCCATCAGGGAACAATTGGACGTTGCAACCCGTTGGCAGGTCATTGAGGGTGACGGGCAGTTGGACGGCCAGGGAGGCCGTGAGGTAATGGGGATGATGCTTCACGTGTGTCTCCTACAAGGTTTTCAAAGGCACGGACCCGGCTGGCGCTCTTGTGGCGCTCTCCCGCTCGGCAACCCTGCGTCTTTTCCTTTCAGTGGTGACTGCCGCCGGGTCCGTGCCCTTGAGAATCAGATAGATATAGCGGTTTGAAAGCGAATAGCGTCGAACCAACACGTTGATAGCCGCATTGCTGTTCATTGAAGCAATCAGTTCTTCATATTCGAGACATACTGAGATGTTGCGAGAAAGAAGGAGGCCTTTTAGCAGTCTGGGGATATACAGTTTGCTGCCGCCTAACCCCTTGCAAAGGTTCACGGCTGCATCCTGTCCGATTGTTTCTACAAGCTCTTTAGGTAATTGATGGCCTAAAACGGGAACATAAATATCTGAACCGCCAAAAGCCTTCACTAGCTTCATTGCCGCATCATGTCCCACGTAAAGAGTGATTTCGCGTAAGACTTCCGGGAAATTCTCTTCGGTGAAATGAAATGTTTCGTGTTGACTCATGTGAAGAGCAGTAACTCAGCCACAAGAATGCCGCTAGGTGAAGTGCTTCACCAGCATAAATAGAGTCAACGAGTTCTTGAGCGTTACTTGGAAGATGCGGTCTTTTGCTTCTTGGAGAGCGCTGCCACGCGTTTGGAGAACACGGTGATGGCCACCTATAGACGGCCGTAAGAAATACAGTTGATCATCACGAGACTAATCGTCAGGCATCTGCTCGCTTGACAGCGTCCGCCCTTAATGAATACTCATAACATGATTTTGTGACATACGTGGACACAGGAGGATAGAAGTGGATAATAATGGCAACACCAGACGCTGTTATCATGAGGCTGGACATGCTTTTACCTATATCACGCTTGGTATTCGTGTGGTTCGTTATGAGTCATATGAAGACAGGGCGTGCATCGTTGTTGATCGATTTAGCGAACAACAATATCTTTGTGGTGCCCTGAAGCAAGACCCTCTTGGCGCTCAAAAAATGAAATTATTTACCCTTCTTTCAGGCATAGCATCAGAATCCATCATTTCTGGCCAAGAAGAGTGGATAGATGACGAAGAGAAATTCCTTGAAACAATTGAAAATGTATTTGGCCCGGACACAAGCGCGAACGATATATTATCAAACTCAACTTATAAAATGGTTATTGATGCTGGAGAAGACTTGTCTGAAGTCATTGACTATTTAAATGAATATACTCAAGCCGTCAGGTTGTCAACTATTCGTGAATCACTTTGCTCTTTAAAGAGCATGTTAAAAACAAACTGGGAAACAATCACTCGCTTGGCAAACATATTTATGAAAAATAGTACAGTGAACGACCTATCCATATATGCAGTCATGGAAAACAAAACAGCTTAAAAATTGTGAATGCTGTCATATGGTGCGCGGTTTGACTTTTTATAAAAAACACATTTAGTTGGCTGCTCATCAGGCCGGGCGCGCCACCGCCCGGCGACCGCCCCCAAAGGGCGGTTTCGCGTGTGTGCTCAAATTCTGAAGAAGTACGCATCCTCCACGGGAACGCCCTCCCAATCCATGCGCAGTATGGGGATTCTGGCCAGCGGGCCTTCGCCCCAATACCTGCCGTGGGGCTTTGGGGCGTCCGGGAAGGCGTAACTTCCGTTCTTGAAACAGACGTGGCGCAGTTCTTTCACGGTGCCCGCCAGGGATTGGGCCAATGTGTTGTAGGTGTTGGCCAGGACGCCGGACCTGATGCGGGTCACTTCCTTTTCGTGCTCTTCCAGGTCTGAGGCAAGGGCCTTCAAGTAGGCGTCGCAGCCTTCCAAGGCTTTCAGGTAAGCCGCCTCTTGATCCTCCAAGAGGCTCCTGTCCTTGGCCATGTCTTGCAACTCCCGTTCGCACGCCGCGATCCTGGCCGTGATGTCCGCGTGGTCCCGGCCCTTGGCAATTGCGTCCTGGCGCTCAAGGCGCAGGGACTTCACTTCACCTTCTTTTGACTCCAGGACTGCGAGTCTCTCGCGCGTTTCATCAAGGGCGCGTTGATGCCCCGCCTTTTCTTGAATGGCGACCTTGATTTTCGCCTCCTGTTCTTCCTGCTCGTGCATGGCATTTTGGAGCGCGTCAGGGGTGCAGGCTTCCAGCAAATTGTCAGGTTTCATGTGATCCTCCGTGCTTGTCATGTTTGCCGCTGTCCGCCGCACTCCCGGCATGGCGTTAGCGAGCTGTTAGATTCGCTGTGCTTTGCAGAAAGTTGCTCCGGGCATGTCGGGTGCCGGTTCTCTCCGCTACAGCGCCTTAAAGGGCATTTTGGCCTTCCATTTTCGCGCCCTTGCGTTGGCCGGGTTAAGCCGCGCCGCGCTTCAAGAGAACTGGTTGCTGTTCGTCTTGGCGGTTAAGGGGAGAAAGTAATGGGATCAACGCATCGCAGGATTTCTTCAGTTCGCTGTTCACAAACTGAAGGGCCATTTGCATCCCAACATAAGCTTCCTTGGTCAGGTTCGCGCCCGCCAGTTCCGCAGTTTCCCCAACGAGGGAAAGAATCGGGGCCGCATTGAGAATCCTGTCGATGTGGTCAATTGGCCTCATCGCACTACCTGCTTGGTTTATGTCCAACGTCGTTCCCTCCCTATGTCTAGCCACTTGGGACAATCCCGGCGGCGCTGGTTTCAAAAACCTTCGGACGCATCATAAATACTTCGCCCGTGTTCGGGTCCGTGACCATGCCGCGCGCCTTATTCCACGCGGGGGCATCCGGCCCGGTGTTTCCCTTGTTGGTAAGCCGCCACCGCTCAGGATGGCGGCCAGTGGTCTGCCGCCGCATGGGCAGCAGGTATCCGGCAACGGCCAGGGCGCGGATGTACCCGCCCAAGTTCCGGGCGGCGTCCTGTTCCTCGCCATCGCAAATCAGCATCATCAGGTCATCCAGACTGAATGCCTCGCGTATGCGCATGGCCCGCCACGCCCTGGCCCGTAGGGTTGCCTTGCGGCGAGATGCGGCTTTGCCTACGCCAGGGGCAGAAGTAATCTCCCGGCCATGGATCAACGCCTGTGTGCCCTTTTCGGCAATCTGGTGGATTCCTTCGCATGACGTGATGAGGCCCCGCGTCTTCAGCGTGCGCAGGCATCCAAGAAGATTCCCGGTCGGCACGTTGAGCGCCGCCGCGATCTGCCGGGTGAGCATCGGCCCGCCCTTGAGAGCGTCAAGTATGGGCAACCCGCGCCAAGCCATCTAACGCGCTCCCACCGTGCTTTTAACGCTCTGGCGCACCGTCCGGGGAGCGCATGATTCCCAATTGTAGGAAAGCACCGTGCCCTCCAGGTCGCACACATCCACCCGGTCCAAACTATTGGTCTTGGCGATGCGTTCAATGGTGGCGATGATGTTGAGCACTTCGCGCATGCGCCCGCTCGAAAGGCGGTGGATTTTGGCCTTGAGCGCCTGTGTCATCTCCACTTCCGCCAACTGGCCGCACACGTGGGATACGTCGCCCACAGTGGCGGGCTTGAACTCAATCACCTGGGCTATCCGGCTGAAAATCTGTTGATGCCGGGCAATCCTCTTCCTGATGCGCTCCATACCGATGAGCACAACCGTCATCTCGGAGCGGTCTGAAAAGTCCCGGATTTTTTCCAGCACGGCAGCGCCATTGGGCAAAGTGAACTCGGCTTCGTCGATGACCAAAGGGATCATGCTCCCGGCCAAGCGATCCCGCAGGATGGAAAAGAGGTACCGTGATGATCCGTCAGGCTGGATGCCCACCGCCTTGGCCATTTCCAGAAGGAAGTAGCGAGGCGTCCAATCCACGCTGGCCCGAAGATGCACGGCCCCAATTTCCGTGGCCCAATTGCCCACGATCTGGCTCTTACCGCAGCCGGGCAGGCCGTACACGAGGATCATCCCAGCTTCCACAGCGCCGCGCTGCTCCACAGCCTGAATGCCTTGCGTGAAACGGACGTAGTTCTCTGTTTTTACGAATTTTGTACGCATGGAATCTCCTGTGCGTGACTAGCTGTCGCCCGCTATTGAAGTTGTATCCCCCCAGGCGAGTCCTCTTGGGCGGTAATAGTCTTCAAGGTCTTTGTAGCCCTCTGAAGCAACATATTTCTCAAGCCAAGGCGCATCGTGATCTGTCCATTTGTCAGTATTTTGAATAAGCCAGACATAGCGGTCGAACTCTGATGTAAATACAGGTCGCTTTGTGGAATGTTCCTGCGGCTGTTCGAAGAGTGTCTCCAACACAACCGGCTCCTGCGCGGGTTGCGTAAGGGAATCGGCCATTAGCGTGTACGTATGGGGCGATTCTGGCAACAGGACGGTGGTTCCCGGAGCGATAGCCTGTATTTTGTTTTCCAGGCGGGAAATTTTAGCTTTGGCGCGTTTCTCGCGGGCGTCTTCAATGCGGTTCTTCGGGAAGTAGGGAATGACGTTGGCGTCGAGTTCAGCAGTGCAAATCCTTTGTCCGCTGGTGCTCCAGACGAAAATTTTGGATGCGTCCCACACGTCATAGCGGATTTCCACACGCTCACCATGGAAGTCCGCCAGTTCATTGGAATAGTACCGGCTTCCCAACACCTGCACCTCGCCGTTGCGCACCATCCGCATCTCGGAAGGCATGAACAGTTCATCGCGAAGGTGCTCTTGCACAAGGAACGGTTCCCATCCGTTGGCCCTGAATGCTTCCCAGGCCTCGTTGGGCGAGGGATGGCGGAGCCTGCCCGTCTTGGGATCAACGATCTTCTTCAAGCCCCGATGTGGCGTGTTGTTGTATTCATCCACCCGCGCCACGATGCGCACCCGGAATTCCGCCCATGTGAGCATTAGCGCGGACGAGCCATGCTGTTTGATATGCGCCCGCGTGATCTTGAAAATCTTCTTGGCCGCGTCACGGTCCATGTCCGCATGGGTGCATGTGGTCAACCGTTTGGCTAGGGGAACGCAGATGGTCTGCACCCCTCGCTCCATCAGCCCCTTTCCGCGCGGGCGACCGGGTATTGAATTCGTCATTGTAATACCCAAACGGTCCATCATGCAGGTTCCGTGTTCGCCCATTAGCTGGTTCCGGTAGCCGGGGCCGTTGTCCGTATAGAGCTTCGCGGGCACGCCGCCGAACAGGCAGGCCACACGCAAGGCGTCCAACACGGCCAGGGCGCTTTCAGCCAAGCCGACAGAGATGCCCACGCACCGCCGGGTTACTACGTCGAGAACCATTGTGACTTCCGGCTTGAAGGGCTTGCCGGTCAGGGGATTTTGCACCTCAGCGTCAAGCGTGGTGCCGTCCGCAGTGTAGATGTCGCCCGGCCAGAACCCGGAAGCATCGCGGCGTTTGTGAGGAAGAATCCTAAGCAGGGCGTTGTCCGTCCGGCGTCCCCGTTCGCGATCTGGCATGGCGATTTTGTTCACAAACCTTCGCACCGCCCCTTCCAAAGGCGGAGTGCCCGGCCACACCTTGATGAATTGACGGTATGCATCCGCAATGGAAGGCTTCTGCGGGGTTTGATAGATGAACAGGAAAGCGGCAGCCCATTCGGGCACACGCATGTCCGGGCCGGGATGTTTAGGCGCAAGCGCCGCTTCGCCGCCTTGTTCGTACTGCCTCAGCCAATTGTAGATTGTACTGTACGACATGCCGCGATTGGCGCTTTTGCCCACCTTGTCATTGGCAGCGATGGCCTTTTGCCGCAGGCCCTCTTCAATCGTCCCGTCCCGCCATCCCTTTTCAAGACTCATGATGGCTTCTCGCTTGCTCATTACCGCTGTCAGACGCGCAACTTCCATCAGAATGCCCTTGCGGGCGATCATTACGGCGCGCTGTTTCTCGGTGAGATTCCCCGTGTTGGCGAAGGCCGGGGGCAGGGGTTCGGAAAACGCATCGGGCAAACTGGCTTCAGAGCAAGGAGGGGCTGTGACCTCAATCGCGTCCGGGACGGCGAGAGCTTCACGCGGAAAGGGCTTGCTGATAAGCGCTTCCCCAATTTCGCGCCGGGTGGCCTTGGGCATGGATGCGATGATCCAGTTTTTTCCACCACCCCGGCCAACGCGGGGCCGGAATTCCCAGCCCTCGCGCTGGCCGCGACGGATAATCGTAGACCTGTCTACCTCAAGGAGATACATTAGGTCAGCTGTTGTTAGGGTTTCCATAACTGGGTATAGTTAATGTTGTTACACGGCTTTCTCGGATGCCATATCCTCAGGAAGACTCAAGAACTTTTTTGGGCATCCAAGTTCAACAAGCCGACGAAGAACGCGTCTACTATTCTTCTTTCCTCGAATAGTGGCCGATACCAATGTCGGTCCCACGCTAAGGGATAATGCGATGGACTTTAAGCTTATCTCTTTCCCTTCAAGCCATTCATAAATGCGAAATGAGAGTCTGTCCTTACCTGATGCCATGCGAATGCCCATTATCTATCTCCTCTTCAAGCCGTTTCAGGGTTTTCCGTTTGGATTTCGATTCAATGCAGGCCAATCCATAATTGCGTAAACGCTTGTCTTCTGGCGTCATCAACTCGCAACCGTGCAGCCCCACCAACAGTCCCATGGGGATCAAACTGCCCACAGCAAGACAAAACACATGGAGCGCGAGAATAGAGGGCAGATGCTCACGGTCAGCAGGGTTAAGCCATTTGTCCAAAGTCGGCAGGGCAAGCTTGCGGGCGTTGCCCATGGTAAGCTTGACCCCGGCCTCCCAGGCGATACGGTTCATCCGGTCAAGCACTTGCTCACGGGAAAGAACGGGGCGGGCTTCGGAAATGGCGCGCTGCATGGCGGCTTTGACGGCGGAATTGAATCCCGCAACCGTCGCCGCCTTGCTGCCTTCGCTGAGAGGGGAAAGTTGGATTGCTCCGCCCATTATTCGCCGTCCACCGGAAAACTGTTTTACCGTCCGATCCACTTCAACTCCTGGACGTTGACCCGTCCTGTCTCGGCAGATATGGTCAATGTGTGCCCAGTGGATTGAATGCACAGGTGCAAAATTGCCGAATCTTGCGCGCAAGTCAACAAGAAATAGGCGCAACACTTCAAAAAGTGGCAAAATGATGTTTTCCCTTTTATTTAGGGATGTTAGCGAAATATCTAAGTTGTCCTACTTAAGGGCGGAAGAATTGCATGAGTATAGCTGAACGGCTAATCACGCTTAGAGGCAAAGAATCGCGGGCGACCTTCGCTTCCAAGCTAGGAATTAGCGCCAACACCCTGCGAAACTACGAATCAGGCCTTTCCTTGCCTAATTCAGACCTTGTTGCCAAAATTTGCACAGAACTTGGAGTGATGCCAGGATGGATGCTGCTGGGGGAGAGCAAAGAGGGGCAAGACAATGCAGCGCGAGATGAGACGACTTCTTTAGAGCCAAAAAATAATCGTGTTACGACAATATCAGATGGTGTGCCCACTGTAAAAACTGGAAATTTTATCCACATCAGTGAGCAATTAGATGTATTTTGCCCAAAAACTTCATACGAAGCTGTTAGATTAATCAATCAAAACGCTAAATTTTATAACTCTGCTTCATTTCTATATGTCAGACATAAGAAAAAAATTTATGAGTCTGCACATCTTGGGACTGATGTTGTTGTTTTAGCACGAAGACTTGATTTCGGGTATGACATATATGACGCCAATGACCTGAATACCGTGAGTGACTTCTTTGTCGTTGAATTTGTGGACTTACTTCTAACAATGTGTAAGCACGGGATTGACACATATGAAGCACATATGACGCGCAGCGATATTGAAAATATCTCTAAAGCCCTTGAAGGCAAAGATAAACGACTTGTTGACATTGAATCGCTAGCCTTTTGTGAACAAGTAAAGATTCCAACAGTGCTTTACGAATTTCATGAGAACGTGGGACCGGAGGAAGATGCTGTGGATAGTGAGCCAGAAAATCAATAGTAATAATTTTTAACTAGGCGTTCACTATACAATTTATGGATATTTAAAGGTGTTTTAATAAACATTGTGAATGAACACTATGAATGTGCTTGGCGCGTCATTTCTCAATCATTTTCGTATCAAAATCCGTGCATTTTTATGCCATTCCACGTGCATTTTCGTATAAAATCGAGCATTCTTGTTTTCGTCCTAAGAAACCCTCGCAATCCATGACTGGCGTGGCTTCCCAGCCCACGCAACACTTCCTTCACACGTATTAAAACGAATGGCACCCCGGTCCAAGGCCTGACGGTGGGCAAGGTAATTCGAAAGGCCAGCGGCAGGCTTGAGCCCTCCTGACCTTTCCCACAAATAAAAAAGGGACCTACGATTTTACTCGTAAGCCCCTGTAATCCTTGGTGGAGGCGATGAGGATCGAACTCACGACCTCAGCGTTGCGAACCCTTCGGCCTACCATCTTTAGGGTTGTGATACCCAGTGATACCCCCCTTAAAGAAGCTTAATTGTCCTTAATTTACAATTGACTATCATCGCGCTCGAAGCGTAGCTAACCCTTAGGACGCTTAACGAAATTTAGCCCAATTTACCCACTTGGGTATCACTAGGGTATCACTGAAGCCAGGTGAAAAGCGGCTTCCCAGGCGTTTGGGTATCACCAGGGTATCACTGAGGGGATAGACATGGATCCAAGGCAGAAAAAGCGAGTAGACTCCAAGCGCTGGCCGGGCGTCTACTACTATGAGAGCCAAGAGCGGCTCTTTGACGGAAAGCCGGACGTATGCTTGTGGATTTCATTCAAGGATGGCACGCGCAAACGCTGGGAAAAAGTAGGATGGAAATCCGAAGGCTACACTCCCCAGGTTGCGGCGGAGCTTCGGGCCGAACGGGTAAAGGCCGCCCGTCATGGGGAGGACGTGAAGACCAATAAGGATCTACGACGAGAACGCGCCGCCAAGGAACGCCCCTTGGAGGACTTGGCCACCGCCTACTTCGAACACCGTGCTGCCGAACGCTGGGGAAAATTCGATGAAGGGCGATACCGCAAGCATGTGGCCCCTATCCTCGGACAAAGACCCATTGCCAAACTATCCCCGCTGGACGTGACGCGACTCAGGGCATCCATGAAGGGCTACAAGGCGGCCACCGTATGGGGAGCCTTGGAGATCATGCGCCGGATCATCAATTTCGGCTTCAAGAACGGTTTGTGTGCCGCACTGCCCTTCGTGATCGAGATGCCCCGAAAAGACAACGAAGTGGTAGAGTATCTGGAGCCCCAGGATGCGGCCAGTTTGCTAGAAGTGCTTGAAGAATGGCCAGCCCAGGACGTGGCCCGAATGCTCAAGCTGGCCATGTTCTCAGGGATGAGGCGGGGCGAAATTTTCAAGCTCGAAGCCAGCGACGTTGACTTCCGACAGTGTCTTATAACACTTCGCTCCCCAAAGGGAGGAAAGACGGTGAGCATCCCCATGAACCCCATTGCCCGCGTCATACTGGAAGAACAACTGGACTGGACGGCGGAGACCTATCCCGGAAGCCCCTACATGTTCCCCGGCAAGGGGGGCGGTCTGCGCACCGACTCCAGCGCCGTGGATCGCATTAAGGCGGCAGCCCGGCTGCCTAAGTCTTTCCGCATATTCCACGGCTTGCGCCACCACTTCGCCGTAACCCTGGCAAACTCAGGGGAGTTCACCCTGGACATGATCGGGGAACTTTTGACGCATAAATCCACGGCAATGACTCGACGATACGGCCAGTTCCTCCCAGACACCAAGAAACGAGCCAGTGATAAGGCTGCGGAATTGCTGGCCAGCCATGCCGGCCTTGACGCCAAGACGCATAAGCGCAACAAGGTGGTCAAGATCAGGGGAGGAGTGTAGTCAATGCCGGACGTGAGATTCAAGAATGTTTTTCTGTACGTCCAGAAAAACGGAGCATGCCCCTATCGCGAATGGATTGACAGTCTGGGAGATGCCAAGGCACGCGCGCGGATCAGAGCAAGGATTGCGCGGTTGCGGGCCGGGAGCCTGGGGGATTGGAAGGCCGTTGGCGAGGGAGTTTTTGAACTTCGCATAGACTTCGGGCCTGGGTACCGGATGTATTTTGGCCAAGAAGGTGCATCCGTCATTATCCTCGTGAATGGAGGCAACAAATCATCCCAAGACAGGGACATCAAGACCGCCCGCGCTTTGTGGGCGGAGTATCGGAGGCGAAGAAATGAACCTGCTTCGAGATTACCGGGCTGACCTTCTAGAAGCCCTGAAAGACCCGAGGGAAGCGGCTGAGTATATCAATGCAGCGATGGAAGAGAATGACCCCAAAACTCTCGCCATCGCGCTACAAGATGTGGCCGAAGCTCAAACGCTTGCAATGTCTGAAGCGGATAGCGAGGCTTTCAGTCATATTCGCGCCAGTCTCGCCAAAGCGGGGCTCAAGCTTACTGTTGAGGCACGATGACAACGTAAGCGAATCATGGCCTCAGTGTATTGTGAGTTTGGTCTTCCTTTGACGATGAATTGAGTATGGCTGCTCAATTGGTTGAGTTACTTGGCATGCTCAGCATTCGGATCGTTGCGTATTTGAGATGGAATGTGATGGATATGGAGGTTTGCGTTCAACAACTTCATGTAAGTTCAATGTTATTTTTGGCAGTTGGCAGACAGTTGGTGCCTTTAGCCTATTAATAGGTTTACTACTATTCATTTTTGCTGAAATCATGTGATTTAACTTCCCCCATCACCTTCGCAATACTTCTCCTTCGACACAGTTTATCATCTTTATCATCCGTTAACATCGTCATATTAAATCTTGTTAACCATGTATTAGCTCCAATACTTCCGTGTTGGTTCGTGCTGTTTAATATTGTTTCTTGGTTGTTTATATTGGCTTTATTGGTGCATATTGAATAATATTGTACCAAACAT
>JBBRUD010000090.1:0-17923 GCA_038248065.1 Desulfovibrionales bacterium | reverse complement strand
GGGGTGCAGGGCACCCCCAGTCCCCCCCAATATGTTGCTCGCCGACGCGAAGCTATCCGGGGGGTCCGGGGGGCCATTGGCCCCCCGGCGGAAGGGTCCAGGGAGGGCAGCGCCCTCCCTGGCCGCCGGAGGCGCTCTCTTCTCTTACGAGCGGTAATCCGCGTTGATCTTCACATAGTCGTAGGTCAAATCCGAGGCCAGCAGCAGGTATTCGCCGTCGCCGTCGCCCAGTTCGATGTCTATGGCGATTTCGCCCCGGCGCATGTGGGGGGCCAGCAGGCTATCCAGGTCGCCGTCCACGGGGGCTCCGTTCGTGAACACCGGCACACCGCCGATGGCGAGGTTCACGGCATTGGGGTCGAACTCCGCGCCGCTGCGGCCGAGCGCGGCCACGATGCGGCCCCAGTTGGCGTCGCGACCGAACATGGCCGTCTTCACCAGGGGGGAATGGCCCACGGCGCGGGCGGCGGCTTCGGCTTGCATGTTGTCTTCCGCGCCCACCACGTGGATGCGGATGATCTTGGTGCCGCCTTCGGCATCCTCCACGATCATATAGGCCAGGGCCTGGCAGATTTCGTTCAGGGCCGCGCCGAGTGCGGCCAGTTCGTCCTGGGTGGTGATCTTCACGCCGGAAGCGCCGTTGGCCAGGGCCAGCACGCAGTCGTTGGTGGAGGTATCGCCGTCCACGGTGATGGCGTTGAAGCTGGCGTCCACGGCGGCGGCCAGGGCTTCGCGCCATTCGCCCGGCGCCACTTCGGCGTCGCAGAGCACGCAGCCGAGCATGGTGGCCATGTTGGGGCAGATCATGCCCGCGCCCTTGGCCATACCCACAAGCCGTACTTCCTGCCCGTCGATTTCCAACGATCCCCAGGCGATTTTAGGGAACCCGTCGGTGGTCATGATGGCCTTGGCCGCGTCCAGAGGGCTGGACTGGCCGAGCTTGGCGGCGATGGCCGGAGCCTGATCGCGCCAGATATCCATCTTCAGCTGCGGCCCGATGACCCCGGTGGAGGCCGGGAGGATTTCCTCGGGGGCGATGCCCAGTCCCTTGGCCACCAGGGCCAGGGTTTCGCGGCAGTTGGCCAATCCTTGTTCGCCTGTGCAGGCGTTGGCCTGTCCGGCGTTGATCATGACGGCGCGCAGGGGCTTGCCGACGGCCAGATTTTCCCTGGCCACCGTGACGGGCGCGGCCTGGAAGAGGTTTTTGGTGAACACCCCGGCTCCGGCAGCGGGAAAGTCGGAAACGATCAGTGCCACGTCGTCGCGGTCTTTATAGCGAAAGCCCGCGTGATGGGCGGCGAAACGGAATCCTAAGGGCATGGGGACGATGTGGTCCATTACGCTTCTCCCCTGGCCTCACGGACGACTTCCATGAGGTATTGGCCGTAAGAGTTCTTGAGCATATCCTTGGCCAGGCCTTCCAGTTGGGCGTCGGAGATGTAGCCCATGCGGAAGGCGATCTCCTCCAGGCTGGAGACTTTCACTCCCTGTCGGTCCTGGATGGCCTGGACAAAGGAGCTGGCCTGGTGCAACGACTCGTGGGTGCCGGTATCGAGCCAGGCGAACCCGCGGCCCAGGAACTCCACCTTGAGGTCGCCGCGTTTGAGATAGACGTTGTTGACGTCGGTGATTTCCAGCTCGCCGCGCTCGGAGGGCTTGAGGTTGCGGGCGATGTCCACCACGTCGTTGTCGTAGAAATACAGGCCGGTGACTGCGTATTTGCTCTTGGGCTTTTTGGGCTTTTCTTCGATGGAGATGGCCCGCTTGTCCGCGCCGAATTCCACCACGCCGTAGCGTTCGGGGTCGCGCACCTTGTAGCCGAAGACGACGCCGCCCTTGTCCAATTGGGCGCAGCGTTGCAGCACCTTGGCCAGCCCCTGACCGTAAAAGATGTTGTCGCCAAGCACCAGGCAGACTTTATCCCGGCCGATGAACTCCTCGCCAAGGAGGAAGGCCTGAGCCAGGCCTTCGGGCTTGGGCTGCACCTTGTAGCTGATGTTTAGGCCCACCCAGGCGCCGTCGCCCAGCATCTCGCGGAAGCGCGGCAGATCCTCAGGGGTGGAGATGATCAGGATATCCCGGATGCCCGCCAGCATGAGCACCGAGAGCGGGTAATAGATCATGGGTTTGTCGTAGACCGGCAACAGCTGCTTGCTGACGACTCTGGTGATGGGGTATAGTCTGGTTCCGGAACCACCGGCAAGTATGATGCCTTTCATGCCACAACCTCGTATGGTGATGCTGTTTGGGGGGCTTTTGGCCCATGCCGGACGAATTTGCAACTGTTAAGGTGGCCTACATGCATGATTCCATATTGTTGGCTTTGCCTCAAGACATGTTTCTGACCGCCGGGCAGCGGGTGTTCCTGGCTGCGGGGCAGCTTCCCGGCGGCGTGGGCCCCGCCCTGACGGTGGTGGGGGGGCTTCCCGCCCTTGGCGTGGGGGCCTATCTGGGCCGCAACCAGGGCTCGCCCATGTTCCAGGTGGCGGGCCGCGCCAGATGGCCCAGAGGCGGGGCCGAGCCCGCCCTGGACGTGCTGCTGTGCGACGCACTGGACGACGTCGCCTTTGCCACCGGCGCCACCACCCTCAAGCTCTGGACCAGCGGCCACAGCCTGGCCTGGATCACCCTTTCCGACAAGGGGTCCATGGGCCTGCGCGAAGACACCTCCGGTCCCCTGGTGGGCGACGTGATGGCCGCCACCCTGGAGCTTTCCGCCATCCAGGGCCACGTGCTGCCGGATGACAAACACCGTTTGCAGGCGCTGCTCACCGATCTGGCCCTGGTGCAGCGGTTCAACCTGGTCATCACCACCGGCGGCACTGGGGTTGCTCCGCGAGACATCACCCCTGAAGCGACGCTTGCGGTCATTGAAAAGCGCCTGCCCGGCTTCGAGGCGGCCATGCTGGCCACCAGCCTGAAGATTACGCCTCGTGCGGCGATTTCACGCGCTGTGTGCGGCACGCTGGGCGCGTGCCTGATCATCAACCTGCCCGGCTCGCCGCGCGGCGTGCGCGAAAACCTGGAAGCCATTCTGCCCACCATCGAACACGCCTTGGAAAAACTCCAGGGCGACCCGTCGGACTGCGCCACAGGGTAAGGCGGGGACAGCGCAGGTTTACCAGCCGCAGAGCAATATCTCACAGAGCTATTTATCCCCTTGTCAGCCCGTCAGAGAGCGCTTAGTTTAGGGTTGCTTCTAGGGGTATCGTAGTGAGTATACGTCTTTTCGATCTGGTAGGCTGCCTGTCCAGCGCCATGGATCTCGTCAGTCCAGAAGTAGTGCACCACCACCGCCGGGTGGGATGTATAGCCGCCCGTCTGGCCGAAGCAGCCGGACTGCCGCCCGAAATTCGGGCCGAGCTGGCCCTGGCGGGCATGCTCCACGACGTGGGGGCTTTTTCGCTCAAGGTCCGCCTGGCCGCCCTGGCTTTCGATTCCGACGACATTTCCCATCCCAACGTGGGCTACCGCCTGCTGCGCGGTTATGCCGGGTTTGAGCGCGTGGCCGGGATGGTGCGCTACCACCACACGCCCTGGTCAACCATCGGCCAGGACGGACGTTTCCCGCAACAGGAAGAGGAACTGGGCAACCTGCTGAGCCTGGCCGACCGCGTGGACACCCTGCTCCCCCGGGCAAACGGCAGCGTTGTGGACATTCAGCCCATCGTCAGCCGCATTCGCAGTGCCGAGGGCCGTGTGTTCGCCTCCTGGTGGGTGCGGGCTTTTGAGGCCATCGCCCAAGACCAGCCTTTCTGGGATGCGCTCCTGGGAGAAAGCGCCACCGTAAGCGGCTTGATTCCCGACGCCCACAACCCCGAGCTTTCGGCGGCAGACGTGTTTCGCCTATCCCGGCTTATCAGCCAGATCATCGACTTCCGCTCCCGGTTCACAGCCACCCATTCCAGCGGCGTGGCCGCCACGGCTGTTGCGCTGGGGCGCGAACTGGGTATGGACGAAAACTCCCTCGCCCTCCTGGATATCGCCGGGGAGCTCCATGACTTGGGCAAGCTGGGCATCCCGGCAGAGTTGATCATCAAACCCGCCGAGTTGAACCCCAGTGAAATGCAGGTCATGCGCAAGCATGCGGAATACGGCCAGAAAGCCCTGGCCGGTGTGCCCGGCATGGAGACAGTGGCCGTGTGGGTAGGGCAACACCATGAGCGGCTGGACGGCAAAGGCTATCCTGACGCCATGACCGGCGGAACCATCACGTTGGGATCGCGAATCATCGCCGTCAGCGACGTGTTCACCGCCGTGGCTGAGGACCGGCCCTATCGCAAGGGCATGGATCTGGCTAACACCGTCCGCATCCTCACCGGCATGGCCAAAGGCAACGCCCTGGATGCGAACATGGTGGACATCCTCATCAACCGCCGGGCGGATATGGACGCCATCCGCCGCGAGGCCCAGCACCTGGCCCTGAAAAAGTTCGAACATTTCGCCAAAGGCGAGGCCGAATTCGCTCCCTGACGGCCTCTCCCGTTGCGCCCGGCCCCGGAAGAAGGTAGGAACACGAAACATCCGGCGGCTTACACATGGATCAATTTCGTGCCGATCTGCACATTCATTCGCGACACTCCAGGGCCACATCCAAGGCCCTGACTCCTCGCCATTTGGCCGCGTGGGCCAGGGTGAAAGGCCTGGACGTCCTGGGCACGGGCGATTTCACCCACCCCGGCTGGCTGGCGGAACTCCAGGAACATCTGGCCGAAGACGGCCGGGGCCTGCTGACGCTTAAAAATCCCAACGGCCTGGAAACGGAAATCCCCTGGCTCTCCGGCTATGCCATGCCCGGCCACGCCAAGTTCATCCTCTCAGCCGAAATCAGCTCCATTTACAAACGCGGCGGCAAAGTGCGCAAGGTGCACAACCTGGTGTACCTGCCCTCTTTCGAGGCGGTCGCCAAACTCAACGCCAAACTGGCCAGAGTGGGCAACCTGGCCTCGGACGGCCGCCCCATCCTGGGGCTGGACAGCCGCCACCTGCTGGAGATGGTCCTCGAAACCGACCCCCTGGCTTTCCTGGTGCCAGCCCATATCTGGACGCCCTGGTTCTCCCTCTTCGGGTCCAAATCCGGCTTCGATTCCATTGAAGAATGCTTCGGCGCACTCTCTTCCGAAATTTTCGCCCTGGAGACCGGCCTGTCCTCGGACCCGGAAATGAACTGGCTCATCTCCGCCCTGGACCGCTTCAGGCTGATCTCCAATTCCGATGCCCATTCCGGCGACAAGCTCGGTCGGGAGTGCAACCTGTTTTCCGGCTCCCTGTCCTACGAGGGTATCTACCGCGCCCTGCGCGGCGAAGGCCTGGGCAACGATTTCCTGGGCACCGTGGAGTTCTTTCCCGAAGAGGGCAAATACCATCTGGACGGCCACCGCGACTGCGGCGTGGTCATGGACCCCCACGAAACCAGGGCCAGGGGCGGCATCTGCCCGGTATGCAAGAAACCCCTGACCGTGGGCGTGCTCTCCCGCGTGCTGGAGCTCTCCGACCGCGAACACCCTCTGCGCCCCCAGGGCCAGCCGGGGTTCGTCTCCCTTATTCCCCTGTGCGAGGTACTTGGGGAAATCCACGACCAGGGACCGGCCACCAAGAAGGTGAAGAACCACCTGGCCCGGCTGCTCAACCGCTTCGGCCCGGAGATGCACATCCTGGCCGAACTCCCCCTGGAAGACCTGGCCAAGGATTCCCCCCTGCTGGCCGAGGCCGTCAGCCGCATGCGTCTGGGCCGGGTGTTCCGCCAGGCGGGCTTTGACGGCGAATTCGGCCGTATCCGGGTGTTCGGCCCGGAAGAGATGAAAAAGCTGCTGCGCGGCGGCGCGCTGACCACCGTTGGGGCGGCCATCGGCAGCACGCCGGGGGCGGGCTCCGGCCAATCGTCGGGAAGCTCCGGCGACGGTTCGCCGGGTGACAACGACGCCCCGCCCGGCGATCCCCCCGGACCCGGACCCGGTCCTGACTCCGGTTCCGGCCACGGCTCCGGCAACAGCGTCGGTCCGAATTCCGGTTACGGTTCCGGCCACGATTCCGGCTCCGGTATCGGCTCCGGCACCGGACGCGGCCCTGCCCACGGCATCGGTGCCACCACCAGCCCCGAACCTGCGGTCGATACCGGCCCGACCTTGAACGACCGGCAGAACCTGGCCGCCCGCACAACCCATCTCCATACCCTGGTGCAGGCAGGCCCCGGCACGGGCAAAACCCACACACTGGTGGCCCGCATCCGACATCTGCTGGCCACGGGGGTCGACCCCGCCTCCATCCTGGTGGTCACCTTCACCCGCCGGGCAGCCCAGGAACTTCAAGACCGCCTGGAAGGAGCAGCCGTGCGGGCCGACACCCTGCACGCCCTGGCCCACGAATACTGGACCGACGCCTACGGCGAAAAACCGGTGATCCTCTCGGAAGACGCCGCCCGGCGGCTGTTCGCCCAGGTGAACCCGGACCTCTCCGGCCCCAAGCTCAAACAGGCCTGGCAGCGCCTCATGCTCGACCGCGAGCGCATGATCCGCAAGCCTCTGCCCGTGTGGCCCCCGGCCGCGCCCCAGCCAGGTATTCAGACCGGCCTCCAGGCGGATTCCCCAGCGGCCCCGCTTCTGGCGGGTTCAGCCCCCCTCCATCCAGGGTCGCCGACCCCACACAGTGAAAACGCCAATCGGCAGCTTCAGGATACTTCCGCCGGGAGCAGCCCGGACCACTCCGGCCTGTACGCCCGGCAGAAGGCCTCATGGAATCTGGTCGATTACACCGACCTTCTGGAGTTCTGGCTGGAAAAAATCGAGACAGGCATCTATTCCAACGGGTTCAAACACATCCTGGTGGATGAGGTGCAGGACCTCTCCCCCTTGCAACTGGCCATCATCCGGGCCTTGGCCTCAGGGTGGGACACCTCGCTTTTCGCCATCGGCGACCCCCTGCAATCCATCTACGGCTTTCGCGGGGCGGTCACCAACGTGCGGCGCGAACTCTCCTCCTTCTGGCATGATCTGGAGACCGTCAGCCTCACGGAGAACTACCGCTCCACCCAGCAGGTCCTGGCCCTGGCGCGCGGCCTGTTTCCCCAGTCGCCGGAACTTTCCGCCGTGCGCCGGGGGCAAGGGGAAATCACGGAGTTCACCGCGCCCTCGGCCATGCGCGAGGTCTCCTGGATAGCCGGGAAGATCCGCGCCCTCATCGGTTCCACCTCCTCGACCCTGCACACCGAAGGGGCCGGGCTGGCACCCGGCGACATCGCCATCCTGGTGCGCTTCAAGGGGCTGATGGACCCCATTCAGAAGGCCCTCACGCGCTTTGGCGTGCCCTGCTCCGTGCCCGAGGCCGAAGCCTTCTGGGCCGATCCCCGGGTGAAGGCCATCCTGAACGCGGCTGGACGTTTTCTGGGCATGGCCGACATGGAAGGCGCCCTCACCCTGGCCTGCCCGGACCGGGTGCTGGCCAAAGGCCCCAAAGAGATAGCCTTTTACCTGCGCGACGTGCCGCCCTTTGACCATCTGTTCTGGCAAAGCCCGGAGTTCGCCCAGTTGTGCGGGGCCTACGCCGCCCACTCCGGCTGGGCCGGGCTGCTCAGCTACGTCAACGCCCAGAGCGAGCTGGAACTTGTGGGGCGTCGGGCCGAAAAAGTGCGCATCATGACCCTGCACGCGGCCAAGGGCCTGGAATTCGAGGCCGTGTTCCTGCCCGCCCTGGAGGACGGCATACTGCCCTTTGCGGGCACGGGCCTGCTCACGGGCAAGCCCTCCACCGCCGAAGCCGCGCCGGACGAACGCGAAGAGGAACGGCTCTTCTACGTGGGCCTGACCCGGGCCAAGAGCCGGGTGTACCTCTCCCATGCGGAAAAGCGCGACCTTTATGGTCGCCTGCTCATGCTCAAGCCTTCGCGGCTGCTCAAAAAGCTCGACTTGGTGGCCGCCAGCCGCTCCCATCTGGCTCCCCACACCGTGCGCAAGGAAAAACAACTGGGTCTGTTGTAGAACCCCCTTGCCAGCACCGCTTCGGGTGGCTATTTCCTCTTTTCCAACAGCGTCGCGCACGCAATTCCATGTTCCGCCAGGAGGCGACCATGTCCCAGCAGTATATCATCCACCCCATCGTGGTGGGTACAAAACGCTTCGATAAAGGCTTCATGACCTATCAGCAGCAGATGGGCACGCCCTACATCATCCCCTTGTATGCCTGGTACATTGAGGGCGGAGACAAAAAGATACTGGTGGATTCCGGCGAGCTCAAGCCCATGTCCTCCCCGGACCGCGAGGAATTCATCGGCGGCAAGATCGTGACCATCGAGGAAGGCTTGGCGCGCTTCGGCCTGACCCCGGCGGATATCGACATCGTCATCCACACCCATCTGCACCGCGACCACTGCGAAAACGACTACAAGTTCGAAAACGCCACCTTCTACGTCCATGAAAAGGAACTGGAAATCATCCACGATCCCCATCCCATGGATTACCGCTACCAGGAGGATTACATCCTCGACGTGGAGGAGAACGGCCAGTTTGTGGCCCTTACCGGCGACACCGAGATCGTGCCCGGCATCACCATGATCCACACGCCCGCCCACACCGAGGGCACCATGAGCGTGCTGATCGATACGGCCAAGGGCAAGGCCCTCATCACCGGGTTCTGCTGCATCATGGAGAACTTTTATCCGCCCAAGGAAGTGAAGGGCCTGGGCATGGAAGTCATCCCGCCCTCCACCTGCCTGGATATCAAGCAAGCCTACGATATCGTGCTCAAATGCAAGGAGATGGCCGACATCATCATCCCCATCCACGAGCCCAGCTTCGCCAAGGGCGACCCCATCGGGTAGCCTGCCCTGCGGTGCTGCCCAGTGGCATGCTGGCAGACGCAACTACGAAAAACGGCCGGGAAATGATCCCCGGCCGTTTTGCATTTGGATAAAAATTCTCTCGCAGGCGCTGCCCAGCGCCTCAATCCGGCTCTTTGCTACCCTTGTTACCGTTCATCAGGCTACTGGTGATGAAATCCATAATCACCTCCGTCGACAAGGCGCTCCCCGCCAATTCGGAAACCTGCGAGGCTCCATGGAGAAGGCCCAGCACGGCAAGAGCATTATGTTTCGGATCAATGTTCCGTATTGAATGGTCGTCAATACCCCTGGAAATGAACTCACTGAACAACGAAACGATTGCTTCATCAAATCCATTGACCACGGCTTTGCGGTTTTCACTGTCGGCAACTTTCTCAGGATTGGCGGAAAGGAGCAGTTTTCCCTTGCTCGTAGCGCTGTTAACAAACTCGATATAGGAAGACACCCCTTTGAGGAGGGCATCGAGACCCGATCTTGCATCGACTGTTTTTTCTACTATATATTGATGCGCGTCGTTCATGGCATCCATCACAGCGACAGCATACAGATTACTTTTATTCTTGTAATAATGACGAATCAACCCGAACGCGACTCCGGCATAGCCGGAAATCTTATCGAATGAAGCGCCCTCGTACCCCAATTCGGCGAACAGCACCTGTGCTGAACGCAAAATCGCTTGTTGTTTTTCGGATCCAGTGATTTTTGCCATGAACGTAAATACACTCCAGCGAGTGGGTTGCTTGCTCAAACACATTAATTTGCAGACGTTTATTGTCCATCTATTTCCCTTCGCTGTCAATCTTGTCGTCTGTGCTCTGCCCCGCTCTGAAAAATGAGCAGTCATCCGCATTCCAATCCGCAAATCGGATAACTCCACGTTCGGGACAATGGAAGACCGTGTGTCCATACCCCCAAGAAATCTTGGGTTCCACTGCTGCAAAACACTCACAATCTGCGCAGAGCATGAACACTCCGAATTGATACCCCTGGCTACCCAGGGCCTTTGCACCTCTTGTTTGTTTAAGCAAGCAGATTATGGATCACACCGCATCCATGTACGGCGGCCCCGCCCGGAAACATGTCCAGGACGGGGCCGCATCGCAACGCTCCACAGAAAACACACGCCTCACAGTGAGAATTTATTCTAAGAGATCGTAACCGCACTGTTTCAGGGCAGCCATGCCACCGTGTACGTTCTCCACGTCTTGAATGCCCGCTTCCCCGAGTATTATCTGGGATTCATAAGAGCGTATGCCAGTGTTGCATATGATCACCACAGGCTTGTCGCGGGGCACTTCCGCAAGGCGCTCCCGCAGTTTGCCCTGGGGGATGTTGTGCCACTTGCCGGGATGGCGGGCCAAATACGGCCCGGCGTTGTCCGCTTCGCGGCAGTCCAGGAAGAAGCACTGGCCCGAGTCCTTGGCGAACACCCCGGCGAATTCCTTGCCGCTCATCCCGGCGTTCATCCCGGCCAGCATGTTGTCGGCCAGATTGCCCAGGGTGTTGACGATATCCATGGCCGAGGCATAGGGCGGCGAATAGGGGAATTCCAGGTTGGAGAGGTCCTCCACCGTGCCGCCGTGTTGCAGCAGCGCCGCCACGGCCCCAACCCGCCCCACCAAGGCGTCGCCGCCGGGGCCGAAGCCCTGCACGCCCAAAAGCCTGCGGGTGGAGCGCTCCACCGTGAGTTCCAGGGTCATGAGCTCGCTGCCGGGATAAAAATGGGCCCGGTCGAACTGGATGGCCAGCACCGACAGCGCGTCCAGCCCGGCCAGCCTTGCTCCCTCCGGCGTGAGCCCGGCCCCGGAGAGGCTGCGCTCGAAAAGCTTGAGGGCAAACGAGCCCACCGCGCCCTCGAAGGTGGCCGCGCCGCCCGCCAGATTGGTGCCGATCACCCGGCCCTGGCGGTTGGCCATGGACCCCATGGGCAGGTTGAAGGTCTGGCCGGTGATCAGGTGGCGTATCTCCACGCAATCGCCGCCGGAAAAGATGTCCGGGTCCGAGGTACGCATGGAGGCGTCCACCAGGATGCCCCCGCGCGGAGAAAGCTCCAGCCCGGCCTCCCTGGCCAGCTCCGAGTTGGGAACCACCCCGGCGCACAGGATGACCAGATCGGCCTCCAGGGTGCGCCCGCTGGTGACCACCCGCTCCACCTTGCCCTCGCCCTCGATGCGGACCACGGTTTCTTTGCAATAGAGCTCCACGCCCTTTTCGCGCAGGTGCTTCTCCGCCATGGCCGCCAGTTGCGGGCTGATGTTGCGCGGCAGCATGTGCTCCAGGGCTTCCACCACGGTAACTTCCAGGCCCCACATGTCTGCCAAAGCCTCGGCCATCTCCAGGCCGATGAATCCTGACCCAACGATGACCGCCCGCCCGGCCTGGCCTTTGCTGATGCGGTCGCGGATGGCCAGGGCGTCGTGAAGGTTGGCCACGCAGTGCACCCCGGCCAGATCCGTACCCGGCAGGTTAAGCTTGCGAGGGCTGGCTCCGGTGGAAATCACCAGTTTGTCGTAGGGCAGCTCCGAAGTCTGGCCGGTGTTCAGGTCGCGCAGGGCCACCACCTTGCGCTGGCGGTCGATACGCGTGGCCAGGGTGCGGGCCAGCACGTCGATATCCTTGCATTCCTGGAAGAACTTCTCGTCGCGCACCAGTTTGAAGCTGGTGGTGCGCAGTTCCTTCAGTTCCGACACGTCGCCGGAGATGAAATAGGGGATGCCGCAGCCGCCGTAGGAGACCAGGGAATCCTTGTCCACCATGGTCACACGGGCCTTGGGGTCCAGACGCTTGACGCGGCAGGCGGCCTTGGGCCCCAAGGCCACCGCGCCGATGACGACTATGTTCTGCGGCATGCTGCACGCTCCTTTTGACCGTGTTTTCTACGACAGTTTGACGGGGTTGCCAAGGCGCGACCTCCGACAATTCGCTTGTTCTGACGCGGGTGTGCGGGCATAGTCGCTGAAACGATCCCAGGGGTTTGCCCTTCAGGAGGCTATCAGTGAATTTCAGATTCCTCATCGCGCTTATTGCGTCGTTGGCCCTGGCCGGATGCAACGGCGCAGGCGGGCGTGTCGCCCAGGAAGGGCCGGTCCTCTACCAGTATTCCACCCTGGCCGCCCTCATGGCCGGCAACCTTGACGGACAGGCCACCGTGGAAGGCATGGCCGCCAAGGGCGACTTCGGCATGGGCACCTTCAACGGCCTGGATGGCGAGATGGTGGTGCTTGGCGGGGTGTTCTACCGCGCGGACAGCACCCTGCGCCTGAACGTGGCCCCCAAGGACGCCAAGATTCCCTTTGCCGACCTGACCTTTTTCACCCCGGACGGATTCGAACAGACCCCGGCCATGAACGATCTGGCCGCCCTGGCCGCCTGGCTGGACACCAAAGTGGCCTCGCCGCGCCTGTTCGTCGCCGCCCAGGTGCAGGGCAGGTTCTCCGGCCTGACCATCCGCAGCGTGCCCGGCTTCTCCCCGCCCTATCCGAGCCTAGCCGAGGCCATCAAACACCAGAGCGTGCGCGAACTGACCGATGTGTCCGGCATCCTGGTTGGCATCCGTTGCCCGGCGGAAACGGGCGGGACCACCGTGCCAGGCTGGCATTTCCACTTCATCGGCGACGATGGCGCAACCGGCGGACACGTGCTGGCGGCATCAACCCCTTCGGCCCGCACCGCCTGGATGGCCATGAACCGGCTCGCCCTGGAAATGCCCGAGGCAGGCAAGGCCGCCGCAGCGCAGGAAATTCCGGGCGAAACCGTGGGCGGCACGGTAAAAAAGTAGGCGCTCCACTCAGGAGGCGTCTGCGGTCGGGTCAGCCACATGTTTCCCGCCCTCCCGCCGCTTGTCCAGATAGTACAGTACCGGCACCACCATGCGGGAAAAGGCCGTGGCCGCCACTTCTCCGGCCATCAGCGAGATGGCCAGCCCCTGGAAGATTGGGTCGAACAGGATGACAAAGGCGCCGACCGCAACGGCGATGGCCGTGAGCAGCATGGGCCGGAAACGCACCACTCCGGCCTCCACCACAGCGTCCTCCAGGGATGCCCCCTGTCCACGGCGCATCTCGATGAAATCCACCAGGATGATGGAATTGCGCACCACGATGCCCGCCCCGGCGATGAAACCGATCATGGAGGTAGCCGTGAAGAAGGCCCCGCCCAGGGCGTGGGCAGGCACGATGCCGATGAGCGAAAGCGGGATAGGGGCCATGATGGCCAGGGGAGTAGTGTAGCTGCCGAACCACCCCACCACCAGGATGTAAATGAGCACCATGACCACCCCGAAGGCGATGCCCATATCCCGGAAGGTCTCGTAGGTGATCTGCCACTCGCCGTCCCATTTGAGGGTCCAGGTTTTGAGCGAATCCGGCTGATGGGTGTAGAGCACGGGCAGGGGTTCGTTGCCCTCCACCTGCCACGCCCCCCGGCCCTGGCGACCCAGCTCTTCCAGGGCGGCGGTTATGCGGCCCATGCCGTATACCGGGCTTTCTTCCTTACCGGCCATGTCGCCGGTGACGTACACCACGGGCTGAAGATTCTTATGATAGATGGCCGAAGGCACCACCCGGTCTTCGATGCTGGCCACTTGGCCCAGAGAGACCATCTGGCCGCCGGTGCCGCGCACGGCGATATCGGCGATGTCCGTGGCATGCACCCGCGCTGCCAGCGGCAGGCGCACCACGATGGGCGCATCCTCGCGGGCGGTCTCGTCGTGCAGCAACCCTGCCTGGACGCCCTTGAGGGAGGCGGTGACGACCCGCATGGCGCGATCCGGGTCCACGCCGTTCACCAGGGCCTTGTCGCGCTCCACGCGGATCAGCCGCTCGGGCTGGGGGTCGTCCACGTACCAGTCCACGTCCACCACGTCCGGGGTGTTCTCAAACACCTCTTTCACCTGCCGGGCCACCCGCAGCCGGGCTTCGTCGCCGGGTCCGTAGATCTCGGCCACCAGGGTCTGCAACACCGGGGGTCCGGGGGGCACTTCCACCACTTTGATCTTGGCCCCGTACTTGCGGGCCACGGGCAGCAGCAGCTCGCGCGCGGCCTTTGCGATGTCGTGGCTTTGCAGCTTCCGGTCATCCTTGGAGACGAGGTTGACGGTGATGTCGGCCACGTTCTGGCCCTGGCGCAGATAATAATGCCTGATGAGCCCGTTGAAGGTGACCGGCCCGGAGTTGCCCACATAGAGCTGCATGTTGGTCACTTCCGGTCGGGCGACCAGGACTGCGGCCAGTTCTTCGGACACCTGGGCGGTTTTCTCCAGCGGCGTGCCCAGCGGCATGTCGATGACCACCTGGAATTCGCTTTTGTTGTCAAAGGGCAGCATTTTCACCAGCACGCCCCGAAAGGCGAAGAGCGAGCAGGATGCCAGCAGCAGCGCCACCACCAGCCCCAGGAAACTCCAGCGCCACACGGGCCTGCTGAGGAAGCGCACCATGAGAAAACGGTACAGCCGGGTGCCGGGGCCTTCGGGTTCCGGGACCTCGTCCTGTTGGCTGCCATCCTCGGCCTGGCCTGCATGCACGGCATGCCCGCCATGGGGCGGCCCGTCCCGGCGCAGCAGCCGTTTGGACGTCCACGGGGTGACCATGAAGGCCACGGCCATGGAAAGCAGCATGGCCACCGAGGCTCCGATGGGCATGGGCCGCATGTACGGCCCCATGAGGCCGCCCACGAAGGCCATGGGCATGATGGCCGCGATGACCGTGAAGGTGGCCAGCACCAGCGGCGCGCGCACCTCGTTCACCGCTTCGATGATCACCTGGGTGAACGAGCGCCTGGAACTGCCCGGCAGATGGATGTGGCGCACGATGTTTTCCACGTCCACGATGGGATCGTCCACCAGAATGCCGATGCAGAAAATGAGAGCGAACAGCGTGACTCTGTTGAGGGTGTAGCCGAAGAACCAGTAGGTGGCCAAAGTGATGGCCAGAGTGACGGGCACGGCCACCATGACCACCAGGCTGGCCCGAAGCCCCAGAAACACGGCCACGATGGCCCCAACGGATACCGCCGCCAGAAGCAGATGCTTGAGCAGCTCGTGCACTTTGTCGCGCGCGGTCTGGCCATAATCGCGGGTGAGGCTGACGGTGACCCCTTCCGGGATGGCGAAGCCCTTAAGATCCTCCACCTTGGCCAGTACGGCCTGAGACAGCACGGAGGCGTTCACCCCGGCCCGTTTGGCCACGGTGAGGGTAACGGCTGGTTGCAGCTGAAACGCAGCCGGGCGAACCTCCGCGTGGGTTTTGCCAGCCGGGCCGGCAACGAAAAATGTGTAATCCTGGGGCTCGTCGAAACCGTCACGCACCTGGGCCACGTCGCCCAGAAAGATGGGGCGGCCGTCACGCACGGCCAGCACCGCGCGTTCCAGCTCGCGCCTGTCGCGAAAGAAGTTATCCAGCCGGATGCTCACGGCCAGGCCGTCCTGCACGGTCTCCCCCACCAGCTCGCCCTGATTCTGCTTGTTCAGGGTATCCAGCACATCCACGGGGTCCAGGCCGTTGGCGCGCAGCTTGTTCTGTTCCAGCTCCACCATCACGGCCCGTTTGCGGCCGCCGATGAGGCTGGTTTCGCCCACGCCCGGCAACTGGCGGACTTCCTCGTTCACCTGGGCGGCCACCTTGCGCAGGGTGCGCGAATCCAGTCCGCCGCCCCAGAAGGTCAGGGCCACCACGGGCACGTCGTCTATGGAATGGGGCTTGAGCAGGGGTTGGGAACAGCCGGGGGGAATCCAGTCCAGATGCTGGTAGAGCTTGGCGTAGGTCTTCACCACGCTTTTCTCGGTGTCTTCGCCCACGTTGAAACGCACAATGGTCAGGGCCTTGCCGTCCATTGCCGTGGAATAGACAAACTCCACGCCGGGAATCTCCCAGAGGATCTTCTCCATGGGGCCGACCACCCGGTTTTCCACCTCTTTGGGCGTTGCGCCGGGCATGGAGACCTGAATGTCCACCATGGGCACGATGATCTGGGGTTCCTCCTCGCTTGGCGTGGAAACCACGGCGAAGACGCCCAGAAGCACGGCTGCCAGTATGATGAGCGGCACCAGCTTGGAGTCGACGAAGGTCCTGGTTATTGCGGCCAGCGGCCCGCCGTCGCGTTGGGAATCGTGGTGAGGACTCACGGCTGGTTCCCGCCGACAGGCGCGCTCGCGGCTGGCGCGGCGGGAACCGGGGTTCCGGCAGGGCCATTTCCGGCTGGCGCGGCTCCCGGCGCAATGCGGTCGCCCTCGCGCAGGGTTTCGGTTTTTTCGCACACCAGCTGTTCGCCGTCGGCAAGGCCGGTGAGAATTTCCACATAGCGCTCGGCGGGGTTGTCCTCAAAAGCCTGGCTGTCGGTGAGGTAGGTCTGCCCCTCCAGGGTGACCATGAGGAAGGTTCCCCCGGACTTGACCACGCGGAAATGGACCAGGCCCGTGGCGTCCACCACGAATACCGAAGGCAGGTCGCCGCGCAGGCGCACGCAGGAGGCAGGGGCCAGCAGTTTGGCGGCCACCCGCACGGGCAGGAACACCCGGCCGAACATCCCGGCATTGGGCTTTTGCGCGCCTTTGTCCGTGACGGGGGGAATATCCGCCTTGAGCTTGAAGGTGCGGCTGGCCGGGTCCACCCGGCCCACAACGGCGGTGATCTTTGAAGCGAAGGGTTCCTTGCCCAGCGCCGGAATCACCCCCAGAAGCGGCTGGCCCACCCGAATGGAGGAGAGCAGGCTCTCGTCCACCTGGGCGGTCAGGTCGAAGCCGCTGGTCTGGTCGTCCACCAGAGCCAGAGGCTGTCCGGCGCTGACAAACGCGCCCAGGTCCACATAGCGCCGAGCCAGGATGCCGTCGAAGGGCGCGGTGATGCGGGTATAGGCCTTCAGCGCCTTCAACTCCTCGCGCTGGGCGGCCACGGACTGTTCCCTGGCCGCGATGGCCTCCTCCTCGCGCTTCAGGGCCAGATATTCGGTTCTGGCCTTGTCGTAATCCTCCTGGCTGATCACCTTCTGGGCCAGCAGACGGCCCAGGCGCTCCTGAGTCGACCTGGCGTGGTCGGCCTTGGCAGCGGCGGCCTGGCGCTCCATGGCCGCCTGGTTCATAGAGGCGGCAAGCCCCTGGTCGCGGCTTAGAAGGTCCTTGTCGTCAATCTGCATTATCAGGTCGCCCCCGTGCAGGGCCGCGCCCTCCTGGGCCGTGACAGCCACCACGGCGCCGGAAAGCTTGCTGGCCAGAGTCACGCTGTTGAGGGCCTCCACCTGGGCGGGGAAGGAACGGCATTCCACAACCTGCCTGCTCTTGACTGGCAAAATGGTCGCAGCCACCGTACGCCCTGATGAAGCAGCCGGGGGAGCCTCTCCCTTGCACCCTTGCATGACGGACATTCCAGACAGCAGGCAACCCGCCAGCATCCACACCTGAAAGCGATTCAAAAATTCACGCATGCCGCGAACACCTCATGGACGTGGGTGTATTTCCGGTCAGCCGCATCTGCGGCAGCGCTCGCCGGAAGAATACTATTCTCATAAAATGAACGACCAAGGCCGTCTTGTCAAACAGCCTTCCAGAGAAATGGATACCCTTCTGGTAGGGATTGCAGTGGCGATAATGCGTTATTCTTCGCTCACCAGCCAGCGCAGTTCCTCGCGGGGCCGCACCCGCCCGGCGGGTAAGGCCGTAACAGCCGCAGTGTCGAGGATAGCCTCCAGCGCGGCCCGCTTGTCCGCACCGGCCACCAGAAACAAGGCCATCCTGGCGTTGTTGATGAGCGGCAGAGTCATGGACAGCCGAGGCACGGGCGGTTTCGCGCCGGGGTCGTCAACAGCGATGATGAGCCGCTCGCGCTCCTCCAGGCCGGGATGGCCGGGAAACAGCGAGGCCGTGTGGCCATCCGCGCCCATGCCCAGGTGGATGCAGTCGAAACAGGGGGTGACGGTTCCAGACTGGCCCAGGACGGTGGAGAACACCCGCCGCAGATGCGCCTCGTAGCGCATGGCCGCGTCTTCCAGGGTGGGCAGGAGGGGCGGTGCCCCAGTACACCGCCGGGGGTGGGGGGGCCCCCCACCCCCCCCCCAAAAAATGTTAGTCATAGCGGCGCGAAATGTGGGGTGCGGGGGGGC
>JBBRUD010000089.1:0-18164 GCA_038248065.1 Desulfovibrionales bacterium | reverse complement strand
TTATGTTCCGTAGGAAGGTGCCCTGCACCCCCAGCGGGGGGGGGCGGGGGGGCAGCGCCCCCCGCTTCCTCCGGCGGCAGCGCCCCCTGATTCTGCTCCTTGGAAACTGCGCTCCCTCGTGGTAGGGTTTTCACCGGAGACATTCTCGGCACATGAACGACTTCACCTTCCTCTGCGCGCTGACCCTGAAAGCCTCCATGGCCGTGCTCTACGCAGCATTGGGAGAGGTGATCGCCGAGCGCTCCGGCATTATTAATCTGGGGCTGGAAGGCATGCTGCTTTTTGGAGCCATGACCGGCTTCGCTGTGGGGCACTTTAGCGGCTCCGCTCCGCTGGCCTTCGCTGCTGCCGGAGGGGCCTGCGCCCTGCTGGCCGGGCTGCATGGCCTGTTTGCCATCCGCTTCGGGGCCAACCAGCTGCTCTCAGGCATCGCCCTGACCATCCTGGGCACGGGCCTGGCCAACTATCTGGGACGGCCACTCATCGGCCTTACCGGCCCTCGCTTGAGCGAAGCGCCCATCCCGCTGCTTCACGACATCCCCGGTCTGGGGCCGGTGCTCTTCAATCAAAACCTGCTGGTATACCTGGGATTCGCCCTCACGGGCGCTGTCTGGTTCCTGCTCACCCGCACCCGCTGGGGGCTGACGTTGCGCGCCTGCGGCGAGAACCCCGCGGCGGCCGACGCCATGGGAGTCAACGTGGCCCGCACCCGCTGCATCGCCGTGATGACCGGAGGCTGCTTTGCAGGCCTGGGCGGGGCATATCTGTCGCTGGCATTCACGCCGGGTTGGAAGGAAGGCATGTCCGGCGGCCAGGGCTGGATAGCCGTAGCCATTGTCATCTTCGCGGGCTGGCGGCCGTTTCCGGCACTGGCCGGAGCGCTTTTGTTCGGTATTCTCACGGCGGCCCAGTTTTTATTTCAGGCCACGGGGCAGCAACTGGTGCCTACGTACATCCTGCGTATCCTGCCTTACCTGCTGACCATCCTCACCCTGAGTGTGGCCGTGTTTCTCGGTCGCAAGAGCCAGGCTCCGGCCGGGCTCGGCCAACCTTTTTACCGGGAACGCTGATGCACAACACCCCTGACATCGCCTTTCATACCCTGGATAACGGCCTTCGTCTGGCCACGGAGCGCCTGCCCGGCGTGCGCAGCGTCAGCTTCGGCATCTGGCTGGCCGCAGGATCGCGCCATGAGGCGCCCGGCGAGGAGGGCATTGCCCATCTCTGGGAACACCTGGCTTTCAAGGGCACGGCCCGCCGCTCTGCCCTGGATATCGCCAAGTCGCTCGACCTCCTGGGCGGCAACTCCAACGCCTACACCAGCCGCGAGCATACCTGCTTCCACGCCCGGGTGGTGGATACCCACCTGGAAGACGCCCTGGACATCCTTTCCGACATCGTCCTCAACCCCAAGTTGGACAGCGATGATCTGGCCAAAGAAAAAGACGTGGTGCTCCAAGAGATCGCCATGGTGGAGGACGACCCGGAAGAGAGCCTCATGGAGGCCTTCTGGAGCCAGCTCTGGCCGGGCGGGTCGCTGTCCCATTCCATTCTGGGCGCGCCGGGCAACGTAAAATCCTTCAAGCCCAAAACTCTGAAGTCCTGGCGGGCCGCCCACTACCGGCCAAGCCGCATGACCATGGCCGCTGCCGGAGGGATTGACCATCAGCATCTTCAAGGGCTGGTTGCCCGCCACTTCGGGGACATGGAGCCCGGCACCCCCGCCGCCGTGCCGGAGCCGGGCCTTTACGTGCCCAAGGTGTTTCTGAAGGAGCGCGAAGCCGAACAAAACCACGTGGCCCTTTCCTTCCCCGGCATAGCCGCCACCGACGAACGGCGGTTCACCCTGAGCATGTTGAACGCCATCCTGGGCGGCAACATGTCCTCGCGCCTCTTCCAGGAAGTGCGCGAGCGCCGGGGGCTGGCCTATTCGGTATATTCCTTCGCCAACGCCCTCATGGACCGTGGCGTCATGCAAATTTACGCCGCAGTAGACCCGGAACGCACCGGGGAACTGCTGGCCTGCCTGCGCGAACAGTTGGAGAAGATCTCCGCAGGCGACATCACCGCCGAAGAGCTGGATCACGCCCGCGACCACCTGACCAGCGTACTCTATCTGAGCCTGGAATCCTCTGAGGAACGCATGACCCGCCTGGCACGCAACTTCATGCTCTTCGGCCGGGCCGTGCCACCGGAGGAAACCGCCGCACGCATCGAAGCCGTCACACTCGATAACGTGCGCGCCCTGGCCGCCGAACTCTTCACCCTGGACAAAGCAGGCCTGGGCATCCTCGGCCCAACCATCAACCCCGCCTGGGCGGATATTCTCAAACCGTAGCAGAAGATGCCTCCGGCGGCCGGGGGGCCAATGGCCCCCCGGTCCCCCCATATAGCTCCGCATTGTCGCGCATTGATCGCGTCGGCGCGCAAAATATTGGGGGGGCCTGGGGGGGCCCTGCACCCCCAGCGGGGGTCCAGGGGGCAGCGCCCCCTGGCTCTTCCCCAGGACAGCGCATGAACCAGCATAACACTCCCGTCTCAATCGGCTTAGGCGAATTGCGTATCATGCAGGGCGACATCACGGCCTGCGTAACGGACGCAGTGGTCAACGCCGCCAACGCCATGCTGGCGGGCGGCGGGGGCGTGGACGGGGCCATCCATGCGGCGGCAGGCCCGGCGCTGCCTCCGGCCTGCCGGGCCATCATCGCCGCGCGCGGGCGGGTGGAAGCCGGGTCTGCGGCCATCACTCCCGGATTCGGCCTTGCCGCCCGGTTCATCATCCACGCGGTGGGGCCTATCTGGCACGGCGGTGAACGCGGCGAAGCGGAAGAATTGGCTTCGGCCTACCGCGCCTGCTTGGCCCTGTGCCGGGAACAGGCTCTCGAATCCGTGGCCTTTCCGGCCATCAGCTGCGGGGCTTACGGCTACCCGGTGGAACTGGCCGCGCCTATAGCCTTGAATGAACTGGCTAAAGGAGTGAGCGAGGGCTGGGTCAAACAGGCCTGGATGGTGCTGTACTCGCAAGACGCCTATCAAACCTGGCTGGGCATCGCCCGCCAAATTCTATAAAGGACTTCCATGGATATCCACGGCACCACAATATTGGCTGTGCGCGACGCCCAAGGCGTGGCCATGGCCGGTGACGGACAAGTCACCTTCGGCCAGGCGGTGGCCATGAAGCACACCGCCCGCAAGGTCCGCCGCCTGTATAAAGAGCGGGTTCTGGCCGGCTTCGCGGGTTCAACCGCCGACGCCTTCACCCTGTTTGAGCGCTTCGAGGCCAAGCTGGAGGAATATTCCGGAAATCTTACCCGTGCGGCGGTGGAACTGGCCAAGGATTGGCGCAAGGACAAGTTTTTGCGCAAACTGGAAGCCATGCTCCTGGTGGCGGACGCCGAAACCATCCTCATCCTCACCGGAGCCGGGGACGTCATCGAGCCCGACGACGGCCTGGCCGCCATCGGCTCCGGCGGCCCGTACGCCCTGGCTGCGGCACGGGCGCTGGCGCGCAACACGCCCCTGGCAGCCGATGAAATAGCCCGCCAGGCCATGGCCATCGCCGCCGAGTTGTGCGTATTCACCAACACCAACCTCGTCTTGGAGACCCTGGCCAAGCCATGAATACCCTCACCCCCCGCGAAATCGTTTCCGAATTGGACCGTTACATCGTCGGCCAGAATCCGGCCAAACGCATGGTGGCCATTGCCATGCGCAACCGTTGGCGCAGGCAGCGCATCGAAGCCGGCCTGCGCGATGAGATAGCCCCCAAAAACATCCTGATGATCGGACCCACGGGCGTGGGCAAAACCGAGGTGGCCCGCAGGCTGGCCAAGCTGGCCGGTTGCCCCTTCCACAAAGTGGAGGCCACCAAGTTCACCGAAGTGGGCTACGTGGGCCGCGACGTGGAATCCATGGTGCGCGACCTCATGGAAATCGGCGTGCGCCTGGTGCGCGACGAGGAGTCCGGCAAGGTGCGGGTCAAGGCCGAAAAGGCCGCCGAAGACCGTCTGCTCGACTTGCTGCTGCCGCCCTCCCCCAGCTACGCCGCGCCCAATTTCCTTGAGGTGACGGACGGCACGGCGACGGAAGCCCCCGCCTCCGGCGCGTCCAAATCCGAAGGGGCCTCTACCCGCGACAAGCTTCGCCAGCTCCTCCGCAAGGGCGCACTCGACGACAAAATGGTGGACATGGATGTGGTACTGCCCTCGCCCACCATGGAGATCATGGCCGTGCCGGGCATGGAGGATATGGGCTCCCAGTTCAAGGACATGTTCTCCAAGGTGTTCCCCCAGCGCAAGAAGACCCGCAAGCTGCGGGTGCGCGACGCCTACGACCTGCTGGTGGCCGAAGAAAGCGAAAAGCTGGTGGACATGGACAAGGTGGCCGATACCGCCAAGGAGCGCGTGGAGCAGACCGGCATCCTGTTTATCGACGAGATAGACAAGATCTGCGGCCGTGGCCAGGGCGGCTCCGGCCCGGACGTCTCCCGCGAGGGCGTGCAACGCGACCTTCTGCCCGTGGTGGAAGGCTGCGTGGTCAATACCAAATACGGCATGATCAAAACCGACCACATCCTGTTCATCGCCGCCGGAGCTTTTCACTTCTCCAAGCCTTCGGATCTGGTGCCGGAACTGCAAGGCCGCTTCCCCCTGCGTGTGGAGCTCTCGGCTCTGGGCAATGACGAATTCCTGCGCATCCTCACCGAACCCCAAAACGCCCTGACCACCCAGTACACCGCCCTGCTGGCCACCGAGGGGGTCACCCTGACCTTTGCCCCGGACGGCCTGGAACAGATGGCCGCCTATGCCCAACGGGTGAACGAAGAGGCTGAAAACATCGGCGCGCGCAGGCTCTACACCATCATGGAAACCATCGTGCAGGATCTCTCCTTCGACGCTCCCGAAAGGAGCGGCGACACGGTGGTGGTTGACGCGGCCTATGTTACGGACAAACTTAAAGACGTGGTGGAGGATCGCGACCTCTCCCGGTATATCCTCTAAAGGAAAGCAGACATGGAACAAGCCATCGCCCAAGCCCGCATGCTCTTGGAATCGCTGCCCTACATCCGCAAGTTCTTCGGGCAGACCGTGGTCATCAAGTACGGCGGCAACGCCATGAAAGACGAGACCTTGAAAAAGGCCTTCGCCTTGAACGTAGTGCTGCTCAAATACATCGGCATCAACCCGGTGATCGTGCACGGCGGCGGACCGCAGATCGGGCAGATGCTTACGCAGTTGGGCATTGAATCCCATTTCCGCGAGGGATTGAGGGTCACGGACCAGGCCACCATGGATGTGGTGGAGATGGTGCTGGTGGGCCGGGTGAACAAGGAAATCGTCAATCTTATCAACCTCAACGGAGGCATTTCCGTGGGCCTGTCCGGCAAGGACGGCTGGTTGATCCGGGCTCGCAAACTGGAAATGATGCTCACCCGCGAGGACGCCCCGCCCGAACTGATCGATCTTGGCAACGTGGGCGAGCCGGTCAGCGTCAATGCCGGACTTATCCGCTCGCTTACTGCCGAAGGCGTGATTCCGGTGATTGCTCCTGTCGGTGTGGACGAGAAAGGGCACACCTACAACATCAACGCCGACTCCGTGGCCGGGGCCGTGGCCCAGGCCTTGGAAGCCAAACGCTTGATTCTACTGACTGACGTGGCCGGCGTGCTGGACCCGGAGGGTGCGCTCATCCCCTCTATGTCGGTGGGCGAGGCGGCCCTGGCCATCGAGAACGGCACAGCCAAGGGCGGCATGATCCCCAAGCTCAAATGCTGCATGGAAGCCGTGCAATCAGGCGTGCAGAAGGCCCACATCATCGACGGACGGGTGGAAAACTCGCTCATTCTGGAACTGTTCACCAAAAGCGGCATCGGCACGGAAATTTTCCACCGCTCCTGAAGGGCTTTCCGGCAGAAACTGCAAGCAACGCGCCCTTACTGTGGCCAAGGCCACGCCTCCGAAGATCAGGCGTGGTCTTGGTCAGTCAGGCGCACTTTGTCTTCGCCGTCGATTTCTTTCACGTACACATCCACCCGCTCCACCTTGGAGGTGGGAATGAGCTTGCCCACGTAGTCGGCCTGAATGGGCAGTTCCCTGTGGCCCCGGTCCACCAGCACCAGCAGCTCCACGCTCTGGGGACGCCCGTAATCGAGGATGGCCTCCAGGGCGGCGCGGACGGTGCGGCCGGAGAAAAGAACATCATCCACCAAAAGCACCCGCCTGCCGTCGATGGCGAAGGGGATGTCGGTCTGGTTGATGCGGGGCTGATGCTCCAGATGAGTCCAATCGTCACGGTAGAGGTTGATGTCGAGCTTGCCCAAAGGCAGTTCGCATCCCAGACGCGGCTCCAAAAGTTTTTTCAGGCGTTCAGCCAGCTCCGCACCCCGGCGCTGCACACCGAGCATGGCCAGCCCCTGGCATTCACCATAGCGTTCCAACACCTCGAAAGCCAAACGCTCCAAGGTGCGCGCCATTTCCTTGCCGTTCATCACGATTTTTTGGCGTTTCATAACCTATCCTGAGAATGTTGGACTGCTTTTTTAGTATCTGAATTCACACGGGCTGGCAAATCCAAGTATCATACATTCCGATTTGACACATCGGCATTCCAGTCTTACCCATTACAAACGATAATGAACTTCCAGGAGGCTTTCATGTTCAGTGTAACCGATCGCGCCAAGGCGCAGCTTGATTCTTACTTCGAAGGAAAAGAAAAATCGCCCATTCGTATTTTCCTTTCCAGCGGAGGTTGCTCAGGTCCCCGGCTGTCCCTGGCTTTGGATGATGCCAAAGATACAGACGACGTCTTCCCGGTGGAAGGCTATTCGTTCATCGTCGAAAAGGAGCTCATGGCCAAGGCTGCTCCGATGGCTGTAGATCTCAGCCCCATGGGTTTTGAGATCACTTCCAGCCTCGAACTGGGTGGCGGCGGCTGCGGCTGCTCCGGTTCCTGCTCATCTGGCTCCTGCTCCTAGGCTATTTTCCGGGGCTCCGGCTTGGTCTGGAGCCCCGGCCCGGCTCGCGTATCCTGGTATTGATGGGGCATGGCATTTGACAAACCAAAACATGGAGACTATCTATTTTTGGCGACCCATCATTTCAGGAGGCTCCTTATGTTCACGCTAACCGAGGCTGCCAAAACGCAGCTGGATTCCTATTTCGCGGATAAGGCCAAGTCCCCAATCCGCGTGTATCTCTCCTCCGGCGGCTGAGCTGGCCCAAGGCTGGCATTGGCTCTGGATGAGCCAAAAGAAAACGACGATTCTTTCGAAGTTGAAGGGTACACCTTCCTGGTTGAAAAAGACCTCATGGTAAAAGCGCAACCAATCACCGTCGACCTCACATACATGGGCTTCCAGGTGCACTCCGGCATGGAACTTGGCGGGGGTGGCTGCGGCAGCTCCTGTTCCTCCGGCTCCTGTTCCCAGTAAAGCCTCTCTGCTGCGGCGGCCTTCGGGCCGCCGCTTTGCTATTTCACGGTATACCTTCCCCCTTCACCTCGCGCCCGGTTTGGCGTATACTCAATTCTACCATCACTTGTAGTGCCGGGAGCCGTAATGGCCGGAAAAATTCTCATTGTTGACGACGAGATCCATATCAGAATGCTCCTGGAGCAGACTCTGGAAGATCTTGAGACAGACCATGGTGTTGTCATCCTTTCAGCTTCAAATGGTGAAGAAGGTCTTGAGGTCATCAAACGTGAGAGGCCAGACGTTGTCTTTCTGGACATCATGATGCCCAAACTCAGCGGTTATGACGTCTGCCGCAAAGTTTTAGAGGATACCACCCTCAACAGTTGTTGCCATATCGTCCTCCTGACCGCCAAAGGTCAGGAAGTTGATCGCAGGCAAGGCCTCGAACTTGGGGCCGAACAATATATGACCAAGCCCTTCGACCCAGATGAAGTGCTCCTGACCGCCCGTAACCTCTTGGGATTGACGCGCTAGCCGCGTCCTTTGAAGCAGACGTACCATCATGGATCTCAAGCGGTTACTTCGCAATTACGATCTGGGTCCATTGCTCGAAACGGGCATGAAACTTCTGGAGCCTGGCTGGGGCGTAGCCATCGTCGGCACTGAGAACGTGGTTGCGTGCGTGGGCCTGTCCAACCACCTTCACGAAATATCTTCGGTGCGATTCACTTCGGCGTTTTGCTGCAACGAGCGGCAAGTAGGGACGATACTGATCGCCCCCCAGGGGATTAGCCACGCTTCCGAAGCAGCCAAAAGCCCGCAGCTTGTGGCGGATTTTCTCGCCCAAAGCCTGGAACTGCTGTTGCAACAGGAAAGCGCCCGCAGAGCCCTGGCCTCGGACACCTTGCAAAAATACCGGGAACTCTCCCTGCTCCATCGGGCCACAGTAGGACTGAACACCTCGCTTCGCCTGCGCGATGTGGGCAAAGCATTATTGGCCGAATGCCAATCCGGCGCACTCCCTGCTGAAATGGGCATGATCTTTCTGCGCGACGGCGATTCGGAGCAGGCTGATCCATTCTACTCTTTTGGGCCGACCATGGACTTGGAATTTGAGATGATCGCCAAGTCCGTGTTGTTCGAGGGCATCATGCGCGGCGAAAAAGGCGAGATACTCAATGATCTGCGCCAGGACCCTCGCTGGCGCGACGAAGTGCCGGGGATACGGGCGCTGCTTACAGCCCCCCTTGTGGCCGCCGACAGGCTGGTTGGCGCCCTGGTTCTCGCCACCACTCACCCTGACGGGTTCGAGGCCAACCACTTGCAGTATGTCTCCACCCTGACCTCCGTTGCGGGCATTGCCATGGGCAACGCCGTGCATTTCGAGGGCGTGCAGACCCTGATGAAGGCACTGCTCCAGGCTCTAGCCACTGCAATTGACGCTCGCGACCCCTTCACTGCCGGACATTCCCATCGGGTAGCCCGGCTGGCAGTGGCCCTGGCGAAACTTGTCCATGATGATACGAACTATTTTCACGACGTTCACTATTCATCCAGCGATCTGGCTGAAATCTTCTATGCCGGTCTGCTCCACGATGTGGGCAAAATTGGCATCCGCGAACAGGTACTCACCAAATCCAGCCGTCTGCCGGAAGGGCAACTGGCCTTGATCGGCATGCGCATGGCGCTGTGGAGCGAGGTGACCGGCATCCCCTGGCAAGACGATTTCGAGCGATTAAAACGTATCAACCACTCTGACGTCATCACCCGCGACGATGCAGCCCTGGTGACTGATCTGTCCAAAAACGAACTCAAGGCCTACGGCAGTTGCGTGCCCGTGCTTACGACGGATGAAATCGGGGCATTGCTCATTGCGCGCGGCAATCTTCTGCCGGAGGAACGTCAGGAAATCGAACGTCATCCCACCGAAAGTTTCCGCATTCTTCAGCACATCCCGTTTCCACGGAACATGAACAATTTGCTCTCAACTATCACCCAGCATCACGAACGCCTTGACGGCTCCGGGTATCCCACCGGGCTCAAGGCTCCAGAAATCAGTCTGTCGGCCCGCATACTCATGATCGTGGATATCTACGACGCCGTGACTATGGAAAGGCATTACAAACCAGCGCTGCCCAGAGAAAAGGCTTTGCTGGTACTGGAAGAGGAAGCAGGGTTGGGCAAGTTGGACAAACACCTGGTGGATCTGCTGAGCAGCAATATCGACGACGTAGAGGAAGACGCCCTGGATATGGCCATGCACCAGGACTTCGACGCCATCCTGGGTAAAGACGCCAAAGCCTAGCCGCCAACACCTTAGTACGCGCGCCCGCCTTTCAGAATGGAAAGCTCAGGTTGTACCCTGGTGGCTTCTGCCATCCTTTCAAACGCGCTTTGCGACCGCGCCGTTTAGACGAGAACAGACCTGTCAACTATGGCTGCGGTTAGCTGCGCCTGGGCCGCGATCTCGCCATCAACCAGCGCTTGCCCCTCCATACGCCAGATATTGAGCTTGCGGCGGGTAAGCTGGCACTTGAGCATCAGTTGGTCGCCGGGGACAACAGGGCGGCGGAACTTGGCCTTGTCGATACCTGTAAACATGAACACCTTGTCCTGGATATCCACGTCGGAGAAGCCGATCATAAGACCACCTGCCTGGGCCAGGGCCTCCATGATCAACACCCCAGGCATAACTGGGAGACCAGGAAAATGGCCTTGGAAAAACGGCTCGTTGATGGAGACGTTTTTAAGGCCAACAAGCGAGGTCATCGGGTCGAACTCAAGAACCCTGTCCACCAACAAAAAGGGATACCGGTGAGGGAGGTAAGCCAGAATTTTCTGGATATCAGCGATTTTCGTGGACATTGAAGGCCCCATTGATCTGAAATAAAAAGGGCGGCCCCTGACGGAGCCGCCCAAATCTAAACAATAACTACTTGGCTCTCTTGGCAGCAGCGTCAAATTCCTTGGTGATGTCTACGGTAACATCTGTAGCAGGCGCGTAATACAGCAACGCCTGCTTCTCAAGAATAAAAGAATAGCCGTTTTTCTTGGAGTAATCAGCCAACACCTGCTGGAAAACCTTGAACAAGGGTTCCATCAGACGCTTCTGCTCCTGCTCAAGCTGCTGGCCGAAAGTCTGCTGGTCTTCCATCATCTTACGGGCCTTGACTTCCAACTCGCCCTGCTGCTTGGCCTTGGCCTCGGCGGAAAGGGTCAGGCTTTTCTTACGGTAATCGTCTTCAAGACGCTTGAAATCATCGTTCGAACGCTGCAGTTCTTTCTGTTTGGCGTCGCTTTTGGCGGTGAGTTCGGAAAGAGCCCTCTTTCCGGCTTCGGAATTTTGCAACACTTCATTGGCGCTCACAGCACCTATTTTCGTGTCGGCGGCCTTGGCCAATGCGGGCATACCCATGACCAGGCAAGCCATCAGCAGATATTTCAGCAGATTACCCATTCTTCTCGTCTCCTTTGTCTCCGTTCAGTTCTGTGGAGCGCAGGCCGCCCCATCTTCGCCCAGTGAGCCACGGCCCGGCGATGCTCACATACCCTTTTACGTTGAAAGTCAAGCGCAATTAGAAGCTCTGGCCCATGGTGAAGCCAATCTGGCCGTGCTGCTGATTGTGCTCTACGGTATCGATGCCATAACCATACTCGATGCGGATCAGACCCAGCGGGGAAAACCAGCGGACGCCGGCGCCCACGGCCCTCTTGAAGTCCAGGCTGAACCCGTCGCGCGCGGTGTAAATGGAGTTGCCCGCGTCAAAGAAGCCGACACCGAAAACGCCGTACTGCTTAATCAGGGGCATGATCATCTCGATGTTGGCAAAGTACACGGTATCGCCACCAATTTTCTCGCCCGTCACCTTGTTGCGGGGGGAGATGGCATCCTGGCTGTAACCGCGCATGTTGTTGATGCTGCCCAGATAGAAGCGCTCGAAAACCGGTACGGAGCCATACCCGTCCTGGAACAATCCGCCGATCTGTGTGCGCAGATGGAACACGGATTCCAGGGGCAAGGGATGGAAGTAGTTAAAGTTGTAAATGCCTTTGATAAACCCGGTGTCGCCGCCAGGGCCCGCGAATTCCGAGGCTATATCATTGATGGTGCCCTTGGTGGGTTTGGTGCGGCTGTCGGTGGTGTCACGGACGATTGATCCGAACACCGCGCTGGTCCAATGATAGCCCTTGGATTGTTGAATCTCGCTCGCTGCGAAGGGATTGGTGTGATACACGTAATCCTGCTCCAGCTTGTAGCCCCAGTTGGCGGTGGTGAACTCGCCCAACGGGTAAGCGAAGCGTAACGCGCCGCCTTTGCTTTCCTTCCAGTAGTCGCTGTACTTGCGGAAAGCGCTGTAGGCATCGACGCCCGCAGCCAGCTTGCTGTCGTACACGGCCGGGTTGGTGAGGCTCAGGACAAAGCGGTTGGTGCGTCCGCTGAACATGCCGTTGAACTGCGCGGCGTAGCCTTTACCGAAGAGGTTGCGCTCCGTCACGGAACCGCCGAAGAACACCGAATCGTAAGTGGAGTAGCCCAAACCTGCGGAGATGGAGCCGGTGTTCTTGTCCTTCACCTTCACCCGCACATCCACCTCGGCGGGATTCTCGGTGGGTACGGTTTCCACGTCCACTTTGTCGAAGTAGTCAAGCTTGTTCAGACGCTCGTTGGAGCGCTTGAGCTTGGTGCCGGAGAACTGGTCGCCGTCGGAGAGGCGGAGTTCGCGGCGGATGACGTTTTCGCGGGTCTTATCGTTGCCCTCGATGATCACCCGGCGCACATAGACCTTCTGGCCCTTGGAAAGCACGAAGGTGACATCGACGATCTTCTCTTCGCCGCGCTTCTGAATGTCGGGCTCGGACTCGGCAAAGGCGTAGCCCAGGTCGGAGTAGGCTTCGTTCAGCTTAGTCACGTCCTCGCGCAACACAGAACGGTCGAAATACTCTTTTTTCTTGGCCAGTTCAGGAAGCTTGGTCATTTCCACCAGCTTCTTTTCGTCGATGAGCAGGTCGCCCTTGAAGGCCACGTTGCCCACCTTGTAGCGCTCGCCTTCCACCACCGGGATAGTGATGTGGATACCGTCGTCAAGGACGTCCACGGTGGGTTGGCCCACGCGAGCGTCGATGAAGCCCCGATTGGTGTAATAGTTTTCAATTGCTGCGGCGTCGCGGTCCAGCAGCTCTTCTTTGAGTACGCCGGTGTTCATTATCCAGGAGAGGAAGTTCTTTTCCTTCAAGCTCATCTGGTCTTTCAAGTCGGAAACAGAGACCTGTTTCGCGCCGGCGATTTTGATTTCTTTTATGTAGAGCTTCTTGGTTTCTTTTACGGTCACGTTGAGGCGGGCAAGACGGGGATCAGTCTGCTCCAGAGAGTAACTGACATCGGTTTTATAGAAACCTTTCTTGCGGTAGAGTTCGCGGATTTTTTCCAGGTCGTCAGCCAGCACGCCGGGGTTCACGACTGAACCGGTCTTGGTGCTCATGGCTTCCAGGATGTCGTCCTTCTTGATCTCGGAGTTGCCAAGAACGCTGACGGCCTGAATGCGCGGCTTCTCCTTGACCACGAACACCACGCGCTTGCCGCCGCGCATGTCTTCGGTGCGAATCTGCACATCGTCGAAATAGCCCAGTTCAAAAAGACGTTTGAGGTCATCGTTGACTGTCTTGGAATCAAGGGGCTCGCCGGCCTGGGTTTTGACCTTGAGGAGCACAACGTCCTTCTCCAGGGCGAAGTTCCCTTCAACATCCACTTCCGTGACCATTTCGCCGCTTACGGCCTTGCCCCCGGCGGCAGAGGCCTTCGCCGCTGCGCCAGGCAGGGCGGGTGCAAGCTTGCGGCCCAAGTCGCCAACGGTCTGGCCCAAAGCCATAAGCCCTTGCCCAGTGGCGTATACCGGCGCGGATTCATCCCCGCCGGAAACTGTTACTGTCTTGGCGTCCAGGCTGATTGAGTCCCCCACCTGGTTCAAGGAACCCATCACAGCATAGGCTGCCCCGGCAGAGCGGGCCAGCTCCCGCGCGGTGGAGGCGGAAGAAACATCTTTGTTTTTCCCGCCCTTCAAAACCGCAGCGGCCGCGGCGGAATCCACCACGGCCAGCCCCTGCTGCCGCAGGCTGTCGGTCAGAAGCTGTTCAACATTTTTGCGCAAGGCCCCTGTATCGCCGGGAGCGTTCACCTGAAAGGGAAGCACCAGAACCTTGGAAGCTCCCGACGGACGGGAGGCCGCCGTTGCGCTGGTTTTCGCAGCTTTGGCGTTTTTGCCCGCCTTGCCCTGGGCAAGTGCGTCCCGGCCCCCAAAGGCCAGAACCAGTACTGCGAACATTCCAAGGAAAAGACCGGTGTGCTTAAGCCTGAGCATAGAGTTCTCCGCCGTGCAGTTCATATCTCCGACCCATGAGGCGGGCCAGACTGTGGTTGTGCGTTACGACCACCAAGGTCATGCCGAGCTCGGCGTTCAGGTTGGCCAGAAGTTCCCCGACCATGCCGCCCGTCGTTTCATCCAGGTTGCCGGTGGGCTCATCTGCGAGGAGCACCTTGGGGCCAAGAAGTATGGCCCTGGCGATGGCGGCGCGTTGCCGCTCTCCCCCGGACAAGGTTGTTACCCTGTGATGCAGCCTTTGTTCAAGCCCTAAAAGCCCAAGAGCCCGTTTCGCCATCGTAAAAGACTCATCACGTGGAATTCGGGCGATTAATCCGGGCATAGCCACGTTTTCCAGAGCGGTAAATTCAGGCAAAAGGTGATGGAATTGAAACACAAAGCCAATTTCTTTATTCCGCACTGCAGCGGCGTCCTGGAGCCGCATGCTGTTCAGGTCGCGACCGTCGAAGAGCACCGAACCTTCGCTTGGGGTGTCCAGGCCGCCCAACAGATGGAGCAATGTTGATTTTCCAGACCCTGACGAACCCAATATGGCGATGGAATCGCCTGCGGCGATCTCCAGGCTGATGCCCCGAAGCACATCCACCGGGCCGGTGGGGCCGGGAAAACGCTTGGCCGCATGATCAAGGGAATACAAGGGCTGGCTAGTCATGGCGCAGCCCTTCCACGGGTTTGAGCCCGGCCGCCTTGAAGGCCGGGTACAACGTGGAGACAAAGCACAGCACCAGGGCAGTAACCACCACCAGAACCATGTCGATGGTGTTCAGGCGCACCGGCAGGGTGTCCATGGGGTAGACGTCGGGTGGAAGCTTGATGAACTGGTAGGTTTTGAGCAGCGTGGCAACCGAGACCCCAAGCACAAAACCCATGGTGGTGCCCACAAGGCCGATGATGGACCCCTGGTACATGAAGATGCGTAGTATGGAATCGGGCGTCGCCCCCATGGACATCAGAATAGCGATGTCGCGGGTTTTTTCCATGACCAGCAGCACCAGCGAGGTGACGATGCTGAAAGACCCAACCAGCACAATAATGAGCAGAACCACGAACAGGGCGGCCTTCTCCAGCTTGAGCGCCGCGAAGATGTTGCCGTTCATGTCGATCCAGGTGCGGGTATAATAGGGCAAGCCCCCCAGGGCGGTGACGATCTTCTGGGCCACTTGCGGGGCCTGGTCCAGGTCGTTTAAGCGCACATCCATATATAAGGCCGTATCGGGCTTGAAGCCCAACATCTCCTGGGCCGCTGTCAGGGAGACGAAAGCGCAGGACGAATCGTAATCATACATGTGCGTCTTGAACGTACCCGCCACCCGGAACACCTTAACCCTGGGCGCGAAGCCCACGGCGGATCCGCGCAGGGAGGGCGTGAGCATGTTCACCGTGGACCCCACCGTCAGCCCAAGGCGTTCAGCCAGTTCCAGGCCAAGGATCACGTTGGGCAGGTCGCCGGGCTGGCTCAGGTCGTCAAGGTGTCCTTCGACCATGTCCTTGCCGATGGTCAGGACGTCTTTGGCTGTTGACGGGTCGATGCCGCGCAGGATCACCCCCTTGGGCGTGCCTCCTTTGGCAAGCATGACTTCAGCGTAGATGATGGGGGTCACGGCGGTGACGCCCTCGACAGCGGCAACCTTCTCCATCTGGGCAGGATAGTTGCGCACCGGGCCGCCTGCCACCCCGGCAATGACGTGGGAGGAAAGCCCCAGCAGCTTGTCGCGGAAATCTGTAGAAAAGCCGCTCATCACGGCCATCACCACGATCAGGGCAGCCACGCCCAGGCCTACACCCAGCACGGACATCAACGAAATGACGGAGATGAAGGAGTTCTCGCGTTTGGTCAGCAAGTAACGCAGGGCAATGAACAGTTCAAACTTCATTCGCCGGGTATCCCCTCGGGCCGAAGCAGGGGGAAGAGAATGACCTCGCGGATGGAGGCCGAATCTGTCAGCAGCATCACCAGCCGGTCGATGCCGATGCCCTGCCCTGCCGCCGGCGGCATGCCGTACTCCAGGGCGCGAACGTAGTCTTCATCCATATGATGGGCTTCATCGTCGCCCGCGTTCTTCTCGGAGACCTGCTCTTCAAAGCGCAGACGCTGGTCCACGGGGTCGTTGAGTTCCGAAAAGGCGTTGGCCATCTCGCGCCCGGTCATGAACAGCTCGAAACGGTCGGTCACCTCGGGGTTGGCTTCGTTCCTCCGTGAAAGCGGAGAAATATCCGTAGGATACCCATAAATGAAGTGGGGCTGGATGAGCTTGGGCTCAACAAAGAGGTCGAAGAGCTTGGCCTGTATCTTGCCGAGCTTTTCGCCCTTGAGTACCTTCTCGCCGTGCTTGAGCACGTGGGCCTTGCAGGCTTCGTAGTCGCGGAAGATGGCCGGGTCGATGCCCCCGATGGTCTCCAGGGATTCGTAGAAATCCACCCGTTTCCAGGTTCCTTCGGTAAGGTCGATGGAGTTGCCCTGATAGCTGACCACGGAGGAACCGCAGACCGCACGGGCCAGACGGGAAAACAGGGCCTCGGTCAGGTCCATGAGGTCGTCGAACCGGGCAAAGGCCCAGTAGAACTCGCACATGGTGAACTCGGGGTTGTGCTGGGTGGAGACGCCTTCGTTGCGGAAGTTGCGGCCTATCTCGTAGACCTTGTCGAATCCGCCCACCAGCAGGCGCTTGAGGTACAGTTCGGGCGCAATGCGCATGTACAGTTTGAGGTCCAGGGCGTTGTGGTGGGTCTCGAAGGGTTTGGCCGCCGCGCCGCCGGGAATGGCCTGCATCATGGGCGTTTCCACTTCAAGAAAACCGCGCTCGTCCAGGAACCGGCGCATTTCGGAGACAATCTTGGTGCGTATCTTGAATATTTCTGCCGTGCGCGGGGTGACGATCAGATCGACATAGCGCTGGCGATAGCGGATCTCCACGTCTTTCAAACCGTGGTATTTCTCCGGCAGGGGCCGCATGGACTTGGTAAGCAGGCGGACCGTGGCGGCCTTCAAGGTGAGCTCGCCGGTCTTGGTGCGAAAGAGCGAACCGGTGACGCCGACGATGTCGCCGGTGTCGAACTTCTTGAAGATGGCGTAATCGGCCTCGCCCAGGTCTTCCCTGGCGGCAAAGCACTGCATGCGTCCGGTGACGTCCTGGACCTGGAAAAATGTGACCTTTCCAAAGGACCGATAGGCCACAATGCGCCCGGCCAGGCAGAAAGTCTTCTCCAGGGTCGCCAAAGCTTCATCGTCGAGGTCGCCGTAAGCGCTGGCCGTGGGGCCAATGCCGTCGGCCTTGACGAAATCGTTAGGGTACAGCTGAATGTTTTCATCCAGCAACTGACAGGCCTTGGCCACGCGATTCTTGAGCACTTCATTGAGCTCATCGCGTTTGGCCAATGCTTCTAGCAAAGGAAAAAACCGCTCGACCTTGTCCGATTTCACAGGGAGCTTGAAATCGCGGCGGCGGGAATGATTATCCTGACTTCCCAAGGGACTACTCCGTACTGGATCATGAGGGGTACATTTGAATCGAGATGGGTTAAGTCAAATGGATGCCTGCGTCAAGGAAAGCCCCTTCGCCGGGCACGACAGAAAAAGATGCTGATAAAAAGTGGTTGACGGACCTGAATGGTTTTCATAAAGGGTCTTCTCGCATTTGCTGAAGCGCATTCCCCGGTAGCTCAATCGGCAGAGCGGGTGACTGTTAATCACTAGGTTGGGTGTTCGAGTCACCCCCGGGGAGCCAGAAGAAACAAGGGTTTCAGACCAAACGTCTGAAACCCTTTTTCTTTGGCCGCAGTTTTGTCCCGCTCCTGTCCCGCTTTTTCGTCTGACGGGAAGTGAAACCGGGTGAAGATGGCCCGGCGGATGCCGACAGTTTCATGCCACGGCGACCCTATTGCCCTGAATCGAAATCAGCCCACTTCTGAATGGTAGGGTTTCCCCCCCCTTGTTGGCTTACTGGTTGGCGTGTAAAGATATATAGTTGGGAAATTAATTTACACCTAGCGAAGTCCCAGAAACTTATAGTGAGGTGGTAGCATGTTGTTAAGAAGCCTTGGCATTGCCCTTGCCCTGTTATTGTTGCATACGAACGTAAACGCAATGAAAACATCTGAGTTTGTAAAAATGGACGAGCGCTTTAAAGTCGGTTATTTGTGGGCACTTTATGCTAACACTTACACGTATATTGCCATTCTAAATGCAGTTAACAACGGCCAAACAGTCGAAGGGCATCCGGTTAGAAAAGTAATTCCAAGTGAATACTCCACCGCCTGAAGGCGGTGGCTTCATTTAACAGCTAAAGCTGGAGGGATCGGCTTGCAGCCGATTATCCTTGGTCATCCCCTTCAACTTTGAAGCCATCGTCACTATTAACGTCCTGACTCTCAATGTA
>JBBRUD010000088.1:0-18583 GCA_038248065.1 Desulfovibrionales bacterium | reverse complement strand
GCGCCTCGGCCAGCTGGAGCCGTTGGTTTGTGGTCAACCGTTCAAGGCTGGCGAGAAGCGATAGGAATTGTTCAGTGTCCATGGCTGCCTCCATGGGGAGCAATCTACAAGTTTCAACACCGAAAGGGAACACAGCCATGAAAATGCTCGCGCAACCACACTCGTGACCTATTCAGCACGGAGGGGAACATGGGCGATGACATGAAAGACGATCTGGAACAAATCAAAGCCGATCTCGAAAAACTCACGTCAAATGTCCAAAAAAATGACTTCTGGGACAAGCTTTCTGTTATTTCAACATTTCTTGCGTCGGTATTGATTGCGTCAGTTGGCGGAGTATTTACGTATTACTACAATTTACACAAGGATGCTGAAACGATCTCCACTGTGAGACTACAAAACTCCATAAATTATCTGTCAGCTGTTGTAAAATTCTTTCCACATCTTACTGATAAAACCGATGACAAAAGGAAAACACTTGCACTTGAAACGATTGCACTTTTAGGTACCGAGCAACTTGCATATAAGTTATCGCAAATTGTAAACTCGCCTGCTGCTCAAGACCGGCTTATGAGCGGCGTTTCTGCTCCGGTTCAAAAACAATTTGAAACTGTAACACTAAACAAGCCAGTGCAAGACAAGGCTAGCCCAAAGACAACACCTACTGATCCACAAAAGATTACGGCAAACAAACAACAACCTGTAAAACAAAAGGTTCATAAAACCGCATGAGCATATCTTGGCAACTATTTAGATGAAAAAAATACGTGGTACACAAAATATTTAAATTTTTCACGAAATTCGCCTCCGAATTTATTTGTTAACGAAACATATGAAGTAGAAACGGAAAAGTTAAACATACGAGACGGCATGCCCACGCCAGATGGTAATTTCTCACCAGTTGTAGACGTACTGAATAAGAACGATAAGGTGCTCGTTAAACAGGTCGCAGAATGGCAAAAGAGCGGGTATATGTGGGCGAAAATAGAGTACGAAAACTAGTCGCTCGCAGATCGATGCTGGTGGGCGCCTCCACACTCAAATAACGCCTAACAGCCTGTTGAATTATCCTCACTGGCTGCGTTGCTTGGAAAAGGCAAACCCTCTCGTATGCCAAAGACGCTTCGGTCTCGACTTTCTCTTGCTCCTTACCAACGGGTATTTTGAACAGGCTGCAAGAATCGACATTTACAACAGGCGGTTAGGCTTCTTCAAGCACACAGCCTCAACTTCCCCCTTGAGGGGCTTTCACCCTATGGCAAACGGTCCGCCATAGGAGAAAACATCCAACTGCTTGCTGCTGCCCGGTTGTTCAACAGCCCCAAAAAAGAATGCTCTGGGGCCACTGGCCTCCCGCCGTCGAAGCATCTTCTCTTTCTTCTCTAATGACCGACGGGCTGTTCCGAGCGGCGATGCAAGCGGATAAAGCGCGGCACGTAGTCGTTCTTCCCCGGAGTACAGTTGGGGCATTCCTCATAGAGCAGCAGGCAGTCGGAACCCAGAGAGCTGGCGGGGATGCCCAGCCACAACAGCGCTTCACTGGGATCACCGGACCAAAGGGCGGGGGCTCCGCAACGGCGGCATTCGGCATACAGCAGGTGGGGATCGAACCGTGGGGCCATGACCTACCTCCCGAAAAGACGTCAGAGAAGGTTTATGTCTCTTAATTAGATGTCACGGCCCGGTGAAGAAGTCCATAATTATTTACTCGAATTAAGTGCAGTAAGGTTCCAGGCTTTGCCGAACACCCTGCGCATGGCCAGCCGCACCATAATCAGCGCGCTGAGAGCCGTGGACCCCACCAGCATGAGCATGACAACAATCTGGTAGCGCACGGCCTGTTGGGGGTCCTGACCGGCCAGAATCTGCCCAGTCATCATGCCGGGAATGAACACCAGGCCCACCCCCATCATGGAATTGATGGAGGGAATCATGCCCGCGCGCATGGCCCTGCGGGTGACATCGCGCCCGGCTTCGACCGCGTCCGCACCCAGGCAAAGCATGGCCTCGATTTCAGAGCGCTTTTCCCGCAGGTCCGAGAACAGCCGCTCCAGGGAAATGTCCAGGGCGGTCATGGAATTGCCCACCACCATGCCCGCGAGGGGAATAAAGATTTCCGGCCGCCACCAGGGTGCAGCTTCGACAATGACCGAGGTGACCAGGCAGGAGACCGCCAGATAGCTGGCCAGCATGGAGAAAAACAGCGGCCAGGCCAGGGATACGGGCCGATGTTTCAGCCTGCCCAGGATGATATGGGCGGCAAAAGCCACCATGACCACGAACATCCCCAGGGTGAGCCACAGGTTCTGCAACCGAAAGACGTAGACCAGCACATACCCCATGAGAAACAACTGCCCGAAGGTGCGGACAGTACCCACGGCCAGATCGCGGCCCAGCTTCAACCCGTGGGCCAGGGACGCTCCACCGGCCACCACAATGAACACAAGGCCCAGCGCAAGCTGCCACACGGCAATTTCAGGTGCGGAAGGGTTCATGGGAACTCCCACGTGGAAAGCGTAGAATCGGCATCGGCCCTGGGGGTGGCGGTCATGAAAGCATCCTGGCAGTGCGGTCCCGCACGAGCACATTCTGGATGGGCACTCTTGGCCCGGCAATGTCGGCATGGGCGGCCATAATCACGGTGAGGCCCTGGCCGTTGAGTTCTTGCAGGGTATCTTCAATACGCTGACGGTTTTCAGGATCCAGCGAGGCGGTGGGCTCATCAAGGAGCAGGGCTTCGGGTCCAAGCAGCAGGGCACGGGCCAGGCAAAGGCGCTGGCGCTGCCCTACCGACAGGGTTGACGCGTCCTGTCCGAGGGGGAGATCTTCGGGGAAGAAACGGCCCAGGTGCTCAACCAGGGCGCGGTCCGAAGGCACAGGCAGATCCCGGTTGGCCGCGAAACCGAAAGGCAGCAGCAGATTCCCGCGCACATCGCCCGGAAGGACGGCCGGAAGCTGGTGCAAAAAAGCCAGGGTGCGCCGCAACACCGGCGGGTGCAGGCTTGCCAGAGGACGGCCACGCAGGAGAATCCGCCCGGACGAGGGCTCCTCAAGGCGGGCCAGCAGACGCAGGAGCGACGTCTTGCCTGCGCCGCTTGGGCCGCGCAGCAAAACAAAAGCCCCTTCGGGTATGGCCAGGCTGACGTTTTCAAGAACCGCCCGGCCACCCGTTGGGGCAAAAGATACCGCCTCCAGATTCAGGAGGTGCATGGCAACGCTTGGTCCCGCGTTAGCTCTTCACTCTGCGTTCCCAAAGGCGCATGTCCTGCATCTTCTTGCGGCGGGCGCGTTGCAGGTCCTTGCAGACCAGGGGCATACCCTTGGCGTAACCCCATTTGGCGCGGTATTCGTCAGGAGTGAGGCCGAACTTGGCCAAGTGACGTTTGGTGATCACCTTCATGGATTTGCCGTCTTCCATGCAGATGATGGATTTTTCGCGCACAGCCTTTTTGGCGTCCAGAGGGTTGCCCGAGGCGTCTTCAAGCACTTCTGGAGCGGCGCAACCGGAAACAAGGGCCTTCAGACCCTCCACCAGCTTCTCGACCATGGCCACGATTTCAGGGGAAGTCATCATCCGGACCTTGGCCTGGGCTTTGACGATCTCCAATGCTTCTTTCAAATAGTCGTCCATATGATCTCCTTAATATCTGTAATTCCACCTGGAGGAGTGTTGGAAACCGAATCAATACTGAAAATCCGACCGTTGTAAACCGATTTTTTTGAAGTGCAAGGGAAGCGAAGGGGATGTGCAGAGGATATAGAACGGCAGGCGGCAACAACAGTTCGGGGTCAGCTCCGGCGGTCCGTCGCAGGCATTCAGGAAAGCAGGTCTTTACCGGAAGCGTCTTCCTGTTCCTGGGCCTGTTTGGAAGGCAGGGTGGGCGCGGCGAAATACGGCCCCTGGGCAAAGGCGAAGCCAAGGCGTTTGAGCATGGCCAACTGGTTTTCATGGCGCACCCCGCGCGCTGCGGCGTGCATGAGCAGATTGCCTGCAAAGCGGACCAGATCCGTAGCCAGGGACGCGGTTTCAAGGTTAACCGCCACATCCAGGATATCCAGGGGGTCCAGGCGCAGGATATCCACAGGCAAACGCTCCACGAAGAGCGAGGGCATGCCGTCGAGGTCCTTGATGTCCAGGCCAAGCTGAAAGCCCAGACGCTTGAACGTTATCAACGTGTCCAGGGCGGCCATGCCCTGCTCCAGGCAATGGCGGTCCTGGAAATAAAGGGTCATACGCTCCGGGGCCAAACCCTGGAGCTTCAAGGCCTTGGCCACCTTGCCGGGAAAGGCCGGGTCCGCAAGGTGCTGGCTGCCGGGCATGAGCGAGAGGCTGATATGGCCCGGCAGGGTATTGTCCGCCCGGCGAGGCAGTTCGTGGAAACTGAAGTCCGCCAGGGAGAACAGGTGCAGGCCCGGCTTATAGCGCAGGTCCATGCTGACGATCTGCCCTGAGGCAAGATCAATGACCGGACGCGCAGGCAGGGCTGGGCCACTCAGGCTCTCGGTGGCGGTGCTGAAGAGCATATTCCGGTTCATAACCCAGCATATCAAGAACCATACCAAACCGGTGTGATAACAAACAACAGCATTTCAGACTGTTAGCAAACCATCAGTTCGCATCTTCCTGTTTTTAGGACGAGATTCGTCCTCAATGCAAGACGCCGTCCTGGTTTCAGGACGCAGGCATCCCTTTTCGCAAAGCCGTGTTTGGGGTAATGTAAAGCATGCTTTTTTTCATTCAGACAATGGGCTGCCGGATAAACCAATACGAGTCACAGGCCATCCGTGAGGCATGGCTGGGACGGGGCTGGACGGAAGCTGCCGAAGCCTCCGATGCGCAGATTATCCTGGTGCATACCTGCGCGGTAACAGCCAAGGCCGTGGCCGACTGCCGCAACGCGGTGCGCCGTGCCGCTCGCGCCGCCCCGGCAGCCCGCATACTGGCCGCAGGCTGCGCTGCCGAAACGGAACCGGAGGGATTTCGACAGCTTCCGGGCGTCTGCGCCGTCATCTGCCAGGCGGACAAAGCCGGAGTGTGCTTCTGGCCGGAAGAACCGGCCGACACCGACCCGCCCACCGGCAGAGGTTCAAACTCCTGTTCAGCGCCCGTCTCCCGACATGAGATCAGCACAGGTTCCGGTCCTGCCCCATGCCTGGACACTGCCACTGGTAACGGCCCCTGGTCCGTCCCGCGCTCCGGCACGGGCGCTCCAACCTGCTCCTCCGCTGGGCTCACGCCGGGCCGTCCCGCCTGGCCGGATTTTTCCATCAGCACGTGCCGCAGGGCCAGGCCCATCCTCAAAGTTCAGGACGGCTGCTCCCATGGCTGTTCCTACTGCATCGTGCCCAGGGCCAGGGGCGCGGCCCGGTCCAGGCCCTTTTCCGACATCCTGGACGAAGCCCGGCGACTGTTGGCCAACGGCCACCGCGAGTTGGTGCTCTCCGGCATTAACCTGGGGCAATTCACCCTGGCCTCGCCCTCCGGCGACTTCTGGGATCTGCTCGCCGCCCTGGAAAGGGCTCTGGCTCCCCAATGGTCGGGCAGAGCCCGGCTGCGCCTGTCTTCCCTGGACCCCGGCATGCTCACCCCCAAGGCATTGGAAACGCTTGGCCTCTCGTCCATGGTCTGCCAGCACCTGCATGTTTCCCTGCAAAGCGCCGACCCCGGCGTTCTGAACGCCATGGGCCGCGGCCACTACGCCCCCGAGGCCGTGTCGGACTTTCTCTCCCAACTCCGCACCGTCTGGCCAGTTTTCGCCCTGGGGGCCGACCTGTTGACGGGTTTTCCCGGCGAATCCCACGCGGCCTTCGCCACCACGTTGGACTTCTGCGCCGCCATCCCCTTAAGCTACTCCCACGTATTCCCCTTCTCCCGCCGCCCAGGCACCGTGGCGGCCAGGCTCAAAGGACAACTGCCCAACAACGTGAAGAAAGAGCGCGCTGCCCAACTGCGCCAACTGGTCGCAAAAAAAGAAGCCGCCTTTGCCGATCTGCTGGCCGGATTCCCGCTGCTCACCCTGGCCCCGGAGCGCCGCGTCATGAAATCCCGTACCGGCCTGGCACCCCTCACCGGGGTCTGCGAATATTACACCGAGTGCACCCTGCAAGGCCCCTCTCCCGATCCGGGCCTGGATTTGCTGCCCGTGCGCCCGCTACACGCCACCGGCCAAAAACTGACGGTGGAGGCGGCCCCGAAGGGAGCAGGGGCTCTGCCCCTTTAACCCCGCTGGGGGTGCAGGGCACCCCCAGACCCCCCCCAATATTTTGCGCGACGACGCAGTGTTATGCGCCGTTGCACAGCTATATGGGGGATCCGGCTTACTCTCCCTTTGCCTCAAAGAGGCTTAGGGAGAGTTATGTTCCGTCGGAAGGGCCATTGGCTCCCCGGCAGGGGAGTCCAGAGGGGGCGCTGCCCCCGCTGGCCGCCGGAGGCCCCCCCCTCCAACGTGCCAACACTTTACGAATGCCCGATGGACGCGCTATCGTCGTATGGTATGCCCGTATGGATGGAACCCTGTCTTAGAACCTTCCCGGACAGGGCGTCCGGGCACGGCTCAACCATGTAAGTTCACAGCGCGCCACCCGCCGGGAAAAGCTCCCGGCCCGCGCTGCAAAAAGAGTTGCATCCCATGCCTAAAAGTATGACCGGCTTCGGTCGTGGAAATTTTGACAATGCCTTCGCCAACGTCGTCTGGGAGGCCCGGTCGGTCAACAGCCGTTACCTGGACCTCAAATGGCGGCTGCCGTTTTTCCTGCGGGCCAGCGAACCCGACCTTGAAAAAGTGGTGCGCCAGTATGTTGAGCGCGGCCGCCTGGAAGTGATTTGCAACTTCCAGCCCCACCGCCCCGAAGTGCTCGACGTGGCCCTGAACCGGCCTTTGGCCCAGGCCATGCTGCGCTCGGTGGGCGATCTTGCCCAATCCATGGGACACGTTTTTGAACCTGACTACACCCGCCTGCTGACCATCAACAGTCTGTGGCAGGAAGGCATGAAGGACGCCGACCCGGAGCTATTGGAATCTCTGGTGGCCGGCCTGCGCTCGGCCCTGGAGGACCTGAGCGCCTCACGCCTGCGCGAGGGCGAACTGCTGGCCAAGGAAATCCAGACCCGGCTGGTCAAACTCTCGGCCTGGCATCAGGACATCAAGCGCCTGGCCCCCAAGGTGAAGGAAGACAAGTTCCTGGCCCTGCGCACGCGCCTGGCCAACGTGCTGGAGAAGCTCGGTGTCGAAGCATCCGAGGAGCGCGTGCTCCAGGAAATCGCGGTTATGTCCGACAAACTCGACATCTCCGAGGAACTCTCCCGCCTTGGCTTCCACCTGGACCAGATCCGCGAATTGACCGAGCAGGAAGGCGATGTGGGCAAGCGCCTGGACTTCCTGTTGCAGGAGGCCTTCCGCGAAATCAACACCTGTGGCAACAAGGCCCAGAATATCGACATCAGCCGCATCGTGGTGGATTTCAAGGCCGAGTTGGAAAAATGCCGCGAACAGGTGCAAAACATCGAGTAGGCTTTCGTCATGCAGAAATCAGGTCTTTTGAACATCGGCTTCGGCAATTACGTGGTCAACGCGCGGGTAGTGGCCATCGTGAACCCGGCCTCCTCGCCCATGCGCCGTCTGCGCGAGGATGCCAAAGAAGGCCAGCGTCTGGTGGACGCCACCCAGGGCCGCAAGACGCGCTCGATCATTGTCACCGATTCCAACCATGTGGTGCTCTCGGCCATCCAGGCCGAGACCATCTCCCAACGCTTCAGCCAGGATGACGACGATGACCAAAAATAGCCGCCTGGGCCTGGCCCTCATCATCACCGCCCCTTCGGGCACGGGCAAGAGCACGCTTATCAAGCGCCTGCTGGCCGAGTTTGCCTCCATCGGGTTCTCCATCTCCGTGACCACCCGCGCCCCGCGCCCAGGCGAAAAGGATGGCGTGGACTACCATTTCGTCAGCGTTGAGGCCTTCAAGGTGATGCTCGGCCAGGGACACTTCGCCGAATGGGCCGAGGTGCACGGCAACTTCTACGGTACGCCCCTTGCGGCGGTGCGCGACCTGCTGGCCCAAGGGCGCGACGTGCTTTTCGACATCGACGTGCAGGGAGCCAAAGCCCTCAAGGCCAGCTTGGGCCTGGGGCGCACGGTGTTTCTGCTGCCGCCCTCGCGCCAGGCCCTGGTGGACCGCCTGGGCGGTCGGGGCTCCGACAGCCAGGAGACAATAGCCAAACGCATTAGCAACGCCCGTGGGGAAATCGCCCAGGCGCAATGGTTCGACCACCTCATCGTCAATGACGATTTGGACCAAGCCTGCGACGAACTACGCGCCGTGTATCTTGCCGAACGCAGCACCCCGGTGTTGCATCCCGGACTAGTGGAAGATGTTCTGCAAACATGGCCGCAGGCTCAGAATTTCTGATACTTGCGCTAACTAGCGCATCAGGCTAGTAATCTTCTATTCGTATGTGCGGCATGCTTGTATCAGCCGATTGTGGAGCCAGACATGAGTGATGAAGAAAAGCCCTCTGAGCAGCAAACCGCGAAATCTTCCCGGTCCAGGGAGAAGATCAAGGGCATTTTTTCCACCCAATCCATCCAAAAGGTGGGTACCGGCACCACGACCCGCAAAACCATCCAGAAAACCTACTGGTTCGTTGACGAGCGCGATGAAGACCTGTTGGAAATACAGCCGCTCAACAAAAACTATATTCCCTCCGGTCCCAAACGCAAAATTACCATGGAAGACCTGCTGGCCAAATTCGCGCCCGAGCCGGAATTCTATGTCTCCACCGTTTACCCTAAAATGCAGGAACTTAACCGCACCATCCAAAAAGGGGAACGCCACAGGGAAAAGGGCGAAAACTTCAGCGCCGAACTGGAGTTCGATCAGGCCCTCACCGTGGACGAAGAAAACGTCAAGGCCAACTTCGGCCTGGGTCTCACCTACCTGGACCGGGGCGAAGCCCACAAAGCCAACGACATCTTCGAGCGCCTGGTCCGCCTGGAGGCCGCCTTCGAGCCGGAACACAAGCACCTGTTCAACGATTTCGGCATCAGCCTGCGCAAGAACAAGATGCTCGACCAGGCTCTGGATTACTACCGCAAGGCCGAAACCCTGGCCGATTCCGACGAAAACCTCTTCTACAATATCGCCAGGGCCTTTTTCGACAAAGAAAACCCCGCCCAGAGCCTTGAATATCTCCAGAAGGCCATCAAACTCAACCCTACGTTCAGAGAAGCCAGGCTTTTTGTGAAATACATGGTGGAGAAAACCTTAATATCTGGAGACTCCCCCGAGGTGCAGGCCCTCATGCCCCAGGACGCGTCCTGATCTGCGACAGGGCAGATGAGTCATGAGCCAAGAACGCGGCCAGCAATTTCTTCTGGAACTGCCCAACCTTCGGCACGCCCTGCCCTATTCTCCCCAACTGCTGAACACGCTGTATAGCCAGACCGGCCAGGATTCCTTCACCCCCATCGATGAAATCGCCGAAACCCTAAGCCGCGACCAGGGGCTCACTGCCAAAGTGCTCACCATGGCCAACTCCGCCTTTTACGGCCTGCAGCAGGAGGTGACCACAGTAGCCCGAGCCATGGCCATTCTGGGACTCAACGAGGTGCGCTCCATGGTGCTGGCCGTCGGCGTGAAAGCACTGACCCAAGACAAAAATTTCCCCAAGAATTTCGACCTCAAACGCTATTGGGAGCACCAACTGTGCGTAGGCATCATCGCCCGCCATTTGGCCCCCCTCCTGGGCGGAGTCAATGGCGACAACCTCTATACTGCGGGGATTCTCCACGATCTGGGCAAGCTCCTGACCGCTCTGCACCGCATGGATGACTGGCGCACCATTGAATCCCTGGCCGCAACCAACACCCTGGACTACGCCGAGGCTGAAGAAGAATACTGGGGCCTGGAGCACGGTGTAATCGGCTCCATGGTCATGGTCTCCTGGAATCTTCCGGTGGATCTCACGGAACCGGTGAACTGGCACCACGCGCCCATGCATTCCCCTGGTCACCGGCGTGAGGCATTGGTGCTGTGCGTGGCCGACGCCATGGCCCACGACATCGCCGATCCCCAGACCGTAAACCGCTGCCCCTGGCACGAAGTGCTCGCAAAATTCCACCTCAATGCCGACGATCAGTTGGCCAAGGTCCAGGCCCTGCTGCTCAAGCACGATCCGGGCTCCTTTGCCGGCGGCCTCGCGGCCTGAACGCCACTTTCTCTCTGAAGGAATTCCATGCAAAAAATCTGGCGCCCCCGCGCCGACTGTGACATTCCCGCCTTTATCGGCGAATGGGCTGCGAAACTTTCGGTCTCTTCACGTCTGGCCGGGCTCCTGTGGCAGCGCGGCCAACAGAGCCTGGAGGCCATGGACACCTTCCTGAGCCCCGGCCTGCGCCATCTCATGCGGCCTGAAGATATCCCAGGTCTGCCCGAGGCTGCCACAGCCCTGGCGGAATTGCTCACCCAGGGCAAGTCCCTGGCCGTCTGGGGCGACTACGACGTGGACGGCGTCACGGCCAGCGCCGTGGTGCTCGACTTTCTGCGCCGACGGGGCTTTACGGCCAGATCCTACATCCCCGCCCGCCTGGACGAGGGGTACGGACTCAATCGCCAAGGACTGGAGAAGCTTCACCACGACGGCGTTGAGGCAGTGCTTACCGTCGATTGCGGCATCTCCGCCGTTGAGGAGGCCCTGCGGGCCAAAGAGCTGGGCCTGACCCTGATCATCACCGACCACCACCTCCCCGGCCCGGAAATCCCCCAGGCCAGAGCCGTGGTCAATCCCAAGCTCGCCGACGGGCCGGGCACCGATCTGGCAGGGGTGGGCGTGGCCTTCTTCCTGGTGGCCGCCCTGAACAAACTGTTGCCCGGCGAGCCCATCGACGTGCGCCCGCTGCTGGACTTGGTGGCCATGGGCACCATGGCCGACGTGGTCAGTCTGTCGGGGCCAAATCGCATTCTTGTCAAAAACGGCCTGCTGTTCATAGCCGAGGCTGCCCGCCCCGGCCTGCTGGCCCTTAAGGAAGCCTCGGGCTATTATGCCCGGGCAAAACTGGAGGCTTCACAGGTGGTCTTCGGCCTTGCGCCGCGCATCAACGCTGCCGGCCGCCTGGGCCGGGCTGACGAAGCCCTCAGCCTGCTCTTGGCCCCGGACCTGGAAACCGCCAGGCCCCTGGCCGAAACATTGAATGATTTGAACATCAAACGCCGGGCCGAGGAAGACACCATCGTCACTGAGGCCATGGAACAGGCCCTGCCCCAGGCTACCCAGCCCGGCATCGTGCTCTATGCCCCCCACTGGCATCAGGGAGTCATCGGCATCGTGGCTTCCCGCGTGGTAGAGGCCCACTACCGCCCTACCCTCATTCTCACCGACGACAACGGGCGTATCAAAGGCTCTGGGAGATCCATCTCCGAATTCGATCTCCACGCCGCCCTGACCGAATGCGCGGACCTGCTCCTTGGCTTCGGCGGCCACCGGCAGGCTGCGGGGTTGAGCCTGGCCCACGAAAACCTGGATGCACTGCGCCTGCGTTTCTCCCAAGCCGTCACGGACCAGCTCGGCCCTCAGATGCCCCTACCCGGCCTGAAACTCGACGGCGAACTCCCCTTTGGCGACATCCACCAAGCCTTTCTCAAAGAACTTGACCTGCTCGGCCCCTTTGGCTGCGGCAACCCGGAGCCGGTGTTCACCTCCTGTCCGGTGACCGTGCGTTCCCGCAAGGCCTTTGGCGCCAACCACGTCTCACTGGACGTGCGCGACGACGCAGCAGGGGTCACCCTCCGGGCCAAAGCCTGGCGGCAGGCGGACAAGCTGGGGACGGACATCCAGGGCAAAACCCTGCGCCTGGCCTTCACCCCAAAACTCGATACCTATAACGGCCTGGCCTCGGTGGAACTGCGGGTGAAAGACTGGAAGAACGACGCCACCGGCAAGTAACGCTCAGATACCCCAGCAGCCATATGCAGCCTGGGGCGAGGGCTGACCGACAGCATCCGCCAATGATTGTGTCGCGTCTGTGACGTGCACCCGCCCAGTGGGCTGTGATATCTGGTTTTATTGACTGGACAAATTCACGCCCTCCGGTTACACGATTTTTAAATTATTCACACGATCGCCACGGGTCAGCTGAACACTCATTTTGCTCGGCTTGAAACTGTAATATCCCTGTGCGCAAACGGCTTGACATTGATTTTCATTATCACTATTGCCAGTTTCACGAAATGGGAGCGCCAGATCAGAAGGCATTGAAATACCAGGCGGGTTGCATTTCATGGAAGACCAGCCGTCTCCATGGCCCATCCCCGCATTGTCCAGATTCAGGCCTCTCAATTACATTTTTGTAAAACCAATTGACTTAACATGGAAAATATTTCATTTTCAAACACGTCACGGTTGTGTAACATTTTGGGTTTTTCCTGTGCGGGGTATGGCCCGGGACGGCACGCGGACCAACAATTCGCGGCATTCCCCGGCCCCTCTCCAGCAGGGCGCGGAAATGGCGGAGATGTTCCTTGCGGCCCTCTGGTAAGGGCAACAAGGACGGGTGCCCCCTCTCTGCTTCATCTGTGGTGGTTAGGGCTCAGTGGCAGACAACATCAGGAGGAGAAAGTTCATGAAACGTATTTTGGCCCTTGCGGTGCTGACCGGCCTGCTCGCCTTCGCAGTGGCGGCTCAGGCGGCAACCGAAGTGAAAATGACCGGCGATGCCCGTATTCACGCCACCGTTTTCACCAAGCAGAACTACACCGGATGGAGCGGCGACGGCACCCAGGCCAACGACACCTTCACCATATGGGAACGCTTCCGCCTGCGCTCCGATTTTATTGCCAACGAGAACCTGAAGTTCCGCCTCGGCATCCGGGTCAACAACACCGCCTGGGGTAACAACACCTTCACCGTGGACAACCCGCGCGTGTCCATCGACGTCTACCAGGCCTACTTGCAGTTCAAGGTTCCCAACACCGACATTGAAATCACTGCCGGTCGCCAGCCCATTACCCTGCCCCACGCCTCCTTCTTTGGCGGCAGCTCCGTTGTGCTGGATACCGAAGTGGCCGCGGCCGTCATCAACGCCCCCATCATCAAGGACACCTTGAGCGTGGTCGCCGGTTTCGGACGCCCCCTGGACTCCAACAAAGACTTTGACCCCACCCTCACCCAGGTGCCCGACGAATTCGACATATTCTTCCTGGCCCTGCCCATCACCCTGGAAGGCTTCAGCGCCACTCCCTGGGGCGCCATGGGCATAGCCGGACGTAACGCCAACTATGCCAACACCTTCGTTGGCGGCGCCGGCAGCTACAACAACTCCCTGGCCAACACCCTGTTCTCAGGTGCCACCGGCATCGGCGTTCCGCTCAGGAACCCCCAGAATCTGTACTGGTGGGCCGGCAGCGCCTTTGAAGTGACCGCCCTTGATCCCTTCAAGTTCTACGCTGACGTCATCTACGGACAGGGCAACTGGAGCGACCGTCAGGCCAACCGCCGCGGCGGCTGGTTCCTCGACGTGGCCGCCGAATACACCGGCCTGGACATGCTCACCCCCCAGGTCGCCTTCTGGTGGTCCACCGGTGAAGACGACTCCCTGAAAAACGGCTCCGAGCGCATGCCGCAGATCGTGAGCGCCTGGGGAACCAGCACTTCCTTCCTGTTCGACTCCGACCAGGCCTTCGTCTCCGGCAACATGGGCGTCAACCCCACCGGCACCTGGGGCTTCTCCGCTTCGCTCAACAAGATCAGCTTCGTGACCGACCTGAGCCACCGCCTGACCTTCGCCTTTGCCCAGGGCATGAACTCCGCGCGCGCCCTGCGTGCCGTCAACCTGGCTGTAGGCACGGGCAACTGGTACCAGATGGGCCGCGACCTGGCCACCACCGAACATGTGTTCGGCCTGAACCTGGACAACAACTACGCCATCTATGAAAACCTGGACTTCAAGGTTAACACCGGCTGGTCCCATGGCGAGTTCGACCGCTCCGTCTGGGGGCGCCGTTTCGTGAACCAGGCCAAAGACGGCGACGCCTTCCTGGTTTCCTTCGGCCTGCAGTACAAGTTCTAAGCGCCTGCAGCGCACCGCCTCTTCAGCCGACCGGGGACACCCCCGGTCGGCTTTTTTGCGGCTGCTGTATTGCCGCTTGCCTCGCATATGGCCAATGGAGTATCTTTCAACCATGCATACTCCCAACCGGCGTCCACAACGCACCCTCTGCCTGCTCCTGATGCTGTGCACCCTGGCCGCTCTTTCTGCGGGCTGCGCCAAACTTACCGCCACCCACTTGCAGCGCAAGACCTGGGAAGCCGGAGTCCAAGAGAAGCTTTACGGCAAGTTCATGCATTTCGACTATGAAGCTGTGCCCCTTACCAACGAATTCGGCGTCAAAGGAACGGCTTGGCCCATCAAGGAAAATATCCCGGTCTGGGCCGATTCCGTGCAGGATATGAACATCATCGTCTATCTGTGTGACGAACACGGTAACGTTTTGGCCCAGGCGAACAAATCTTACTCGTCGCAAAAACTCACCGCCAAGGGGCTAGCCTTCGATTTCACTCTCAAGCCCAAGCCTGTGCCCAGCGGGCAACTGTTCATCAGCTTTGGCTATCATGGCATGTTCGTGGCCTCCAAGCCTCCTGCGGCCGGTGGCCAGGGCAGCGGTAACCTTGCCGGGCAGTATGTGTTCTTTGCCAGTGAAACAGCAGCCCTGAAAAATTGATCGTCTGTCCTACCCGCACCTTTTCCACCTGATCCGACAATGCCAAAGGCTTCTGGCTCCCTTTACAGATTGCGAACTGCGAGTTACTAAAAATGAATATTAAAGAATAAATGATCAGCATCCCCGGTCGTTCTATGGGCGAAAGCTGAACGGATGGCCATGCTTACAGAAATTCTTCTTCATAAACTGCGCCCTGGGATGTTTGTGGAACGCTACGGCGATGGCAGCCTTGCCAATCCCAATGTGCGCTTTGCCGACTTCATCCACCGCCAGGAGCAGATCGATGCGCTGGCCGCAGAAGGCGTAACCGCAGTCACCATCGATTCCGACCGCACCAAGGCTCCAACAGCAACCGACCTCGAAGGGGTGGCCTTCGAAGCCAGGCCCTCCAAGCCCCCGGGCATAGAAACTTCCCGGAAGCTCTACGGTGCATGCCTGTCCCATGTCACTGATATGATGACCAAAGTGCGCGAAGGTCTGGATGTGGACGTCACTGAGTCCTTCGCCGCCGTGGACTCCCTGTTGGAGGGGCTGGACCGCGACAGCCGCAATATGCTGCTGCTGGCCAAACTGCACCGCTACGACGACTACACCTTCCGGCACAGCCTGAACGTTTCGGTGCTGGCTCTCATTTTCGGCAAGCATCTGGGCATGCATGGAGATGAACTCAAACGGCTGGGATTTGCCGGACTGTACCACGACGTGGGCAAATTCCGCGTGCCCATCGAAATCGTCAACAAACCGGCCAGACTCTCAGAGCGCGAATTCGAACAGATGAAGCGCCACAGCCTGTTGGGGTATCAACTCCTCAGCCAACAGGGCGGCATCAGCGAAGACATCCTGCTGGGCGTTCTGCACCATCATGAACGCTACGACGGCATGGGCTATCCCCGCCAGCTCAAGGCTGAGGAGAAAGACAGTTTCGCGCGTATCCTCTCCATCGTAGACATCTTTGACGCCCTGTCCAGCGACAGGGTCTACCGCAAGGCCACCACGCCTCACGACACCATCAAAGCCATGTTCGCCTGGCGCAACGAGACCTTCCATCCCGGCCTTTTGGAACAGTTCGTGCGCTGCTTCGGGGTGTTTCCGGCGGGTTCTTTCGTACGCCTGACCGACCAGACCTGCGGCGTGGTGCTGGAAGCCCGCCCCGATCATCCTTCACGGCCCCTGGTCAAGGTTTCCTTCAACAAGAAACGCATTCCCCAACTGCCCGTGCTGCTCGACCTCTCCCAACTGCCCGCCGCCAGCGAAGGGGGCCTGGACATCGAGGAATGTCTGGACCCCAAACTCTTGGGGCTGGATCTGGAACGATTCGTCTAGTAGAGTAGCCTTCCCAATCGCGCCCCCTTCCCCCGCAGAGCGTTCATCCCGTCAAGCACATAACCACTGGGCAACCATAGTTAAGACATGCGGGTCACCAGCCCCGGACCAAATCTGAACAGCGCCAAGTAAGACTATTTTCCATGGCCAACACAAATACTGAAATCATATATTTATTGATTTAATTGAATTATTTCATCGCTTTATTTGTCACAGAGGGGTATAGGCCCTTAGTAAGTGATCAGGACGCGCCAAAAGGCAGGTCACAAGAGGTGCCACTATGAATAAGTTCGTCCGGTTGACGATAGTTCTAATTATTATAATGGCATCATACGTATCGCCAATTTCGGGATTTTCAACCAACAAAACCTCAGTGAAAATCGCTCAGGTTGGCGATTTTTTCCTGTACGCTCCACTTTACATAGCCTTGGATGCGAATCTTTTCAGCCAGGTTGGGCTTGAAGTCTCCATCATCAATACGGGGGGAGACGAGAAGACATGGGCGGCCGTTCTAAGCGGTGACGCCGATTTCGGAGTCGGCGATCCTACCTTCGTCGCCATTTCCGCAGCCCATGGCCGGGGCGGTAAGGTTATCGCTAGCATCGTAAACGGCGTTCCATTCTGGGGAGTTACCTGGCGACAGGACATCAAGCCTTTCAACACCACTACAGACCTCAATGGGTACTCGGTGGCCACTTTCCCCGCCCCATCGACGGCATACACACTTCAACGTCAAATGTTCATCACCGCTGGTAAAAAGCCTAACATCCGCGAAGGTGCATTTGGTGCTCTTCTGACCATGGCCAAGTCACATCGAGCAGATATTGCCCTTGAGTTGGAGCCCAACGTTTCTCAAGCTGTCGCGCAAGGCGGGCGAGTACTGTATTCGTTGGCTGAAATCTACGGAGATTTTGCGATTACCGGCTTGACCACAAGTACCGATTATCTTGCCCGTTCACCTGAAACAGCTGCGAAGGTAGTTTTTGCGCTACAATTGGCACTGGATAAATTGCATGTCGACCCTGAAGGCGCTTTGGCACTTCTTTGCAAGCGCTTCCCGGAGATCAAGCCCGATGTGGCAAAGGCCGCTCTCGAACGAATACTCAAGTCACAAATAATCCCTCAGGAAGTAAGTATAAAGCCGAACGCGTGGCAGAAAGCCGTCGATCTCCGGGTCTCTGTCGGAGACATACATACGGTCGGGGAAATGGCATCCTATGTTGACAATTCATATGCAGACGCTGCCCTGTCAAAAACCAAGAAGGATACTAAGCCATGAACGAAACCATTCTCTCAAATGACTGGGGGAGAACGAAGCACAGCTTCAAGTGCGCTCTTATGGACCGTTTTTTCCTCTACCTTCCTCTCTCTACTCTATGCCGAAAGTAAAAACTATTTTAACCTCCTCCCGCCAGGGTATTCATTAAAAACAGTGACCGTCCAAGCCGCCAGTGACCAGAATATTCTGGAAAAAGTTCTCGGAGGTCAGTTTGAATTTGGAGTTTGCGATCCTGCGACAGTATTTGAGGTATCCAACCACAAAAACAGCCCAGCACAGCTCTGCGCTTTGGTTGCCAACGCGACCTTCTGGGCAGTTGACCGACTCCACAAGGTGTTCGATGATTATCAGGAAATCGGCAAATATTATGATACGATAATTTCATACCATAAAGGCACGAGCAGTCATGCGATTGCACAGCGAGTTGCCAAGGAGAGTAAATCATCAGGTGACGAGCTGGCTGTAATGATAGTTAACCCTTTACAAGAGTGGACAGCGCTGAAAAACAACCCAAAAGCCATCGCGTTAACTCCTGATATTTTAAAAGCAAGCAGATTCGACCAAACCAAAGAATATTCAATACAATATAGTTTTACTAACAGTCCAGAGTACTACAACACATTGCTTTCCTGCTTAACAACTCGGCAAGACGTCGCGCAAAACCACACTAACTTTATTGAGTTACTTGTTACTTCAATTCAAATCGCAACCTGTTTAGTCTTAGCGAGAAACGATGATGTACTCATATTTGCCAAAGAAAGTTGGTCTGAGGATGAATCGTACGTATCTGCTGCACTTGATCTTGCGTTGAAAGACAAGAGTTTCCCAGATTCTATAGAAATAAAACGGGCAGCATGGATACAGGCGGCTGAACTTGCCCAAAGTTCTCGTGGAGCTACATTAGATAAGCAAGTCGCAGGGCTAAAATTTGATAATTTTGTAGCTCCATTCTCCCACTTAGCTGGAGCCGCATTTACCAAAATATCCAACGAAGGTATAAAGCGCACCATTGCGAACAGAACGTCAAAACGCAACGCATGCTCGCGTTGGTTGAAAACCAACACCCTCGACATACTGCTCCTGACAATCTCCATCCTTCCAGCGAATATCTATTTATATTTATTCTAGGCTGTGTTCCCTTTCGGTGTTGAAACTTGTAGATTGCTCCCCATGGAGGCAGCCATGGACACTGAACAATTCCTATCGCTTCTCGCCAGCCTTGAACGGTTGACCACAAACCAACGGCTCCAGCTGGCCGAGGCGCTG
>JBBRUD010000087.1:0-18736 GCA_038248065.1 Desulfovibrionales bacterium | reverse complement strand
TTCGGGGGTGTGGCGACGAAGTATCTGGCCAACTACCTTGGTTGGCGGAGATTGTTCGAGCGTTTAGGCGAAAGCCTGACCCCGAAACGGGCACTAATCATGTCCCTTGGGTAGCTTCAACACTCAACGCGAACAGAGCCTATTAAATTTTGAAATAGGTGTGTTTGATGGTGGAATTGATAATAGAGCTGGATTGTCAAAGTGGGTGGCCTCGGAACATTTGACACCTCTTTCCCCCGATTCTGACTGGGTAGAACATGGTACGGCTGTGTGCAGTGCGGCGGTTTTTGGACCTCTAAATCCACAGACTGCACAAAATGCAACTCCCAAGTCAAAAGTTCGCTCTTTTCGTATTTATCCTGAGGAACCAGTGAATGGTAGCAACGATTTTGTTCTGTACCGTATAATTCCAAAAATGACCGCTGCTGTTGAAGCCCCGCAAAATCGACACATAAAAATATTCGTCTTGAGCTCTGGCCCTCAGTTTCCGATTGATGATGATGAAATCAATCCTTTGACATCCATGATTGACAAGCTATGTCATGAACAAGATGTTTTGTTTGTTATCGCTGCTGGCAATGATGGTGATCTGGAACCACCATATGACAGAATCCAACCGCCCGCAGATACGGTTAACGGAATAAGTGTTGGGGCTTATTCACGCGCAAATGATGGTATGTGCACAAAAACAGAGTATAGCTGCAACGGCCCAGGTCGCGCAGGTAGTCAGGTAAAGCCCGACATTTTGGGTTTTGGTGGTTCTGAGCACGATCCATTCTACGTTCTTGCACCCTCTTCACCCCAGACCATTTCCTTAGACGGGGTGTGCGGAACTAGTTTCTCGGCCCCGCTAGTAGGCCAAAATGCCGCCATGCTTCTGCATGGAGTCAATGATGAAGCTGTTTTGCGCCCGCAGACTGCAAAAGCTCTTTTAATACATGATGCCGCCATGAACGGTGCGAAGTGTGATAGCACCAGCTGGGGTATATCTGATGACAATGCCGAGAACATACTTTCTTGCTACGATTATGAGTCAACCATCGTATTTAATGGAGATATTACTTTTAAAACCGGCGTGATGCTTCCAGTACCTTTTCCAGAGACACACTCACTTAATGGACAATTAGATATATTTTGGACCGTCGTCTACTCTTCAGCGGTCGTTCCAAGCTCCCCGGATGAATATACTCTTGCCGGGACAGAAGTGTATTTTATTCCACATAAACACAAATACGATTTTGTCAAAAAAGTTGGCAAACAAGTAACCGAGAGAAGGGCTGTAGATATCCGTGATGATAAGCTTGTGCTTTCACTGCAAAGAGATGGATGGCTCTGTAATACAAACAATAAAGCGAAACCATACAAAAAAGAAATAGAACTAAGAAATGAAGGCAAGTGGGACACAGTGTTTCGGGGACAGAAACTTTCAAATATTCAATCCCTGGCAGACCCATATATTCATGTGCACGCGCTGGCCCGAGGCGATTGGAGCCGTGCAGGGGTTAACATGGGGCCAGGGCGCCTTTCCTATGCAGCAGTTATCACAGCACGAGTGACATCGAAAAAGGTCGATTTGTACAACATAGTCCGCACTCGATGGCCACAATTGATTCCAGTCAGAATCCGCGAGCGCATTGCAACATAAAGCCTCTTTGATGTTGACCGAGATTCACGCCTTGATGTGATCATCAGGTGGAGCGAGCGCAAATAGCCCCACAACATCCTCCACACACAAAAGCGCCCGGTTCGATATCCTCGAACCGGGCGCTTAACATTGTATTTCTCCATCCCCGCAGCCAAACGGCCACCAGGGCTCTCTCACTAATTCGCCACGATGTTCACCAGTTTGCCCGGCACGTAGATGACCTTGCGGACGGTCTTGCCTTCCAGGTGGCGGACGGTGTTTTCCTCGGCCATGGCGGCGGCTTTCACATCCTCTTCGGCGGCGTCGGCAGCCACTTCAATCTTGCCACGCAGTTTGCCGCTCACCTGCACCACCACGGTGACGGTGTCGGTAGCCAGGGCCTCGGGGTCATACGTGGGCCAGGGCGTGCGCGACAGGGTGGTGGTGTGGCCGAGCATGGCCCACAGCTCCTCGCACACATGGGGAGCCATGGGGGAGAGCATCACCAGCAGGCTGTTCACTGCCGAAGAGAGCGACGCTCCCGCGCCGGGCTGAGCCTTAAGTTCCGCAGTGTTGGCCATGAGGAAGTTCAGCAGCTCCATGACAGCGGCGATGGCCGTATTGAACTGGAACGATCCCTCGATATCCTTGCCCACCTTGGCCACGGCGCCGTGCTCGCGGCGGCGCAATTCCTTGAGCAGGGGGCTCAGGGTGGCCGGGTCCAGCGTGCGGCAGGCTCCGGTGGGCTTGATGATCCCGTCCAATTCCCCGGTGACCAGCCGCCACAGGCGGGAGAGGAACCTGGCCGAGCCTTCGATGCCGGTGTCGGACCATTCCAGGTCCTTCTCCGGCGGCGCGGCGAAGAGCATGAAGATGCGCACGGTATCCGCGCCGTAGCGGGCCACCATGACGTCGGGATCCACCACGTTGCCCTTGGACTTGCTCATCTTGGCCCCGTCCTTGATGACCATGCCCTGGGTGAGCAGGTGGGCGAAGGGCTCATCGTGGCTGATGTAGCCCAGGTCGCGCAGGGCCTTCACGTAAAAACGCGAATAAAGCAGATGCAGGATGGCGTGTTCGATGCCGCCTACGTATTGGTCCACCGGCGACCAGTAGGCCACCTCGGCGGGATCGAAGGGGGCGGTGTCGTTCTGGGGCGAGCAGTAGCGCAGGAAATACCAGCTGGATTCCATGAAGGTATCCATGGTGTCGGTCTCTCGCCGGGCAGGGCCGCCGCATTTGGGGCAGACGGTGTTCACGAATTCCGGGGTGTCCGCCAGGGGAGAGCGACCGTCGGCGTGGGTCTTCACGTCCAGCGGCAGCACCACGGGCAGGTCGGCCTCGCGCACGGGCACCACGCCGCAGGTATCGCAGTAAACCATGGGAATGGGCGCGCCCCAGTAACGCTGGCGGGAGATGTTCCAGTCGCGCAGGCGGTAATTGACGGCCCGTTTGCCCTTGCCCTCGGCCTCCAGCCAGTCCGCGATGGCCACCTTGGCGGCGTCGCTGCCCTGGCCGGTGAAGGGGCCGGACTCGGCCAGCACACCGGGATCGGTGTAGGCAGCGGTCAAGGCGGAGCCGTCCAGGGTTTCATTCTTGGGCTGGATGACCACCTTGAGGGGCAGGCCATACTTTTGGGCGAACTCGAAATCGCGCTGATCGTGAGCGGGTACGGCCATGACCGCACCGGTGCCGTAGCCCATGAGCACAAAGTTGGCCAAGTAGATGGGCATGCGCGCGCCGGTGACAGGGTTCACGCAGTAGGAGCCGGTGAACACGCCCTCTTTTTCCAGATCGTCGGCCTGGCGCTTGATGCGGTCCAGGTTGCGGATCTTTTCGATGAAGGCCTTGGCCTCGGCCTCCTGGGGCTTGCCCGCGATGAGTTTGGCCGCCAGGGGGTGCTCGGCGGCGATGGACATGAAGGTCGCGCCCCAGAGGGTGTCCTGGCGGGTGGTGAACACGCGCACATCGCCGGAGCCGTCTTCGAGGGGGAAATCAATCTCGCAGCCCACGGATTTGCCGATCCAGTTGCGCTGCATGGTGAGCACGCGCTCGGGCCAGTCGCCTTCGAGGGTCTCCAGGTCTTTGAGCAGCTCATCGGTGTAGGCGGTGATGCGCAGGAACCACTGTTCAAGGTCTTTCTGCTCCACCTCGGTGTCGCAGCGCCAGCAGCGGCCATCTATCACCTGCTCGTTGGCCAGCACGGTGTGGCAATCCGAACACCAGTTCTGGGGGGAGTTCTTGCGGTAGACCAAGCCCTTTTCGAAGAACTTGATGAAGAACAGCTGTTCCCAGCGGTAGTATTCTTTATCGCAGGTGGCCAACTCGCGTTCCCAGTCGAGGGAGTAGCCCATCTTCATGAGCTGGGCGCGCATGTTGGCGATATTCTCGTAGGTCCACTTGGCCGGATGCAGGCCGTGCTTGATGGCCGCGTTCTCGGCAGGCAGGCCGAAGGCGTCCCAACCCATGGGATGGAGCACGTTGTGGCCGCGCATGCGTTTGAAGCGGGCCACCACGTCGCCGATGGTGTACACCCGCACGTGCCCCATGTGGATGCGCCCCGACGGATAGGGGAACATCTCCAGCACGTAGTATTTGGGCTTGGAGGGATCGGCTTCCACATGGAAATGGCCGCCCTTGGCCCAGACATCCTGCCACTTGGCTTCTATGGACAACGGTTCGTATTTCATTTCGGGTCGTTTGCGGCTGTGGTTTTGGTTTTGGCCAGGACCTTCTGGCCGCCGAACTTGCCCTTGTCCACGCCCTTGGCCACGGCGTCCAGAATGCCGTTGACAAAGCCAGGGGAGTTGTCGTCGCCGAACTGTTTGGCCAGTTCCACGGCCTCGTTGATGGCCACCCGCAGGGGGATGTCCTCAACGTGCAGAATCTCGAACAGGGCCAGGCGCAGGATGGTCAGTTCCACCTTGGCGATGCGGGCCAGCTTCCAGTTCTGGGCATGATCCGAGATGATGGTGTCCAGCTCCCCATGGGCGTGCCACACCCCCGAGACCAGGGTGAACACATATTCGTCACTGCTGGGAGCCTGGCCGGGATCTTCCGGGGCGTCGTCCACCAGTTTCTTGAGCTCGCGCTCGTTGACCGGGGCCTCGAAGTTGAAGCCGTACAGTACCTGAAAAGCGCGACGGCGCGATTTGCGCCGGGGAGTCTGGGGACCGGACATGTGCTAGAGTTGCTCCACGACGCGGGCCATCTCCAGCGCGGCTGCGGCGGCTTCCACGCCCTTGTTGCCGGCCTTGGTGCCGGCGCGTTCGATGGCCTGCTCCAGGTTGTCCACGGTCAGAAGGCCAAAACCGATGGGCACGCCGGTTTCCAGGCACACCTGGGCCAGGCCTTTGGTGCACTCGCCGGCCACGTATTCAAAATGCGGGGTATGGCCCCGGATGACCGCGCCCAGGCAGATGACAGCGTTGTATTTGCCGGAACCGGCCAGCTTCTTGGCGGCAAGGGGGATCTCAAAAGCGCCCGGAACCTTCACCAGGGTGAGGTCCTCGCGCTCGGCTCCGTGGCGCACCAGGAAATCCACGGCCCCGCCCACCAGGGAGTTGACGATGAGGTCGTTGAAGCGGGAGGCCACCAGGGCGAAATGCATGCCCTTGGCGGTCATCTGGCCTTCGATGGTGGAAAGATGCAGCATTGGTGGCGTCTCCTTATTTATCCATGTTGAGCATGTGGCCCATTTTTTCTTTCTTGGTCAGCAGGTAGCCTTCGTTCTCTTCGCAGGCGTTCATCTCGATGGGCACCCGCTCCACCACTTCCAGGCCATAGCCCTCCAGCCCCACGATCTTCTTGGGGTTGTTGGTCATGAGCCGCATCTTGCTGACGCCAAGGGCCACCAGCATCTGCGCGCCGATGCCGTAATCGCGCAGGTCGGCCTTGAAGCCCAGCTCGCGGTTGGCTTCAACAGTATCCATGCCCTGATCCTGCAGCGCGTAGGCCCGGATCTTGTTGGCCAGGCCGATGCCGCGGCCTTCCTGGCGCATGTACAGCAGAACGCCCTTGCCCTCGGCTTCGATCATGCGCATGGCTTTTTGCAGCTGGCCGCCGCAGTCGCAGCGCAAGGAGCCCAGCACGTCGCCAGTGAGGCACTCGGAGTGCACGCGCACCAGGGTGGGCTCGCCCGGCGTGATGTCGCCCTTGACCACGGCCAGATGGGCCTGTCCGCCGGTTTCGGTCTCAAAGGCCATGACCTTGAAATCCCCACCGTGGCAGGTGGGCAGATTGGCCTCGGACACCTTGCGCACCGAGAGATGGCCGAAACGCATGCGATAGCGGATGAGATCGGCGATGGTGGCGATTTTAAGATCGTGTTTTTTGGCGAACTCAATGAGATCGGGCATGCGGGCCATATTGCCGTCGTCGCGGATGATCTCGCAGATGACAGCGCAGGATTTGAGGCCCGCCAGCCTGGCCAGGTCCACGCTGCCTTCGGTCTGCCCGGCGCGCTCCAGCACGCCGCCTTCCTTGGCGCGCAGAGGGAACACGTGGCCAGGGGTGACCACGTCTTCGGCTTTTACGTTGTCGGCCACGGCGGTGAGGATGGTGGTGGCCCGGTCGTAAGCCGAGATCCCCGTAGTGACGCCCGTGCGGGCTTCGATGGATACGGTGAACCCGGTGCCGAATTGTGATTTGTTCTTATCGGTCATCATGGGGAGCTTTAACGTGTCCACCCATTCCGAAGACATGGGCAGGCAGATGAGGCCCCGGCCGTGGATGGCCATGAAGTTGATGATCTCAGGGGTGATCTTTTCGGCAGCGACGGTCAGGTCGCCTTCGTTCTCGCGATCCTCGTCGTCGACCAGGATGATCATCTTTCCTTGGCGAATATCCTCAATGGCTTCTTCAGTGGTGCAATGGGGCATGAAAGACCTCCTCACGGCCCGCCATGAAGGGGCGGCCGGAAACGGCCATTCCTAATGCAGGCCGGGCAAAAGGGCAAGAAGGGCTAGAAACCGTGGTCGCGCAGGAAGTCCGTGGTTATTCCAGAGGATTTGGCTTTTTCGGCATAGGGGCCAAGCATGCGGGCCACATATTTTCCGATGATGTCGCACTCCATATTCACCGTGAGGCCGGATTTCCAGGAGCTGATGGTGGTCTCCTGCTGCGTGGCAGGAATAATGTTCACGGTGAGCCAGTCTGGGCCGCACGTGTTGACGGTAAGGCTCACCCCGTCCAGGGCCACGGAGCCCTTGGGCACCACAAGCAGGCCGAACTCCGCCGGGAAGCGCAATTCATACGCCACGGATTCCCCGGCAGGGCTCAGGGAGGCCACTTCGGCCAGACAATCCACGTGGCCGCTGACCATATGCCCGCCCAGCCGGTCACCCAGGGCCAAGGCACGCTCCAGATTGACGGTGGAGCCGGTTTTGAGCGCCCCCAGGCTTGTCGCGTCCAGGGTCTCAGCCGAGGCATAGGCCGTGAAGGCGTTGCGCGTGAACGTCTCCACCGTCAGGCAGACGCCGTTCACTGCAATAGATTCGCCCTTCTCGAGAGCGGGCAGGTCGAACAGCGCCGTCAGCGCCAGACGCATCTGTCCGCTGCCGACAGTAAGCGCCGTCACCTTTCCAAGTCCGTTCACAAGTCCCGTAAACACCCTTCATCCTCCGCAGTGCCTGTGCACATGTTTACCGGGCTTTGCACCGCGCGGGCCTCTTTGTCAAAGGGAAGCCTTACCGTATGTTTTGCAGTCGAACTGTCAAACAACCTCCATGCAGCACACCATTCACGCAGTCATGTCCGCCACTATCCTTAGGGAAAATCCACGCCACGCCTCCCCTTTCCGCCTACGCCGACGGACCTATTTTAACCTACACCAAAGCTCAAAACTCTCTCCGTTGCAGTGATTGAAAAATCATCATGTTCATTGGGCGGTAAATGTAAAAAAATGCATGGACGATATTTACATATCGCTTCATCTTCGTGTATCTACCCTGCACACCACCCGCCACTGTAAGGAGAAGCACATGGATGATTATCTCAAGGAAGCGTTGGAAATCGTAAAATCCCAGGCCAGCGTCCGCAACATGACCGAGGAGGAAATCACCTCCATGGTCAAACGTGTCGCTGAAGGCATCCGTGCCATCAGCGAAGGTTCTATCGTTGTTGAGGAAGGCGCGGTTCCCGCTGGTGACCCGAAAAAGGCCATCAAAGAGAAGTCCGTCACCTGCCTTGAATGCGGTAAAACCTTCAAGATCATCACCAAGAAACACCTTTCCACTCACGGCCTGACTCCCGACGAGTACAGAGCCAAGCATGGCTACAAGAAAGGAACCCCTCTGGTGAGCAAGTCCTTGCAGCGTGAACGCCGCACCAAAATGAAGGACATGAAGCTCTGGGAAAAACGCAAGAAGGCAAAATAGACGGCCTTTGATTCTGCGCAACATTTCACCATCACTCACAACACCGCCCCCTTGGCCTTCCGGCTTCGGGGGCGGTGTTGTTTGCATTGGCGCACGTTCTGGAATGGCTAAGGACGAATGATCGCCGTTTGGTACGGCTATTTTTTAGGAGCGCTCCAGGAAGGTTTGCCGTTCATATCAGGGTCGAGTTGGCGGACAACAACGCCCATGATCCTTTCCTGGGTTTCAAACAGATTTTTGCAGTGCTCGTTGCGGCACCACCGGATGCGGGTGACTGATGTGGGGAGTTTGTCCGTTTCCACCACACGGCTGTCGGTTCCGCAATTTGGGCAAAACATGGCGTTCACCTCATTGTTTGCCGTGAGGGGGCGCGGGGAGGATGTTGAAACGTCCTCCCCGCTGGATCACGATGGTACGGGAACCGGCCATTGCCCCCTCGGCCGGCTGGGTATGGGGAAGGCCGCGCCGGGGTCCGCCAGAGGAGAAAAACGGACCGCACCGGCTGGCACATATGTATTAACGGGAAGCGGGCCCTGGCCGTCCCGCTCTCCCTTTCCCGCAACGGTTGCGCCCCGCTGTGGATTTGAGGCGTCCGCTTTGCGGAACAATTACCGGCACAGTGGCCGGTTGAAAGAAATTTTCACCGCTCGCCGCCACACAGCGGGCATCGTGGCACTCATCGCAGGCTCAGGGGATAGTCTTGCCCAGCAGCCTGTCGTAAGGCCTCGCATTCACGCTTCGCCTCTAGTGCCTCTACCTGTGCATCCTCCGAAAGCTCGAAACGTCGGCAATGGCCTGCCGCCGATGTACGGCATGGAGCCAGGCCGTACACCAGAAGATCCAGGTGCAGGCGAAGGCTTTCAGTTATCTCCGCGCAAAATCCCACCAGCCCATCCCGGCTGTCCCAGTGCGTACAGTGTGCGCAACGAGTCTCGATCACAACGACCCTCCTCCACCGGAACAGCGTGGATTTGTATTTTGCCGCACGACGGTATGCAGCTGTTATCCGTGTTTCCAAGGCCTGGACACGTCACCCCCGCACCGCGAATATCCGGCACTGAGGAAAGCCTCATTAATTCTTTATGTTGGCCGGGACGCTCCCTGGCAGTAGTCGTCCCGGCCCGGGTTTCCAAACACTTGCGTGACATTGCAACCTCCGAGGGTGGACAGAGGGCCGGATGTGTTTCCCCGCACCGGCTTTGGGGTGTCCTTGTTCTTGAGACACATTGCGCTGACGGTTCCCGCAAAGCCGCTGGGGTTGTAGCTTTCCCTCCCACCCGCCTAGCCCGCTTTATTGGGCATCGGTACGTAAACGTATTGGGTCTTCCGGTACCAGCCTCGCCGCGTTTGCTTCAGCGGTGCCGTCATGCGTGAAGACAAACTATTCTAAAACGTTTTTTTTTCAATACTTTTTGATTAAGTCGAATACATTTATATTTCAGTAATTTAGTACAAAATATGACTTGCAGCAGCAGCATAATTTTCCTAAAAGAATCACATATAGATTTTCATGCTTACAATCTTAGTTTGAAGGCCCCCTCATTCCCACAATCGGACGCTCCTCGAAATAGCCACACGACTAGGCATCGCCGGTCACGACGAGACCTTTTAGGCCAAGGACAATGGCAGGGAGAGGAAGGAACTCACAAAGGAAACTCACCAGCGGCGTGTCGGCAGGGAACAATGGGAATGGAGGTAAACGGCATGCAGCCACAAGTGCCATAGACGCGCCAAATGGGGACGCAATGGGTCGGCTGTGCAGAACGAAGCAAGATGGAGGAACAAGGCTAAATGCGCAGGGTGTCCCCGGCGCAAGCGGCGGGGACAAGGCATGCACGCGTAGCACGAAAAAGAACGCTGACGTTTACACCGAAGCGCCGCAAAATAGGCACCCTGCGGATTGTGGATGGGCGCTCCAAGCGCCTCTCCTCAACCACGACGCGGGAGTGAAATACTTTCTATTTTCTGGTCATATCCGACCAGGCCCAGACCACCCGTCCGACGATGGCACGGCGCAGGTCTCCCTGGTAGTCGGCCTCCAGGCTGTGCACCGAGGGAGGAAAGGAGCGCTTGTCCGGGTTATCGGCCACAAAGGTGAGCAGGGTCTGGCCCTCTTTACGATAGGTATAGACGCGCTTCACGGTGACCTCGGCATCAGGGCCGGGTTCGCGCACCAGAAAGATGGAGCCGTCGGGCTCGGGCCGAAAGTCGTCGCGGTCCACCAGGACGATATCCATGGGATGCAGGGTAGGCACCATGGACTCCTGGCCTTTACCCACTTCAAGGGCCACCAAGTTGGTGCGGTAGCGGATGGAGGACTGGTCTTTGAGGGCCAGCACCCAGCCACGCACGGCGTCCTCGGGTATCAGGCCCGGCCCAGCGGCCACTGCGCCCTGAGCCAGAGGAATGGCCATATAGCTTTCGGGATTGGGAGCGATGGACGGGTCCGCCACATTGCCTGAACGTTTGGCAGTGACAAACACCACCGGCTTGGTGGTGTCGCGCTCCTCATCGGGAAAGAGTATCCTGGCCCCCAAAGTTTCCAGTATCCGGGCGATGGTGTCGAACCTGGGGATAGCCTTGCCGGAGAGAAACTTGGAGACATTGGGTTGCCCTACCCCCGCCTTTTCCGCCAAGGCCGAGGGACCGCCGTGTTCCCGCGCCAGTCGGGAAATGCCCTGCCGCACTTTCTCAACCATGCTCATGGCCGCACGTCCTTGTTGTCATTCCTATTGAAATCGAATTCCACGCTCGCCCCATATTCAGGCATATACACAAATTTCTCACGAGTCCAAAACCTGAAACATGCTGCGGCGCCCCACCCGACAGGGGCCACTGTAAAGCATTTCAATCCAATTGCAACCATAAACATGACATATAGCACCCGCGCACAGGACATCCCGTCTTGGCAGGTGCGCGGCTCACGCCTAAGAGCGCTGAGACTCAATGAGAGCGAACGCGCCATCATACGAATACTACATTATCCTCGTAAACTGGAAATAGATACGCATATTCATTCTCAGGAGTGTGCCAGCCATAATCGCATCGGTGGGCCGCAGCTCAAGCCTAACTCTGGGGGTGGGGCAAGTCACAAGGAAGATCTAGGGGCACAGGCCCGCACCGGAGGACCGGCAACGCGAAGAGAAGTCGCCCTACCACAAAAGGACTGTCCACTCGTCAACACGAGGAAAGCCTGAGTCGATGCACATCGGCTACCCCTGCTGAAACCTGTTGTATTTCTCGGCAAGCACCCTTTGGATGACTTCCGTGAGCACAGCTCTCTCCACAGGTTTTGCGATGTAGTCATCCACCCCGGCAGCAATTATTTTTTCTCTATCCCCAGTCATGGCATAGGCAGTCATGGCGATGATCGGGATTTTTGATTTTAAACCGAGAGCCGCTGAATTCCTGATAGCTTTGGTGGTTTCAACCCCATCCATGAGGGGCATTTGAACGTCCATGAGGATAAGATCGAAGTCCTGATCAGAAAGAAGACTCACAGCCTGTTTCCCATTGCCAGCAGCGGTCACAGTATAGCCGAGCTTCCCTAAAATTCGCCTGATGATGAGTGCAGCCACTGCATCATCTTCGGCAAGAAGAATACGAGGATGTTGCATATTCTCCATAACGACAACACTGAATGGCTTTAAACTATCCTCTGACTTAGTTTTTGGCACCTTGAAAGGCAGAGAGAAATAGAATGTCGTTCCAGCACTAATCGAGTTATCAACAGACATCTCACCGTTCATAAGGGCAATAAGCCGATGTACGATAGAAAGTCCTAGTCCTGCACCTTGAAAATTTCGTATATATGTATCTTCTCCCTGGACGAAAGGGTCGAACATATTCTTTAACCGGTCATCAGGAATACCAATTCCTGTATCTTTCACAGTAAACAACACTTTGCATGAGGCACTTTTTTCAAGAGAGATTAAAGAAGCTTCTACCCGTACATACCCCTTTTTAGTGAACTTGATTGAATTTCCAACTAAATTAAAAAGAACTTGCCGAAGCCTTGCTCCGTCTCCTATCAATACAGCCGGAAGTTTTTCATCTATCACAAAGTCTAAGTACAAACCTTTCTTACGGGCTTCCAAAGAAAACAGCTCAACTACTGAATCTTTTTGGCTTTTGATATCGAATTCTGTTTCATCGACAACAAGTTTGCCCGCTTCCATCCTTGACAAGTCAAGGATGTCTGAGAGCAAATGTGTTAAACGCTGTGTGGATTTGATTGCTCCAAAGACATATTCTTTCTGTTCATCATCAAGTGGGGTCATCTCCATGAGTTGGAGCATACCGAGCACACCGTTAAGCGGAGTACGTATCTCATGGCTCATGTTCGCCAGGAATTCAGACTTTGTTGTGTTCGCTAACTCCGCAGCCTCTTTGGCTTTTCTCATATCTATTTCGGATCTCCTTCGACTTGTGATATCAACCCCAATTTCTCCGAGAAGGGTTGTACTTTCAGACAATGGAACGATAAATTTGTGGGTATCGAACAATCGAGTTTGCCCTTTTACGTCGACGAATTCCTCCTCTAACCAGATATGCCCATCAATCATCGCCTGCCTATCTGTAGCGAGCACAGTTTTAACTATCTCAGGCGGGAACAGATCCATAACTGTCTGCCCTATCGGATCACTCCACCCAAAAAGATCACGCATAAATTTGTTTGTGAATATTACTTTTCCTTGATTGTCTTTTAAAAAAACAGCACCTGGCAAGTTCTCCATGAACATTTGGAAACGATCTTCGCTATCTTGAAGGAATATCTTGGCTTGTCTGAGTTCATCAATAACTATTGCAACCAATACACTGCAATTATTTACACTTTTACAACTTTTCATAGAAGATGTTCTTAGAGAAACCCATAATGGCACACCGCTGTCTCGCATCAACCGTACGTCCAACGAATAAGGAGTACCATTCCCCGGGGGATGTTTGGAGTGCAGGTAGAAAGCATCCAGGTCATCACGGTGAATGAATTTGGTTATCGGATAGTTAATGAATGAGCTTCTCACCATGCCCATCATAGTTGAGAAGGCCAAGTTTGATTTGATAATCGCCCCTTGCCCATCAAGAGTTATATATCCAACTGGAGCAAGATCATACAGATCAAAATACATTTCTTTTTCGTCTTCAAGTGCCTGCCGAGCATGGAGAATTTCCTCGCATTGCATCTCAAGCTCAATTTTATGAACTCGCAGCTCGTGGATCGTACGCCGCATGTCATCTGACGACAGAAGATCCTCATGAACCGTATTATCTGACTTAATTATTGCTTCCGCATTGTTACGAAGATTGTTCATCATAGTAAATTCTCCGGTGAATCACATTAAATATTCTTTATACCAACTAACCACCATTGCATCACAACTGTCAATGAATTTAATTAAAATAAATCATGAGGTTCGATGAACGGTTCCGCAGGACGGTCCCGACCAGAATGACGATTACTCCATCTACCAAGCCTGGAGCAGAATTAGGCGCAATTGGCCTCCTGTTGGTCGTCTCCTAGAAGGCGTGCGGTGTACGGGATATCGCGGATGGGCTTGAAGGCGTCCTAAAACATCTGTAATTCTTCGTATTAAGCAGCCACCATGAGGGCTTGCCAAAATTAGCCATTTCACGGTTTTGCAAGAGTTTTGTGTCAGAGGCTCCCCCCGTGGGATTTAACTTGTCCCCTGTTGAATTTCTGGTATATTTAAATAAACCGCTAATGAGAAGGAAGCCGCAATGAACAGAGCCATCGCCACCGGAGTTCTTTTGTGCCTACTCGGCCTGTCCAGCCAGACGCTGGCCCAAACCAGCTCGACGACCACCTCCACAACCGGCTCCACCACGGCAGCCACACCGACAGCTGCGCAGAGCGTCTTCCTGTCCACTTCCTCCATAGCCTTTCCGGCAGAGCAGTATATCTTCAACACCATGAGCGCTTCAGAGCAGGACGCTTACATGAAGACGGTACTTTTCACCAACCAGCTGACACAGCAGCTCACCGCCGCCGCCTACAATACCGCTGAGCGCAAAGTACGCGATTCCGATCCGCTGACAGCTTTCGACAAATACATCCTCGCCAGAGGGCCCTTCCCGCTGCTGCCGGGCAACCAGACCATCGTGCCCATTGGTTCAAGCTCCTCCAGCACCTCGACCACAACAACACCATAAGTCCAGTTAGTCCGCCAGGCCGCCCCACTCAATGGCCTGGCGGACTTTCCGCGATGCCGATCATATTCTTACCTGTTCCCCACTGTGGATTCAGCTTCAGATCAACGAAACAAGGGCCACCTGAATTTCTTCAAGTGGCCCTTGTTTGAACGCCTGTACGCCCGACGAACCTTGGATCTTCCTGATCAGCACCGTCTGCTCTGTCGTGGCAGGCTACCTGGCCACAGGCTGTCTGGACTTACGCCTGGTATACCAGGCTAATGGGTTTACTTGCATAACTCGGTAATGAACGCTTTTTTGAAATCAGCACTCATGACTTTGCCATTCAAGGAAAGAGCGTTCGTTTTGAAACCATTAGGCGTGGGCGCAAACTGCAAAAGGGCCTGATACCGTTTCCCCTCCAAAGTCACAATGCCCCGGACGTTGACAATAAGTTCGCCATCCGTTGCCTTCCCGGATTCCCACTGCGGATTCTGCAAAGATTCGTCGATGGCCTCTCCAACTGTTTTGTAGGCACACTGGCTGAATGTGCACTTGCGGATGTACGTCGTAGGCCTATCGTACGCAAAGCTGGTTGAGGCAAAAAGCAGAACTGACAACATGGCTACTGCGACTTTCAAGTTCATTGGTCCTGGCTCCTGTAATTTGAATCACCACTTTCGCCCCGTGTTAAAACAAGGCTATCAATACACATACCTATATAATAACTGCACACGGACATTGCCCGCAAAAGAAGTGCGCTCTGGATATGTGGGGCAATCATAAATAAAAGTCAACTATCATGGCGCATTGACGTAAACGTGGAGAAGAAAGGATGGTCGGAACTGGCTCGTATCCTGTTTGAGATGGGCAGAGGCTTACCGTTCTTGAAGAGGCCTTTGGGCAGGGAGAACCACCGTAATCGTGGTCCCCTCTTCCTCAGACGTGGAAAACGAAATTTTGCCTCCATGCGCTGCGGCGATAAGCTGGGCGCTGTATGTTCCAAGCCCCTTGCCATGGGGTTTGCCTTCAGTGGCATACTTGTCAAAGAAGCGATCCCGCATGGATTCCGGCACCGCGCCCGTATTATGGATAACAACGTGCTTCCCGCCCTGGCCGGGGTGACAGGAGATGGTCACCTCGCAATCTTCAGGTGAAGCTTCGAGGGCGTTCTTCACCAGATTGGTCAGCATCTCTTCAAGGAGGAATTCCTCACCGTAAACCACGGGTTGTTCCTGTTGCATGGCTCGGGCAAGCATCCCTGCCGAAGTCAGCCGAATGCCTTTGCTCTTGGCCAGCGGGGCAAGCGACAATTCCACAAAACTCACGATTTTGCGGAGATTGAGCCAATTGGCGAGGGGAGTATACTCTCCGTTTTCCATCTTGACGATCTTTTCAGAGGAATCCACGAGATTGATGACATTGCGGATGGAATGCAAAAGGTCCGGCATTGCAGCACGGAACGCCTCATCCAGCCGATCATCCAAGGCGTATTCGGCCAGGGTATGCAACGTTTCCAGAGGGGTCTTGATGTCATGGCGGATGATGCGTTCCACGTCCGCCCGAAATTGTTCGGCGCGTTTGTGCTCGGTAATATCCATGATGTTGCCAAAAACACGCACAATCGTGCCATCCTTGAACTCCGCCGCCCCCGAGGCGCGCACCCACAGGTCGCGGCGGTCGCCGGTTGTTATGGGCAACTCCATATCGAAGGGTTTGCCCTCGGCGGCCAGGGTCTCGAACGCCTTAGCCAGATCTTTCTGCCAGGGTTTTTCTGCAAATTCGAAGTTCCTGCGATAATCGCCGGGATCGTAGACCCCTTCGAGCACACCGAAGATACGGTATAGCTCTTTGGTCCAGAAAATAGTCCCGGTAGCGGGAATGAACTCCCATCCGCCAATTTTGCCCAAGGCCTGCGTGCAGTTGAGCAGATTTTCACTCTGCGCGCGCGCCTCTTCAGCCTGCCTGCGAAGAGTAATATCCTGAAAAGTGACCACTGCGCCGGTGATGGTTCCCCGTTCGCAGAAAATGGGCGCGGCGTTCACCGAGGCCCAGAAGAACTCTCCGCCTTGGTGTTTGAAGCACAATAGTTCGCTCTCAACCGTTTCACCTCGGAGCGCTCTGGGGCCGGGCAAGTCTCTGGGAGCCAGATGGACCCCGCCAGAAGTGATGACGCTGAACCGCTCCAGCCGCTTTTCGGGCGGAAGAGCCATCTCCCCCGGCGTAAATTTGAATACATGCTCGGCGATTCGGTTCATGCGCAGGATTCTTAGGTTTGTATCCAAGACCATCAATCCCTCGGCTATGGCGCTCAAAGTGGCATCCAACTCGGATGCCCGCTTCGCTGCCCTCTCCTCGCTCTTCCGCAGAACCTCCTCGGTCATTTTGAGGTCGGTGATATCGCGGCCAACGCTCTGGATTTCTTTGAGAGATCCATCTTCGTGAAAAAAGGCGCGGTTCACGAACTGCATCCAGTGGACCTTGCCGGAAGCGTTGGAGACACGGTTCTCTATGAGCGCCACAGGGCTATCCGGGGCCAGCGTGCGCAACGCCTCTTCGATCTTCGGGATGTCTTCCGCAACAGCTAGTGGCTGCCAGATGTTGCCGATAAGCTCATCAAGGCGTTTGCCGAAAAAACGGCAATACACATCGTTGACAAAGGTGAACCTTCCATCAGGATTGAACCGGCTGATAATTTCCGTCTGGTCCCGGACGATGGCCCGGAAGCGCGACTCGCTGTCCTTCAAGGCCTCTTCCGCCAGCTTGCGTTCGGTGATGTCGCTCATCACCACGCGGCACAAGGGTTCGCCAGCGGAATCCTTGGTGACGGCGGTCTCCCAACGGGCCCAGAACAGCCCTCCGTCGGCCTTCACCATGCGCAGCTCGCACAGCAAAGGGCCATCCGTGGCAAAGCGCCGCCTGCACTGCATGTAGCAGAGATCCTGATCGTCCGCAGAGATGAACCGGATGAGGGGTTGATCAAAAAGGGCACTCTTGGACACACCAAGCATGGTGGCAGCGGTCAAATTGGCATCAACGACCAGCCCGTGCAGATTGATGGAGAGATACCCGACAGGAGCTAATTCGTAGAATTCAATATTCCGTGCGCGTGCGGTTTCCAACTCGAGGTTGACCCTGCGTAACTCGTCATTCTGCATTTCCAGTTCGACCTGATGCACTTCCAACTCGTGCAATCTCAACTGGATTTCTTCGAGCGACAATGCGGGGTCGAGCAGATCTTGTTTCACCCGGACGATGTGCTCAGCCTGTTGCCGCAATTTGTCAGCCATAAACCAAACCCCATAGCGGCTCTATGTCCAGAAACTCCGGCAGGAAACATCGACCGGGAGCTTCGGATTTGGACAAATGATCAGTCGTGTTCCGTCAATCATCAGAGACCCTATATGATTCCTTCCAACATTGCACCTGCCATCTCGGCCTGCATGGCGGTGCGACAGGCTCCGCTCCAGGGCTGCGCCTGAAACCCACTCTTGGATGTGCGCCGGTATCATGGGTGTCCCCATAGACCGAAGCGGGGAGCCCAGCCAGAGTCCGGCCATCCGCTTGCCGTTAAGGTATCGCCTCCATTGCATGACGATAAATGAAAAGGTAGACTTGTGCTGCGGAGGCGCTCAAGGGGGCACCCGCACGAACAGGACCTTGGACCGGCACAGGGATGCAACGGCCTCGCCCTCGCGAAAAGTTTGTCAACAAGGAGCTTCTCATATGGTAAAAATTTTATGCGTCGTTACCACTCTCATGGCATTCGCACCCTTCAGTAGTTCTTCCTTTGCAGCTGCAGAGGATGCAGACTGGATAAACAAGTGCGTTACCGATCACCGTGACGGAGCAGAAACGCCTGAAACCATCAAGAACTATTGCGCTTGCCTCAACAAGAAAAGAGACAACAACGACACAGCTTCCCCCAGATTATGGGAAAGGGAGCACCTCCCCGAATCGACTGTCTGCTGCAAGGAAGTCAACTGGAACTGATTTCCACGATTATTTCAGGCACGGAAAGTCCTCTCCGCGCAGTGCCAGTTGCAGGCGTTCACAAAAACCCTGGCAACTCTCTTTGTTCGTGGGTTCCTTCGCCCATAAAGCGTACTCGGGGGTGCCGAATCGGTAGATATGGTGACCAAAAGTACCCACGCGAAAACCCAGAATCAGACTGCTCTTCGCGTTGAAACATAGATCGGCAGGTCCACCCCTCAAAACGCAAAATTAGCAGGATATACCCGCATATTAACACCATAGAGCATCCGGCGGAGATGATCGGCAAAACATTTGAAAAATCTGACAATTACAATCATGATGTCAAGCTGTTGAATTGACAGCATAATCGGCAGCGAGAGAGCACATGGAAACCATCACCCGAGTAGAACCCTAAAAGGGCCGGTGTACCTGCGGGTGAGCCTGAATTCAGCTGAGACGCTTTTCAACGCATATATGGCCCCGCCCCGGAGTCAAGAGTCAAAGCCTTGGGTCAAGAAATGATTGGATGCAAACGTATATCCGGCGTCTTGCCTTATGGCAGCGCCCCGATGGATTATCCGCGCTTCCGTCCCTCATCGCTGCTTCGGCC
>JBBRUD010000086.1:0-19039 GCA_038248065.1 Desulfovibrionales bacterium | reverse complement strand
CGCGCAGATCGCCCTCGGAGAGCTTGCCTGCCAGTTCGCTGACGAACTTGTCCGCCTTGATCATGTTGATGATCGACTGCATGAGCGAATCTTTGTCTGAGCGCTTCTGGACATCCAGCCCGTCGATTTCGCCCAGGGCCACATGCCCCGCAATGGCTGCCACCTCGCGTTCAGCGTCCATCACGGCTCGCAGCGCGTCGGCCATGGCGCCGACTTCGTCCTTGCGGTGGATGTCCAGGCTGCGTTCCAGGTCGCCCACGGCCAGGCCTTGGGCCACGTCCACGCCCTGGCGCAGAGGCAGGCATATGGACCGGGAGAGGATGATCCCCATAGCCAGGCCCAGCACCACGCTGACCAGAACGATGGCGGTCAGCAGCGTGCGGCTGCTCTCGTAGGCTGCAATGGAATCGTTGAAAAATCTGTCGGCGTTGTGTTCCTTGAGCGTTGCAGCTTCTTCGATTGAGGCGATAAGGGCGTTCATCTTCTCGCGCCCCTGGCCAAGGACCAAAGCTACGGCTTGATCGCGTGACTGCAAGTCGTCCTTGTTGAAGATCTCCAGGGCGCGGTCCTGGACTTCTTTCGCTTCTGCCCTGGCCTTGACCGTCTTGGCTACCAGCTCCTTGCCTTTTTCCGTAAAGAACAGGGCGCGGGCCTGATCAAAGGCGGCTTGGAAGTCCTTGTTATCCGCTTCCATCACTTTTCGGAATTTTTCGCGATCTTCCTTGGGAGCCAACAGGAGGCCGCGCAAGGCCCGGTCGTAGGAATTGATCTGCATGCCGGCTTCTTTGATGGAGGATATGCCCAGCAATTCCTTTTTATAGATGTCGTCGGTCATGGCGTTCATTTTACCCATGTTCACGATGCCGAGCGCCCCAACCACCTCCGTGAACAGCGCGAGCAGAACGAAGCCGGATATGAGCTTGGTGCCTACTCTCGTGTCGTCAAGCCATTGCATGAGAATCCTCCTGGCCGGTTAGTGGTGGTGAAAGCACTATGGATGCCTGCTCGTATCTGGGTGCGCCTGTCCGGCGAGCGTCGAACTGCATTACAATCTCTTGAAATGGTTTTCTACGCTCCCGGTTACGCCGCTAAGAGGCATGGGCGCTCTTTTGGGGCCGGTCAGGGAGGAATAGTGCGGGGCGCAGTTGAACGTGGTGCCGCTGTATCCCTGAAAGGTGCTGGAAGCGGTTTCCAAGCTGTTGGGCAGGGACTCCCGGTGTTCATCCAGAAGGTGTTTTTCGGCCATGGGCAGAATGCCGAAGCGGGTGCCCGGCAGAAACGCGGGCAGGATGATTATGGCAACGAGAATGATCTCTTTGAAGATGGTGGGGCGAAAGAGCCTCTGAAAGAACATTCTTGCCTCGCTGTCGCAAGTTGCACGGTGAACAAGAGCCCCAAACTAATGCTGTTGAGTTATCCGTACCGGGGCTTGCGCCACGTAAGCAAAGAATCTCCGGTAGGGGGAGCGCCGCTCTCAACCGTGACTCTAAAACCATGCCCAAGATTTCGATGGTTAATACCAGTTTGCCACAGAGTGTCCATAGCCAGTTTTGAGGAGTTCGGTCATGCCGGATCTTGCCAGCGGTTCAGGGTATAGGTAAAAAAGTGATTGGAGGGGTATTCACAAACTTTGCGCCCAATGGGTCCAGGCGTTTGAAATATGTAGCCAACATAAAATATTTTCAGCTACCGTAACCGCATGCACAATGACAAACGCGCCCTCATCGTGGATGACAGCGAGGCTGTCCTCTCCATGCTGGAAAGCATCCTTTCCGTGAAAGGGTTTTCCTGCGTCCGGGCCTATGACGGCATAGAAGGCCTGGAGGCGGCCAGAGCGCAGATCTTTGATATCATCATCACTGATATCGATATGCCCCGTATGGACGGCTTCGCCTTGTGCACAGCGTTGAAGGCCGATCTGGCTACCAAGAGCACTCCCGTGGTGGTGCTCTCGGGGCTCACCGGCGCAAGCAGTATCGAGAAGGGGTTTCTTGCCGGAGCCTGCGCCTATATCAAAAAAAATTCCTCCAGGGAGTTCATCAGCCGCAGAATCGACGAGGTGATGGACAGTCTGCATGTTTTTCATGACAAACTGGTGCTGGTGGTGGACGACTCCCCAGCCATCTGCGCGGTGCTGGAAGAGGGGCTCATGCAGGCCGGGTTCCAGGTGCTCACCGCAGGCAACGGCAGAATAGCCATGGACATTCTGGAACACGTGGTGCCCGACATCATCGTCAGCGATCTGCACATGCCCGAGATGGACGGCTTCGCCCTGTTCGACTTCGTGCGCCAGAACCTGCGCCTGGCTCATCTGCCCTTTGTGAGCATGAGCTCCGCCGGGGACCGTGCCGCCATGCGCCGCATCATGCAGGGGGGCGGCGCGGCGTATCTGGTAAAGCCCTTCAATGTGGAACAGCTGGTGGTCACCGTGGAGAAAATTCTCTCGGATTCCTACCGTTGGCTGTTGCGCGAAAGCGAACAGTTGGGCAAGGAGCGCGACATCCTGCTGTCCGGCATCTCCTGCCTGGTGCAGGCCCTGGAAGCCAGGGACCAGTATACTAGGGGGCATTCCGAAAATGTGGCCCGTTTTTCCATGGGCATCGGAACTACCATGGGTTTGTCCAGCGCCAGCCTGAACCGGCTGGAACTGGCGGCCCGCCTGCACGACCTGGGCAAAATCGGCATCCCCGACAGCGTGTTGCTCAAGCCTGGAAAGCTTACCACCGAGGAATTCGCCATCATCAAGCGCCACCCCCAGGTGGGGGTGGACATCCTGAAGCCCGTGGCCAGTCTGGCCGATATAATCCCGGCCGTGGCCAGCCACCACGAACGTCTGGACGGTTCCGGGTATCCGGCAGGGCTTTCAGGAGGCGATATTCCCCAGTGGGCCCGGATTATCGCCACCGCTGACGTCTTCGACGCCCTGACCAGCAACCGCCCTTATCGCCAGGCCATTGACAGGACCAAAGCCCTTAAGATTATCCGGGGCATGGTGCCCCACCATCTCTGCCCCGCCTGCGTCCAGGCCTTGCTGGATTTTCTGGAAAACGCCGCAGACTAGCCGTTGCTGCTCCTGTCTTTCTCGAAAAAGTTTCCAATACTTCGGAATTCGAGAGGGTAAGGTTGCCAGGAACACGAAAATAAGCCTAAGGGTAATCTTAGACAGTTTTTACAATCAGCATGGGTCCGGCTGGCGCAGGTGCCAGGACAAAGCTCTGGAGGAGCGCTATGGATGACGCCTCGCAAACCGGTACGGAACGTTTTCTCTCTCTGACTCTGGGGGAAGTGCTTTTTGCCATCGATATTTTTACCGTGCGGGAAATTCTCGACTATACGGAAATTACCCGTATACCCCAGACTCCCGCGTTCATGCGCGGGGTGGTCAATGTGCGCGGCGCAGCCATACCGGTCATGGACCTGCGTATGCGATTCGGCCTGGGCAGGGTGGAGCCCGGCCTCAACACCCGCATCGTCATCCTGGAGTTCAAGAAGGAATCCGGGACGTCCGCCTTCGGCGTGCTGGCCGATTCGGTGAAGGAAGTGCTGGAGCTCGAAACCAGCCGCATTGACCCCCCTCCGCTCATGGGCACGGCGGTCAAGGTCGACTTTATCCGGGGCGTCGGCAAGCAGGACGGTCGGTTCATCCTCATTCTTGATGCACCCAAAGTGGTGGGGAGCGAGGAACTTCTCGAACTTGCGGTCGTGATGGAAAACATGTCCGGCGCCGCCTAGGGGTGGGCAGGGACTGTGCAGAATGCAGCCAATAACGACTCAGGGTGTGGGGAAAAGAGCGTGACGTGCGTTGACGCACGGAAATGGGGAAGTCTTCATACATAAGGGAGGATAAAATGTTAAAGAATGCGGGAATCGCCGTAAAACTGGGACTAGGATGCGGCGTATTGATACTCTTTACCATTGTCGTGGCTTTGGTGTCCTGGAGCGGGCTCATCAATGTGTCCAGCCGTGCGGCAAAATCAGATAAAGTTAACAGTCTGGTTACCAACATGGTGCTGTGTCGCATGGATATTTTATATTACATGAACACCAAGGACGAAAAACGGATTGAGTCCTTCCGTAAACGCATCGGTGAATCCAAGAGCCTGGCCCTTGGCATGCGAGACAGTTTCAAAGACCCCAAGAACCATGAGCGCATAGACACCATGGTGGCGGGATTCCAGGATTACGAGGCCACTCTGGGCAAATATCTGGAAACGGAAAAAAGCCGGGAGGCTACCCTTAAAACAGTGGTGGATGCCGCCCTGGCCTTGCAACAGGCGTCCGAGACCCTGCTGCGGCAGCAGAGCGAGAGCCTGGCCAAGTCCACTGCGGATGCTTCGGCCCTGGCGCGCAACGCGGATGTGCTCAATCGCCTGCACGGGCTCACCCAGCAGTTCCTGCTCTCCAGGATTGAAATGCTCTACTATTTGTGGCGTGGCGATATTGGAAGGGTGGGGAACGCCAAGGGGTTCCTCGACAAGGTGATCGCCGCAGGCAAGGAGGCCATGCCTCTCGTGTCTGCGCCCGACGAGCGTTCGTTGCTCTCGGATATCATTGCCAAGGCCGAAGTCTACCGCGCCCGCACCGAAGATTTCACCAAGGCCGCCGAGGCCCAGGCCCAGGCCGTGAAAATCATGGCCGAAGACGCCACCAAGGTGAGCTCCCTGGCAGACGACCTGCTGCGCATCCAGCAGGAGCGAGCCACATTGGACATATCCATGGCCAACAGTCTTTCCCTGAGCGTTTCCGGCGTAGCCGTGCTCATCGGCATCATCTTTGCCGTGTTCATGATCCGCTTTATCCGCCGCGGCCTGCTTCGGGCCACCAAGGTGGCCGACGCCGTGGCCTTGGGCGATTCCAGCGAGGACGTCATCGTGTCATCCAACGATGAAATCGGCAAGCTGCTCGACGCCATGCGCCGCATGATCGAGGCCGAGCGCAACGTAGCGGGCCTGGCTGAACGCCTGGCCGACGGCGACCTCTCGGTGACCGTGGCCCTGCGCTCCGACAAGGACGACATGCTGAAGGCCATGGCCGAGATGGTGGAACAGCTCAAGGGGGTCGTCAGCGAGGTGCAGTCCGGGGCCGAGAATGTGGCCGCTGGCAGTGAACAGCTCAGCGCTTCGGCCCAGGCCCTTTCCCAGGGCTCCACCGAACAGGCCGCCGCTGTGGAGGAATCCTCGGCCGCTGTTGAGCAAATGAACTCAAGTATCAGCCAGAATGCGGACAACGCCCGCCAGACAGAATCCATAGCGGTCAAGTCCGCCACTGACGCCAGGGAATCCGGCGAGGCCGTGGCCAGCGCCGTGGAGGCCATGAAACAGATCGTCAACCGCATCTCCATCATCGAGGAGATCGCCCGCCAGACCGACCTGCTGGCTCTGAACGCCGCAGTCGAGGCGGCCAGGGCGGGTGAACACGGCAAGGGTTTCGCCGTGGTGGCCGCCGAGGTGCGCAAGCTGGCTGAACGCAGCCAGGTGGCCGCCGCCCAGATCACCGACCTCTCGCGCAATACCACTGGGGTGGCCGAGCGGGCGGGAAATCTGCTGAACATGCTGGTGCCCAACATCCAGAAAACCGCCGACCTGGTCCAGGAAATCAGCGCCGCCTGCCAGGAGCAGAGCAGCGGTGCCGGTCAGGTGAGCAAAGCCTTGCAACAGCTCGACCAGGTGATTCAGTCCAACGCCGCTGCTGCGGAACAGTTGGCCTCCACCTCCGAGGAACTCTCGGGTCAGGCCGAGCAGCTTCAGTCCGTGGTGGGCTTCTTCAGGTTGGAAGCGCCCCGCCTTGCGGCAGGGCGAGGCCGCAAGGCCATGGCCCCTCCCCCGGCCCCGTCTGCGTCCCGTTCCCGCCCCGTCATGGGCAAAGCACCCGTCGGCAAGGCCATCAAGAAGGCTGCGATCACCCTGGCGATGGATGACGACGATGAGGATTCCGCCGGAGACAAACAGTTCGAGCGTTTCTAACCGTTGCATCGGCCCGCCAGTCCTGCGCCCGTGGGCAGGCTGGCGGGCTGTTCCTGCGGTTTGGCCCGAAGGCGCGAGCGGGTTAGAAAGGAGTTGGCATGCCTGAAATGGACCACATGGTCAGGGTGTACGTGGGCGAAGCCAGGGAGCTGCTTGACGAGCTGGAACGCGCCCTTCTGGCCTTGGAGGCCGACCCGACGGACCAGGAGCGTATCGCCGCCTGTTTCCGGGCCATGCACACCATCAAGGGCGGGGCGGGCATGTTCGGGTTCGAGGAGATCGCCCGTTTTACCCACGCCGTGGAAACCGTTTTTGAACTGGTGCGGACCGGGGCGTTGTCGGTCAGCAAAACACTGCTTTCCCTGACGCTTGAGGCGCGCGATCATATCCTGGCGCTTCTTGATGCGCCCTTTGAAACCGACTCCAGCCTGCGGGGGGCAACCGACGCCCTGCTGGAGAGGTTTCACGCCTTTCTCGGCGCTGAGGGCCAAGGGGCGGTTCAGGGTGCGGGAGGCCCAGGGCTTTCGGGCGAAGGTCCGGGCGGTATGCCATGGCCTGAGGGCGAATCGCCGAATTCCGGCAAGCCTTGGCTCGGGGGGCGGCGTCCCGCTTCAGCGGGCTCACATGCGCCCGGTTTCAGCCCTTCCGGCAGCGTTGCACTCCCTATCGGCCTTTGCTGGGTACGCTTCCGCCCGGCACCGGACATACTGCACACCGGCAACGATCCCCTGCGTCTGCTGACCGAACTCGACGGCCTGGGGGAAATGCGCGTGCGCCATGGCGGTGAGCTTCCTCCGCCCCTTGGCGACCCGGCCTACGACCCGGAGCGGTTATACGGCTATTTCGACATCCTGTTGCTGACGCAATCCGACGCCAATACCCTGCGCGACGTGTTCATCTTCGTTGAGGACCAGTGCGAGCTGACGATCAACCGTTTGCATGACGGGCGTTGTCGCACCTCAGACTTGGATGACCTGCTGGCCCTGTTGGCCGGGATGGACGACGACCACCAGGCCGGAGAGTGCCTTCGCAAGGCGCTGGAGACGCGCTCCATGGCCCAGCAGACTGCCAAGCCCGATGTGCGTCCCAAGTCGGCCCCAGGAGCCGGGAAGAGCGCGGAGCAGGGCGGGGCCGCTTCGCTGCGGGTGGATTCGGCCAAACTCGATATCCTGGTGGGCATGGCCGGGGAAATGGTCATCCTGCAATCGCGCCTGCATCAGGCGGTCAAGGCCGGCGACATGGACGCCGTGGCCGCAGTGGACGAAGACCTGGAGCGCCTTACCGACGGCATGCGCGAGGTGTCTCTGGGCCTGCGCATGCTGCCCATAGGCACGGTCTTCAGCGTATTTCAGCGCCTGGTGCGCGATTTGAGCGGTACGCTGTCCAAAGAGGTGGATTTTGTAACCTCAGGCGGCGAAACCGAACTCGACAAGACCATCCTCGACCAGCTGAAAGACCCCCTCATTCATATCCTGCGCAACAGCCTGGACCACGGCCTGGAATTGCCGGACGAACGGGAGGCGGCAGGCAAGCCCCGTCGCGGGACCATCACCCTGGCCGCCAGCCATGGCGGAGGGATGGTGGAGATTGTCGTTTCCGACAACGGCCGGGGCATCGACACCCAGGCGGTGCGCCAAAAGGCCCTGGAGCAGGGCCTGATAACAAGCGACGCCGCGCTTGCCGAGAAAGACATCCTGGCCTTGCTTTTTGCGCCGGGATTCTCCACGGCCAAGCAGGTTTCCGATATCTCCGGGCGCGGGGTGGGCATGGATGTGGTACAGCGCAACATTGCCGCCCTGCGTGGCACGGTGGATCTTGAAAGTCGGCTGGGGCAGGGGGCGCGGGTGGTAATCCGCCTGCCGCTCACCCTGGCCATCATCGACGGTTTCAACGTCATGGTGGGCGCGGAATCCTTCATTGTGCCCCTTTCCCACCTGCGCGGTTTTCAGGAGCGTTTCGTTACCGGCCAGGTAAACACGGTGGAAACCTTCGAGCGCATGGGCAACATGATCCCCCTGATCAGCCTGCGCGGGATCTTCGACGTACCTGGAGAGCGGCCCGAGTATGAGCGCATCGTCATCACCGATGTCGAGGGAGAGTTGGTGGGCTTGAGCGTGGACAAGGTGGTGGGCCGCCAGCAGGCTGTCATCAAGAGCCTGGATGAATGTTACCGCTCCATCAACTGGATTTCGGGCACCACCATCAATGGGGACGGCAGCATCTCCTTGATCCTGGACATCCCGAGGCTGGTGCGCATGGCCAGGGACAACGGCTGACATGCGCAGAGCGGAGTGCAGTGGCTCTTTGGAATCCCTGTAATTTCAGTGGTTGTATGCCTGGATTGGGCCAGGCAGCGGAGTAACGTTATGCCGCCATTCGTTTTGGATGAGTCCAGCAACCCGGTGCTTTTCACGCTTTCAGGGGCCTGCACGGTGGATGAGGCCAGAGGAGTGCATACCGCCCTGGCCGGGGCGTTGGCCGCCCATGAGGTCGTGGCTCTGGATCTGGGGAAGGTCGAGTACGCGGATATCACCCTGGTCCAACTGCTGCTGGCCGCCCTTCAGGAGGCCCAGGACCGGGGAAAGCGCCTGGAATTGGCTGGCGAAGCCTCTAAAGTGGTGCTCCAGGCCCTGCGTCTCGCGGGCGTGGAGCAGAACGCCTTCATCGGGAATCTTTTCCCCAAAGCGACGTCCTCCGGGTAGCCGCACTTGTGATGGAAACGCTATAAACGACCAGCAGCGGCAACGCGCCGTTCCCGGTCTCCTGTTCTCGAAAGACGCTCACCGGCTTTCAGCCCCCGCACTACCCCGCCAAGCTGGCCAGGTTGCTTTTAATCACGCCGCCGACTTGATTGAACACGTCTGCGCCTTGTCCCTGGGCCATGGTCGAGGAGAATAGGGAAATTTTCTGCGAGCCGTACCCTCGCAGGGTATTGCCGCCTTTGCTGCTGGGGACCAGGCTGGACATGCTGCCGGTGGTGGCCGCATTGGAGAACTGCCCTGCGATGGTCTTGAGCATGATTTTCTGCTGGGGGTCGCCACTTTCCCCGGCCGCGCTGGAGAGATCCTCAGAGATGCTTTTGGCCAACGCCTTGAACGCCTCCGGTGATTGGTTTTGGAGCTGCGCCAGGATGCTCATCTGAGAGGCGGCCTGGGAGAAATCTGCCTGTGTGGTGGTTGTGGAATCCTGTGTCGCCGTCGAGGACGCACCGCTCAAGAAAGAGCCTACGGATGAGGCTGCGGAACTGCCGTCAGTCTGTGAGCCGGTGTTCAGGACGTCCAGTTGGTCGAGCAGATATTGCCGGGTTTCTATGCCGTTGATGATCATGACGAACTCTCCCGTACTGAAGGCGCTGCGCGCGGCGGTTGCGGGGTTTGCGGCTGAAGCCCGTGGATGACGCTGTGGGGCTGCCCTCTTTGGAGTTCAGGAGGGTTTTCCCAAACCCCAGAGGCAACCGGTCGCTTCCGGGGGTGGGGAAAAGATTTCCTGTTTTTCCCCAAGACAGCCGAGATGCCAGGACAAAGCAACTTCCGCACCGGCGTTGCCTGGAATGGCGTGCGAGCGTTGTCGAACCAGAGCGGATGGACGCAAGGCGAGGGGAGTCGAGGGGGGGCGCGGCAGGCTTCAACCGCTGGGGAGACGCAATGGCCGGGAGGCGCTGTGCTCCCGGCCGGGTTTTAGCGTTCGGCTGCGGCTTTGGCGTCCAGCCGGGCCCGGATGGTGAGGAGCACCTCGTGGGCCACGAGCAATTGCTCTTGGGGAATGCCGTCGAGCAGCTCTTCTTCCAGCTTTACGGCCACTCGCACCAACTCATCCAGAAAGGGAAGGGCCTTTTCCGTCAGGGCCGCGTGTTTCATGCGCCGGTCGCCCGGCACGGGGTCGCGCCGCACCCAGCCCATGGTCTCCAACCGGTCCAGCAGCCGCACCAGAGTGGGGCCTTCCACTCCGATAAGCTCGGCCAATTCCCGTTGAGTAAGGGGCTTAGGGCCGCATGCCAGGGTGCACAGCACCGAAGAGGTTGCGCTGGTGAGGCCGAGTGGGCGCATGAGGGCGTCCACCCTCATGCGCCAGGCCCTGGAAAGCTCGTACACCGTCAGCCCGAAGCTTGTCGCGCCGTCGCGGACCGGGCTGATGGGCAGTTGGGTGGTCATTTGGCCTCCTTCCCAGATGTGCCGCGCAGGCGCTCACCCAGACTCATGATGAGCTTGAAAAACAGCGGGATGAACAGCGGGGCGATGAAGGTGGCTCCAAGCATGCCGCCGATAACCCCGGTGCCGATGGCGTGCCTGCTGTTGGCTCCTGCGCCGACGCTTATGGCCAGGGGTACGCAGCCCAGCACGAAGGCCAGGGAGGTCATGATGATGGGGCGGAACCGCAGACGGGCGGCTTCCATGGCCGCTTCGTCCAGGGAGCGGCCAGCCTTCAGGCGCAGCATGGCGAACTCCACGATGAGGATGGCGTTCTTGGCCGCCAGGCCTATCAGGGTCACCAGGGCCACCTGGAAGTAGATGTCGTTGTTCATGCCCCGAAGCCAGGCGGCCAGGATGGCCCCGAACATGGCGAAGGGCACTGCCAGCACCACGGCCAGGGGCAGGGTCCATTTCTCGTACTGGGCGGCCAGAATGAGGAAGACCATGACGATGCCCAGAACGAACACCAGGGACGATGTGCCTCCCGTGGCCTTCTCCTGGTAGGAGGAACCGGACCAGGCCAGGGTGTATTCTGCGGGCAGGGTCTCCTGGACCACGGCTTCCATGGCCGCCAGGGCCTGGCCGGAACTGAAGCCCGGCGCGGGCGCGCCCATGATCTTGGCCGCAGGGAACACGTTGAAGCGCTCCATCACCTCAGGGCCGCTGGACTGGGAGACGTCCACCAGGGCCGGCAGAGGAATCATCTCGCCCTTGTTCGAGCGGACGAACACGTCGCGCAGGTCCTCAGGACGGTCGCGGAAATCGGCTTCGGACTGGAGCATTACCCGGAAAGTGCGGCCAAACTTGTTGAAGTCGTTGACGTAGTAGGCCCCGAACGTTGACTGCATCACCTCAAAAATACTGGAGATGGAAACGTTCTGGGCTTTCACCTTGTCGCGGTCCAGGCTGACGTGCAGTTGGGGGACGCTGGCCCCGAAGGTGGTGGAAAGACCCGCGAGTTCCGGGCGCTTGCCCGCAGCGGCCAAGAGTTTGGAGGTCATGGCCGCCAGGGCCTTGCTGTCGCCCTCGCCCCGGCTCTGTAGGTAGCCCTCGAAGCCGCCGGTGGTGCTCATGCCGCTGATGGGGGGCGGGTTGAAGGCCAGGCTCAGTCCCCCGGGCATGCCCATGCCTCGGCCGAAGATGCGTTTCACCAGGTCGAAGGAACTTTGTCCGGGTTTGGTGCGCTGGTCCCAGGGTTTCAGTGTGACGAAGGAGGTGGCGAAGCTGGAGCGGTTGGCCCCTGTCAGGGCGTCGTAGCCCGTGAACGTGACCATGCCGGCCACGGCGTCGTCCTTGAGGTTCATGGCGTCCATGGCGCTTGAGAGGACCAGGGTGCGGTTCAAGGCCGTGCCGTCGGGCATGATGTTGGCAGCGATGATGAACCCTTGGTCTTCATCGGGCAGCATGCCGCCGGGCACGATGCGGAACAGCCAGAAGGCAGTCCCGCACAACAGGGCGAACAGCCCCAGGGCCAGGCCGGGCCTCCGCAACAGGAAGCCCACGCCGCTGGAATAGCGGCTGGTCACCTTTTCGAACCAGGCGTTGAACATGCGGAAGAACTTGGCGGGCTCCCGGTGGCCGGTGCGCAGCAGCAGGATGCACAGCGACGGCGTGAGGGTGAGGGCCACGATGCCAGAAATGACCACCGACACGGCGATGGTGATGGCGAACTGTTTGTACATTTCGCCGGTCAAGCCGCCGAGGAAGGCTACGGGTACGAAGACCGCACACAGCACCAGCACGATGGCCACCACCGGCCCGGTCACCTCGGACATGGCCTTGGCCGTGGCCTCAAAGGGTTCCAGACCCTCGGTGCGCATGATGCGCTCCACGTTCTCAAGCACCACGATGGCGTCGTCCACCACGATGCCGATGGAAAGCACCATGCCAAACAGCGTCAGGGTGTTGATGGAAAAGCCCAGGGCGTACATGCCTGCGAAGGTGCCGATGATGGAGACCGGCACGGCCAGACAGGGGATGAGGGTGGCTCTGAAGTTCTGCAGAAACAGGAAGACAACCAGGAACACCAGGATCATGGCCTCGCCCAGAGTCTTGACCACCTCGTGGATGGAAATGCGCACAAAGGCCGTGGTGTCGTAGGGCACGCCGTAGGTGATACCTTCGGGGAAGTTTTTGGAGAGTTCGTTCAACCTGGCGTTGACCCGCTCGGCGGTATCGAGGGCGTTTGCTCCTGGGGCCAGGAAGACGCCTAGCGGCACCGTGGGGTTGCCGTTGTGCTTGCCTATGAATCCGTAATCGCGCGCTCCCAGTTCTACCCTGGCCACTTCCTTCAGCCGCAGGGTGGAGCCGTCGGGTTCCGAGCGCAGGATGATATTCTCGAATTCTTCCGGCGTGGTGAGGCGGCCCTTGGTGGTGACCATGTAGTTGATCTCCACCGGGGCGTTGGTGGGCTCCTGGCCGATGCGTCCTGCGGCGAACTGGGCGTTTTGCTCGCGGACGGCAGCGGCCACGTCGCCGGGGGTGAGTTTGAGCTGGGCCAACTTGTCGGGGCGCAGCCATATCCGTATGGAATAATCCTTGGAGCCGAAAATCACTGCGTCGCCCACGCCCTGGAGGCGCTTGAGTTCGTCAAGCACGTTCACCAGCGCGTAGTTGCTGATAAAAATGGTGTCGTAGCGGCCATTGGGTGAATCCAGGGTGAGCACCTGGAGGAAGTTGGAGGACTTCTTGGCCACGGTGACGCCCTGGCGGCGCACTTCTTCAGGCAGTGTGGTCAGTGCGGACTGCACCTTGTTGTTGACGTTGATGGTGGCCTGGTCCGGGTTGGTGCCCACGGCGAAGACCACCGAGATGCTGATGGAGCCGTCGCCTGCGCTGGTGGAGCGCATGTAGAGCATGTTGTCCACGCCGTTGATTTGCTGCTCCAGGGGGGCGGCCACGGTTTCGGCGATGACTTCGGGGCTGGCACCGGGATAGGCGGTGGTTACCAGCACTTCCGGGGGGATGATGTTGGGGAATTGGGCAATGGGCAGGGCGCGCATGGCCACCAGCCCGGCCAGGACGATGATGAGCGATACCACTGTGGAAAAGATGGGCCGCCGCAGGAAAAAAGACGAGTTCATTGGCCCTTCCCGTTCTGCTGCGCAGCCGCATTGGTGGCCGCCGCGGGTTTGGTGCTGGGGGCGGCCGCCGGGGCGGCGTTGCCGCCGGGTGCGGCAAGGGCGGGCTGGACGTCTTCCTTGGGATTCACGGTCATGCCCGGACGCACCTTGATGATGCCTTCCACAATCACCCGGTCGCCGGGCGCAAGGCCCTGCTCCACCAGATAGTTGTTATCCATGGTTTCGCCAAGGGTGACCGGGCGCGGCGCGACGACGCCGGAGCCGTCGACCACCCAGACGATTGAACCTTGCTGGGTACGCAACACTGCCCGTTGGGGAATGACCATGGTATTTTTGAGCACCGCACCGGTGAGCTGCACGCGCACGAACTGTCCGGGCAGGATCTCTCCTTCGGGGTTGGCCGCTTCAGCCCGAGCCTTGACCACGCCGGTGGGGCCGTCCACCTGGGAGTCCATGAAGTTCACATGGCCGGGATGCCTGAATGTGGAGCCGTCGGGCATCAGCAGATTGACGATGAAATTGTCGCCCTGCACAAACCCTACGCGCCCCTCGGCCCGTGCCTTGCGGAAGCGCGAGGACTCGCTGCCGGGTATGGAGAAGTTGACGTATACCGGGTCCACCCTGGTGATGGTGGTCAGCAGGCTGCCGTCGGAGGTCAGGCTGATCAGGCTACCCTCGGAGCGGGTTTCCTTGCTGGTCATGCCTGTGACCGGGGCCTCCACACGGGTATAGCCCAGGTTGATGCGGGCTTCTTTCACCTTGCCCTGGGCGGCCCGGACGTCGGCGCTGGCGGATTCGTATTCGGTTTTGGCGTCGTCGCTGTCCTTGCGGCTGACCATGCCGTCTTTGACCAGCGTGTTCATGCGTTCCATGTCGCGACGGGCTTTCTGGAGCCGGGCTTCGGATTGCCCAAGCGTCCCCTGGGCCTGTTCGAGAGCCGCCTTGCTGGGTTCGGGGTCGATTTCGAAAAGCACGTCGCCCTGACGCACCCTGGCACCTTCGGTGTAGGTCCGTTTCAGCAGGATGCCGCCCACTCTGGCCCGTACCTCAACCTCGCGCGATCCCGCTGTCTGGCCCATGTATTCCATGGTCAGGGGGATGTCGGCCTGGGTGACGGTGTGCACCACCACCTCGGGCGGCGGGGGGGCCTGCCCGGCGGGAGCCTGGGCCGGGCTGTCGTTGCCGCAGCCTGCGGCAAGGGCGGCCAGGAACATAAGAAAAACTGCCGCCATGCGGCAAAGCGGTCGGTGCTTGGCTGAAAGAAACATATCTCCGTACCTCCAGGTAGGGGGGGCAAGGTCGGCGTGTTGCAGCCGACTCTTTAGGCGGATTGATAGTATACTACTAAGTAGCATGCTTGCGACGGCGAGATATTCACCAGGTGGCGGGGGAAGTCAAGCGGCTGGATGCACAAGGGGGGGGAGAGGCGCAGCCCTTCCCCCCCCTCGGGTTTCATTCCATAGATATGGAAAGTCCATCGCCGATGGGGATGCGCCAGATTTTTTCGCAGTATTCCCGGATGGACCTGTCCGAGGAGAACATTCCCAGACGGGCCACGTTGAGGATGGACATGCGCGTCCAGGCGTCGCGGTCCTGGTAGGCCTTGGCGGCGCGGTCCTGACAGGCCAGATAATCGCCGAAATCGGCCAGTACCATATATTCGTCGCGGCCAAGCAGATCGTCCACCAGGGGACGGAACAGGCCTTGGTCGCCTTTCGAAAACACGCCAGAGCGGATCTGGTCCAGCACTTCCTGGAGGGCCGGATTGGCCAGTGCAAACGCCGAAGGCGAATAGCCATTGTGTTTGGCGTAGCGCACCTGCTCGGTGGTAAGGCCAAAGAGGAAGAAGTTTTCAGGGCCGACGCATTGGCGCATTTCCACATTGGCCCCGTCCAGGGTGCCGATGGTCACGGCCCCGTTGATGCCGAACTTCATGTTGCCCGTGCCCGAGGCCTCCTTGCCCGCCAGGGAAATCTGCTGGGAGAGGTCGGCGGCGGGGTAGATGATCTGGCCGGAGCGGACGTTGAAGTTGGGTGTGAACACCACCTTGATGCGTCCGTCGACGTCAGCATCGTCGTTGACCACCTCGGCCACGGAGTTGATGAGCTTGATGATGAGCTTGGCCATGAAATAGCCTGGTGCGGCCTTGCCGCCGAAGATCACGGCCCTGGGCTGGAAATCCTGGCCGGGATCGCGTTTGAGGCTGTTGTATAGCGCGATGACCCGCAGGATGTTCAGGTGCTGGCGCTTGTATTCATGGATGCGCTTGACCTGGACGTCGAACATGGCTTCCGGGTCCAGGTGTATGCCCGCGTGGGCGGACACGCCTTTAGCCAGCCGTTGTTTGTTGCCTTTTTTCACAGCCTGCCACTGGTCGCGGAAATCCGCATCCTCTGCGAATTCCTCCAGCCGGACGATCTCCTCTTCGAAGCGGAACTGCCAGGCTGAGCCGATGCGCCCCGTAATCAACCGGGCCAGAGCGGGGTTGCACAAGGCCAGCCAGCGCCTGGGAGTGACCCCGTTGGTGACGTTGATGAATTTTCCGGGCATGAGCGCGTCAAAATCAGCCATGACGTCGCGCTTGAGCAGATCTGTGTGCAAGGCGGCCACGCCGTTGACCGCCTGGCTGCCCACGGTGGCCAGGTAAGCCATGCGCACGTATTTGGGGCCGGATTCGTCGATGAGCGATACCCTGCTCACCAGCTCTTCATCGCCGGGATAACTCTCGCGCACTTTTAGCAGGAAGCGGCGGTTGATTTCCAGGACGATTTCCATGTGTCTGGGCAGCAGTTCGCTAAACAGCGGCACCGGCCACTTTTCCAGCGCCTCGGGCAGCAGCGTGTGGTTGGTGTAGTTGAAGCAGTGGCTGGTGACGGCCCAGGCCTGATCCCAGCCCATGTGGTGGCTGTCCATGAGCAGCCGCATGAGTTCGGCCACGCCCACCGAGGGATGGGTGTCGTTGAGCTGGATGGCGAAGGTTTCGTGTAGGGTTTCCAGGGGCTTGCCCAGCATGGTGTGCATGCGGATCATGTCCTGCAGGGAGCAGGAGACGAAGAAGAACTGCTGGGCCAGACGCAGCTGTTTGCCCTCGTAGCGGTCGTCGTTGGGGTAGAGCACCTTGGAGATGGTTTCCGAGGCGATTTTTTCCTGCACGGCCTTGAAGTAGTTGCCGGTGTTGAAGGCGGCGAAGTCGAAGGATTCCACCGCCTCGGCGCTCCACAGGCGCAGCAGGTTGCACTCCTTGCCGCCGTGGCCGATCACAGGCAGGTCGTGGGCCACGCCGCGCACCACGGACTTGGGTATCCAGCGCACGCGTTGGCGGCCCTTGTTGTCGGTCCAGGTTTCGGTGTGGCCGCCGTGGCCCACCTCAAACGATATTTCCGAGTGGAACAGCTCCCAGGGGAAGCCGTTGCGCAGCCATTTGTCAGATTGCTCCACCTGCCAGCCGTCTCTGATGCGCTGGCGGAACATGCCGAATTCGTAATGGATGCCATAGCCGATGGCCGGCACGCCCAGGCTGGCCATGGAATCCATGTAGCAGGCCGCAAGCCTGCCCAGCCCGCCGTTGCCAAGGCCCGGCTCCACCTCCTTGTCAATGATGGTCTCCAGGCTCTGCCCCAGGTCGGCCAGGGCTTTGTTAGCCGTTTCCATAAGGTCCATGGCCATCAGATTGGCCCCCAACTGTGGCCCGACGAGGAACTCCGCCGAGAGGTAAGCCACGGCGCGCACGTCTCGAGATGCCTGCAACCGCTCCAGACCGTCTGTCCATGCCTTGAGCATGCGGTCGCGCACGGTGATGGAGACGGCGTTGTACCAGTCTTCCGGCGTGGCGATTTCCGTGGTGCGGCCCAGCAGAAAATAGAGGTTGTCGATGATGGCCTGGCGCACGGCATCCAGGGAGCAGTCGGTGCGGATATCGGCTGGTTGCGCCGGAGGGGGGCACTGGGCCGGAGCGGCGTCGGTATTTTTAATGGTCTTGGCTTTCTTGGGAGCGGGGGTTGGAGCTTTGGGGGCCTTGCCGGTCTTGGGAGCCTTTACGGCCATGATGGTCTCCTTTCTCGCGGTTGCTGGCAGTCATCGCCTGGGAGGGGCGATCTTCGGGCCTTCCTAGCACATCATCGTGGCCAACGGAATACCAAGGAGGAGAGATTTGGTTCATCCAGCCGAGGGGGGGTAACGCCGCTTTACGGGAAGTTTCAGGGTGTAATATGTGCTGATACGTATGAAGAACGGATAGCCGTTGTGCTGTGTGCGCGTTTGCGGCGTGGTGGCGGGCGTGTGCGCGGGTGGCGGGTAGGTACAGGCAGCATGGAAGTTGGTGAGGTGTGCATGTTAAGGAAAAAGGCTTTTTGGCATGCGATGGCAATCGAGCTGACAAGGTTGTTTGTCGCCGGAAGTGCTGTTGCCACCTTTGTGTATTTTGTTACGAGGACAGTTAAATGATACTGTTAAAATGGCTATATGATTATTCGGACGAAGTTGAGCGCTATCGTGCAAAGATTCAAAACGCTATTTCAGCGATATTGTTTGTGGTTCTGCTGGCGCTATTTGATTATAACTACAATTGTGGTCGAATCTCAGGTAACTAGGGGGGTGTCGTTGAAAAAGTTCATTTCAGGAGTGATGTATTGGGTGTTGTTTCTATTGTTTATTGCTCGTGAGTATGTTGAACTTCTCGAGAAAAATTGTTTTTGAGAAGGACCGGCTGATGGCCTACTCCTGCCGGTCCCTCTCATCCTAATCTCCGTAAGGCGCTTTGTTCGCCTCTTGAATCTCTCCGACTCGTTTATCGTTCTCTTTGAAGGTGTTCTCCAGGCTATCCAGATCACGTTGCCGGATATAGAAATCCTTGGGCATCTGTCCTTCGGGTAAAAGGTGCTTGTGCGCTTTTTCAACGCCCCAGCCGATAGCTGAGCCACCAGCTATATTTTTCGTGGCCACCGTACCTAAACCAATACCCCAAAGTCCCGAATGGGCCGCATCCCGTGTTACCTCCCCAGAGGTTTAGTTTCGCCATTCGGCTTCCGAATCGTTGTTGGTCACCTTGGTTGTTGTTGGCGGTGCGTCTGTGGCAGGGTGATGGTCTTAACGTACGGGATGCACGCCAGCAAAGAATGTCTTGCCAGTGATGACTGGGTTATCGTCAGCGAAGCCAAAATGAGAATAGACGCTTGACGAGACGTTTCAAGACGTAATATGTGCTGATACGCATGAAGAACGGATAGCCGTTGTGCTGTGTGCGCGTTTGCGGCGGGGTGGCGGGCGTGTGCGCAGGTGGTGGGTTGGTGCAGTCAGCATGAAAGTGGGTGAGGTGTGAAGTGATTAGGAAAAAGGCGTTTTGGCATGCGATGGCTATCGAACTCGCTAAACTGGCTATTGCTGGAATTGTATTTTGGATTATCACGAGAGTATAGGTCATAATGGTGGATGTCGTGTTGAAATTTTTAGTTAATTTTTCTGAAGAAGTTGAGAAGTATAGAAGTAATATATCATTTTGTATACTTTTTGTATTGTTACTCGCGTACTTGGCTATGGTAATATGTAGATATTCATGTAACTAATATTTAACATTGGCAAGGTAGTGTGAAAAAGTTTATAATTGATACTGTTTATTACTTGGTTGCTATAGTCATATTGTATCAAGAATATCTTCGGATTATTGAAAAAGGCTGTGTTCCCTTTCGGTGTTGAAACTTGTAGATTGCTCCCCATGGAGGCAGCCATGGACACTGAACAATTCCTATCGCTTCTCGCCAGCCTTGAACGGTTGACCACAAACCAACGGCTCCAGCTGGCCGAGGCG
>JBBRUD010000085.1:0-19346 GCA_038248065.1 Desulfovibrionales bacterium | reverse complement strand
CGCGCTCCTTCTCTTCAGGAGCCTTGTCGATCTGGTCGAATGCCACGTACTCGCCGAAGCCGCGCATGTGCGAAAGCTTGGTGATGGCGGCCGTCAACGTGGTCTTGCCGTGGTCGATATGACCAATGGTGCCGATGTTGACGTGCGGCTTATTGCGCTCGAATTTGGCCTTACCCATGGTAATCCCCCTGAATTTGCGTTCGTGATGGTAGCTGCAAAGTATTATATGGAGCCCACGACCGGATTCGAACCGGTGACCTCTTCCTTACCAAGGAAGTGCTCTGCCGACTGAGCTACGTGGGCCTTCATGCGAGGGCCGGACTGGCGGAGTGACGTGGAGCGGGAAACGGGACTCGAACCCGCAACCCTCAGCTTGGAAGGCTGATGCTCTAGCCAATTGAGCTATTCCCGCGTCAAATCCGTAGTCCAAACGACGGATACACCGTCTCCTACGCTTCGGTCATCTGTGGTGGTGGGGGGTGGATTTGAACCACCGAAGGCTGACGCCGACAGATTTACAGTCTGTTCCCTTTGGCCACTCGGGAACCCCACCATCCCCCTGGAGCTGGCGAAGGGACTTGAACCCGCAACCTGCTGATTACAAATCAGCTGCTCTACCAGTTGAGCTACGCCAGCGACCAAGAATCAAAGGAGATATCTTTTCAGCTGGTGAAAGGCAAGGCCTTTCTGCGTTCAACCGGAGCAGCTCGGAACACTCCAGGGCGGCGGACTAAATGGCCGAAGGTTCCAACATTGTCAAGCAAGTTTCCGCGCCGGAGCAAAAGTATTTTTCCGGCGTGACATCGCTTTTCATGGACTGTGCTGCCAGAAACAACGCTATCCCCTCTCAACATTGAGCAATATCCGCCAACAGACAACAACGGCCCCCAAGGCGGCCCCCGAAGACAAACTCAGGCCTGCCCACTGCTCCAGGCAACCGAAAGCTGCTCCCGGCTGCGCCAGGGTCCAAAGGCGGACAAAAAAAAGTATGCACACCACACCATGGGCCATGGTCAGGATGCGCCTGCGCAGACGGAACATAGGAGTCCAGAGCGCCAGTCCCAGCCCGGCCACAAGTCCCAGCGCAAGATCCGGCACGGTAAACGGCAGGTAACAGGGCGCAAAGAGGAACAAACCCTCCCGCCCCATGGACAGCAGGGAGCCGTTGCCTGCGGGCACTGCCAGCACGAACCACCAACGTAGCGGCTGTCCGGCCAGCAGGAGCAGGAGCGTCAGGGCGAAGGCCAGACAGCTTGCGAGCGCCACCAGACATAGCCTCGATCCGACCGAGCCAGCCCGTCCGGCCCGGCTTTCCAGAAAAAGGCACGCGAACAGTGCCAGACAGACTCCCGGCACCAGCGCCAGAGCGGCCTGCGCGGCCACGGTGCAAAGCCCCACAGGTTTGGCGGCGGAAAACCCGCCCGCGCCAAGGCCCTCCGCCAGCACAGGCCAGACGCCCCACAGGCCGAATCCGCCCAGAATCAACGCCAGAAGCGTCCAGGCCCTGGTCCGCATCACCGCCCTGCTCCCTTGGCCCATTCGCGCACCCAGGGCCGCCTGCTGCGGAAATACACGCGGGGATTGGCCCCGCTCCCCGGCAGCAGGACAAAGACGCCAGATTCCCGTGACAGGCCGTGGACCCCATGGGACGGGTCGTCCAGGTCGCCAAAACGGATGGCTCCGGTGGGACAGGCCTCGGAGCAGGCGGTGTCAGGACTCTTCCGGGCGGTTTTGCCTCCATCGGCGACGGCGACGATACCCGATTCGGCACTGCTCACAGAGTTGCCACCAGAAGCACCGTCACCTCCGCCTTGAAGCAGGCGGTGAGAACAGAAAGTACACTTCTCCACCACGCCTTTGGGCCGGGCCGAGGCGAAGGGCGTGAGCGTTGTTCCCTGAGAACCGGGCCAGACGGGGTCCCGCCAGTTGAACACCCGCACGCCGTAAGGACAGGCCGCCACGCAGGAACGGCACCCGATGCACCGGGCGTACACCTGGCTGACAATGCCCTGGCGGCTCTTCTGGGTGGCGTTCACCGGACAGACAGCCACGCAGGGCGGATGCTCGCAGTGCATGCAGGGTTTGGGGAGAAAGATGCCTGCCGCTTCTGGATACACTTTTCCGTTGGTCACGGCGCCTACGGTGATCCAGTCCGAGGGATCGGCCCCGACCGGACTCGCCGACATGGGCGCGATGTTGTTCTCCAGGCGGCAGGCGGTTTGACACGCCCCGCAGCCTGTGCAGCGGTCCAGATCGATCACCATGCCCCAAGTCGCCACGCCTTACTCCTTCACCACGCCGACAGCGCAACCGTTCCAGGCCATGCCGGAGCCTGACTGCAATTGCGGCTCCTGCTCAGGTCCCGGTGCTTGCTTCGGTTCATCGTTCGCACTCCGCTCCAGGCGAGGTTCCAGCTTGGGTTGCGGCTGCGAATGCGGCCCCGGTTCCGGCTCAAGTCCATGCTCCGGTTCACGCGCTAGCCCCGGTTCCGGCCAAGGAACCATGGCCGCGCGCACATTTGCCCCCAGGCCCTTGAACATGTCGTCGAAGCCCAGGCGCCCCAAACCGGACAGCAAGGCCACATGGCCGTCCATGACCGTCTCATCGATTTCCATAAGCGCCGGAATCGCCCCGGCGCTGCTCACCACGCGCACCCTGTCGCCCCCTTTCACCCGGACGGACAAGGCCGTTGCCGCGTTCATGCGGGCAACACTTGCGCCCTGGCGCAGTTCGGATTCCCGCAGGGTGGAGAGGGATTGCAAGGGCAACCCCAGACAAGGTGTTCCAGTCCTGGCGCTGGGCTGGGGTGCCAGGATCAGGGGATATCCGGCGTCCGTAGCCTGCGGCGTGATGGCCTTGGCCAGAAATGCCGCCCCCAGATTAAGTCGCCCGGATGCAGGTCGTACATCGGCCCAGGCTCGCCCGGCCAGCAAGTCTCTCCAGAGGTCGCCACTGGGGGCGGGTTGAGGGCTTCCGGCCAGCACCTCCCACGGCGCAATGCCATGAGCCACGAAGCCGCCCCGCCGCTCCAGCAAGGCTGCCTGCTCGCGTAAAATCTGACGCGTACTGGAAAATCCCATCGGAACACCGAGCCGGGCGGCGCAGTCCAGCAGGAAATCCCCGGTGTCGCGGGCGTCGGCCGCAGGCCTGACTAGTGGGCGGCCCAGGCTGAAACAGGCGTAGGGCACGCCGTAGGGCGTGGACACGCCGCCCCAACCTTCCAACGGCAAGGGGCCGGGCAGAATCAGGTCGCACAGGCGGGCGGTCTCGTCCAGAAAAGGGTTGAAACAGATTTTGAAGCCCGCCTTGGCCACGCCCCTGGCCATGATTTCCCCATTGGGCAGTCCGGCCACGGGGTTGGCTCCAGCCACCAGAAGCGCCTGGGGGGCTTCCTCCTGGCCCATGGCCACGCGGGTGAGAAAGGAAGGCAGATCCCCGGCGGCGAAGTTGTCCGCCACGCTCTGAGGCAGCGCCTGGGGCTCCGTACGGGACAACAATTGGGGCCGCATATGGGACCAGAGCTGAGAAGAATCCGCCGTCAGATACATCCCGCCGGGCCTGTTCAGCCGGCCCAAAAGAACGTTAACCGCCAGCCCGGCCACCATGGCGGCCAGGGAGACACCTTCTCCGCCCGGAGAACCGGGAATCACTACAGCTGCGGGGCTGGCCGCCAATTCGCGGGCCAGAGCGGCCAACCGCGCTGGCGTGATGCCCGTGGCCTCCTCCACCTGCCGAGGCCCGAAGCGGGCGAGCACTAGACTCTTGAATTCGGCCAAATCCGGTGCTGACTCCCGGAGCAGGTCCGCACCAGGGCCAAGGCTCCAGGCCGGACCCGTTGCCGTCGCATTTCCCCGCTTCCGGGCCGCCTCGGAGCCACGGACCAGGGGCACATCCAGTCCATGCGCCTTCGCCGGAGCCGTACTCTGGCTGGGCTCTCGGACAAAGCCGCTCTGGAACAGATGCCAGGCCAGGCCCAACGCCGCCCATGCCTCTTTGCCCGCTGGCAAGGGAATCCATTCATCCGCCATGGCGGAAGTCTGCCCCTGGCAGGGACCAAGGGCCACGAAACGCGGGCCGTTGTCACTGGACAGCGCCCGACGAAAGCTCAGGGAGGCCGGAAGGCTCTCCATGGCGTCGGCTCCCAGAGCAACCACCAGACGGGCGTTATCCAAGTCGTAACCCGGCTGTCCCTGGCCGCCCATGACGGCGACGCCCTGGCGAGCGGAAAGTCCCTCCGAGGGCATGGCGTAGACGGAAGTTGAACCCAACCGCCCCAGAAACCCGGCCAGCACCGTCCCCGGCGCGCCGTGGACCCCGGCGGAGTCCCCGATGATACCGGTGATTCGCGGCCCGGCCTGACGGAGCTGTTCCAGCACCACCTCCCGGGCCTGGCTCCAGCCCAGGGGCTCGAAGCGGTCCTTGTCCACCCGGCGCAACGGCCCGGCGATTCTGGCCGGATGATGCAGGCTTGCCACTTCCGCCAGGCCCAAAGGAGTGATGGCCCCCCGGCTCAACGGATGCTCCGGGTTGCCCAGGGCCAGCAGCGGTCGTCCCTGGACGGCGAGCACCCGGATGCCCGCTCCGTTGGGGCAGAGGCGGCTCACGGTGTCGATGAGCTTGAGTTGGCCAAGAGGCAGGGGCGGCAGGCTGGAAGGGTCCTGGCTCCAGCGGGCCAGATCACGGGCCAGCTGCCAGGGAAACGGGCTCGCAGCGGCCCCGAGAGCCAACCCGCCGGTGAGTCCGGCCGTCAGGCCGAGAAATGCTCTGCGCTTCATGCCCATATTCCCCTACCGGTGACAGGCCTGGCAATCGACCAAAGCCCCCCGTTCCTGATGGCAGGAGCGGCAGCGGTCCATGGACATGGCCTGCAAGGTGTAGCCGGAAATGCGATTACGCGTGATGTCGGGGGTATCCACCCGGCGCATATCCGGGTGGCAGGAGGGGCAGCCCAGGGGCAGATGCGGTTCATGAAGGAAGCGCACATGGGCCGGCTGGCCCTGGCTGGACAGCCAGGGCACGGCCCGACCGGTTTTGACGTAGGTGTTCACCAGCTTGTCGATTTCTTTGTCGTCTTCGCCTTTGCCACCCGTGGGGTCAGGATGGCACCCGGCGCAGACTCCCAGGGAAGGGAAACCTGAAAACGCCCCGCCCGGCCCGGTAAAATGACAGACCGCGCACGCGACGTCCTGGCGACCGTGCAGGGTATGGCTGAAGCGCACCGGCTGAGTGGTCCGGACGTTCACCAGCCGGGGCCAGGCCCACCAGCCTGCCAAAATCCCAAGGACCAGCCCAGTGGCAAGCCCCCAGATCAGGCCTCTGGACAGGCTTGGCTGCGCGCGGCGCTCCATGTTCTTGGCAGGCCTAAGCCTTCTTGTCCGTCGAGGGATTGAGATTGCGGCCGTACACATCGTCAAAACGGACGATGTCGTCCTCTTCAAGGTAGGGGCCGGTCTGAATCTCGATGATCTCCACAGCCACCTTACCGGGGTTGGCCAGCCGGTGCACCGTGGCCTTGGGGATATCCACGGACTGGTTCTCCGTGAGCAGCATTTCCTTTTCGCCCACCGTGCACAGGGCTGTGCCGGAGATGACCACCCAATGCTCCGAGCGATGATGGTGCATCTGGAGCGAGAGTTTGCCTCCGGCGGGCACCTCGATGCGCTTGATCTTGTAGTAGGGGCCTTCCTCCAGCACGGTGTAGCTGCCCCAGGGGCGGCGCACCGTGACATGGGCGTTCACCAGTTGGCTGCCCTGGGTCTTGAGCGTCTGGACCACGTCCTTCACCCGCTGTACCTGGTCCATGGGGCAGACCAAAGTGGCGTCGCGGGTTTGGATGACGATCATGTCCTTCACCCCGACGCAGGCCAGCTTGCCTCCGCGGGAGATCAGCAGGTTGTCCGCGCAATCCATGGCCAGCACGTCGCCCTGCACCACGTTGCCGCCGGAATCCTTCTGGCCCAGGCGGTACAAGGCTTCCCAGCTGCCCAGATCGTCCCAGCCGAAATGGGCTTCCACCACGGCCTGGCGGTCCATCTTCTCCACCACGCCGTAATCCACGGAGATGTCGGGCAGATGGAGGTAGCCGTGGGGCAGGGGCTGATCCGCGCGGTTTTCCCACCAGGCCCACAGGGCGGGCTGGTGGTCACGCACGGCATCAAGAAAGCTCTGGGCGGAAAACAGGAACATGCCGGAATTCCAAAAATATTCACCGCTTTGCACATAGCCCTCGGCTGTGGCCAGATCGGGCTTTTCCACAAAGCTGTCCACGGCGAAGGCGTCCGGCCCCAGAGGTGCGCCCTTGCGGATGTACCCGTAGCCGGTCTCGGGCTTGGCCGGAGTGATGCCGAAGGTGACCAGGCGGCCATCGCGCGCCAGTGGCAAACCCGAAACCAGGGCATTCTCCCACTGGTTCTGATCGGCGATGGTGTGGTCGGACGGGAACACGGCCACTACGGCGTCGGGATCCTGGGCCACGATCTTGTCGAGTGCCAGCATGATGGCAGGCAGGGTATTTCTGCCTATGGGCTCGGAGAGCGCACCCTGTTCCAGCCGGGCGTCCACTTCGCGAATCTGGCCGCGCACCTCGAAGATGTGTTCTTCATTGGTGACCACCCAGACGTGTTCCGGGGCGAACAGGCCCAAGGCGCGGATGGCGGTGCGTTTGAGCAGGGTCTGATCGCCGTCGAGTATCAGCAGCTGCTTGGGAAGCAGAGTGCGCGACAGGGGCCAGAGCCTGGTGCCGGACCCTCCGGCCAGGATGATGGCGTGGCAGGAGGCGAACTGGCCCTTGAGGCCGCCTTGAGCGTTTGTTGCCATGGTGATGTCCTTTTGGAGTACGGTACGCTAGCCTTCAAAGACGTAGGGTGAAACGAAATCACGGAACCGGCCCAGGGTAGCATCCTTGGAGGATAAAACAGGGTCGCTGACGCCCCATTCGATGCCCAGGTCCGGGTCGTTCCAGAGCAGGCCGCTGTCGGCTTCGGGGGCGTAAGTATCATCCACTTTATAGAGGAACTCCACGTTCTCGGTGAGCGTGAGATAACCGTGGGCAAATCCCTTGGGCACCAGGAGTTGCAGAAAATTCGTCCCGGAAAGCACGAACCCCTTCCATTGGCCGTAGGTTGGCGACCCCACGCGCAAATCCACCACCACGTCGAGCACTTCGCCCTGGGTGACGCGCACCAGCTTGGTCTGCGCTCTGGGAGGGTTCTGGAAATGCAGGCCCCGGAGCACGCCCTTGCTGCGAGAAAGGGCATGATTGTCCTGGATGAAAGCGACATCGAGCCCCTGGGCCGCAAAGACGCTTTTATTGTAGCTCTCCATAAAAAAACCCCGCTCGTCTCCGAACACCTTAGGGGCGTAAAGCCAGAGACCGGGGATACCCGTTTCCTGAAAACCCACGAAGCCACCTCCTGCATTGGGCAATGAACCGCCGGGGTTATACCCCATTCGCCCCTGCCCGGCAACCGCCAGCCCTTTGAGGGGCGTTGGCACGGTCACTTCAACAGTCCGGCTGCGTCGTGGCTGGAGCGCACCAGCGGGCCGCAATACATCACAGGGATGCCCAGAGATTCGCCCAGGGCCGCTATTTCGGCGAATTCGTCGGGATGGACGTAGCGCACCACCGGCAGGTTGCGACGCGACGGCCGCAGATACTGCCCTACGGTGACCATTTGACAACCGATGCGGGCCAGGTCGGCCAGCACGCTGGTGAGCTGCTGCCGTGTCTCGCCCAGTCCGAGCATGAGCCCGCTCTTGGTGAGTACGCCATGGCCGTATGCGGTGGCCCTTTCCAACAGTTGGAGGCTGCGGGCGTACTGCGCGCCTTTGCGCACCGTGGGGTACAGCTGCGGCACGGTCTCCAGATTGTGGTTGAGCACCTCGGGCCGGGCCGCAAGCACTGCCTCCAGAGCCGAGGGGTCGCCCTGGAAATCCGGGATGAGCACTTCCACCGTGACTGCGGGAGTGGTGGCGGCCATCTCCCGGCGGATGGCCCGGATGGTTGCGGCGAAATGAGCGGCCCCGCCGTCGGGCAGGTCGTCGCGGGTGACCGAGGTGACCACCACATGTTTGAGCGCAAGTTTGGCGCAGGCCCTGGCCAGGCGGTCCGGTTCATCCGGGTCCGGCGGCGCGGGGATTCCTGCGGTGATATTGCAGAACCCGCAGCCGCGCGTGCACTCGTTGCCCAGGATCATAAAGGTGGCCACCCCTTTGCCGAAACATTCAAAGATGTTGGGGCAGCGGGCGCTGCGGCACACGGTGTTCAGGCCCAGGTCGGCCACCACGGAGGATGTCTGACTGAACTCCCGGTCGCGGGGCAGCTTGACCCGCAGCCAGGGAGGCAGGCGCTGGGTATCGAGCGACGGTTGGGCCGTTGGCGTATCAGCCAGGGACGCGGGCGGGGAAGCGGGTGTTGAAGGCTTTGACAAGGGCACGTTTCACTCCAGGGATATCCGCCGCTGCCGGGTCCAGGCCCCGACGGGCCAGCTCCAGGGCCATGGAAGTCATCTCCACGTCCGGCAGGCCACAGGCGGTGATGCGTTGAAACAGCGAAAGGTCGGACAAAACGTTGAGCGCCAGGCCGTGATAGCTCACCCAGCGCTTGACGCCAATACCGATGCTGGCCACCTTGCGCCCGCCGCTCCACACGCCGGGACGGCCCGGGGAGCGTTCGCCGGGCAGGCCGTAGGCCTCAAGGGTGTCGATAACCACCTGTTCGAGATCGTCGAAATACCGGTGCAGCCCGCCGGGCCTGCCGGCCAGGCGCATGACGGGATAGGCAACCACCTGGCCGGGGAAATGGCAGGTGATGTTGCCGCCCCGGCTGGTCTTGACCACCTCGATGCCCTGAGAGCGCATGCCCTCGGGGGAGAGCAGAAGGTTCTCCTCCCCCCCGTGGCGGCCGAAGGTGACCACCGGAGTGTGCTCGAGAAGGTACAGGCGTTCCTCACTCCCGGCGAGCACGTCCTCAACGGCGGCCAACTGAATTTCCAGTGCGGCGGCGAAACCCACCTGGCCCAAGTCCAGCACCTGCATCAGCGCCCGCTCCTCTTGGAGGGTGATTTGCCGCTGCCCGGTTTCCCGCCGCCCGGTTTCCCGGAGGAACGGCCAGGTTTGCCGCCGCCTGGCTTGCCGCCACCGCCTGGCTTGCCGGAGGAACCGCGCCTGCCCTGAGGAGAAGGCTTGCCACCCGGAGCGCGACCGCCGGAAGGAGTCCCGCTGCCGCGCGTACCGCCGGAGCCGCCCCTGCCGGAACCCTGTCCGCCGTCCCGGCGGGAGTCGTCCCTGCCCTGCCCACCGCCGTCCCGGCCTTGTCCACCGCTGTCCCGACGGGAATCGCCCCGGCCTTGCCCACCGCCATCACGGCGAGAGTCGTCACGGCCCTGTCCACCGCCATCACGGCGAGAGTCGTCACGACCGCGACCGGAGCCGGAATCACGCTCCCGGCCTTCGCTCCCGGGGCGCCCGGAGCCGGGCTTGCCGCCCGAATCCCGTCTCCCCTCAGAATCGCGGTTCCCGCCGGAAGAGGGTCTGCCGCCCTGGCTGCCACGCCCCGAAGGACCGGATTCCCGGCTGCCCTCCTGGCGGCTGCCTGCGGGACGGTTGCGGCCCTCGCCACGACGGTTGCTCTGATCGCGATCCCGGCCGCCGTCGCGTTGAGCACCCTCTCGACGCCCCCCTGCACCGCCCTCGCGGCCTTCACCGCCCCGGTTATCCTGGGCACGCCCGCTTTCTTCACCGCGTTCGCGGGTTTCCCCGCCCCGCTCGCCCGGACGACGCTCCCGGCTGCCAGGACGGTCACGGCTGTCGCCACGGTCACGATTGCCGGAGTTCCCCGGCCCCGAAGGACGTTGACGAGTGTCGCCCCCCTCGCGGGTGTCGCCGCGCCCCGGACCGGAGGGGCGCTCCCGACCGCTGGGACGGTCACGGTCGTCATTGCGGCCCGAATCGGAAGGACGTTCGCGATTGTCGCCGCGTCCCGCATCGGAGGGGCGTTCACGTTGAGCGCCCTGCTTGCTGCCACCGCCGCGTTTGCGATTGGCAGCGGGTTTCCTGCCGGGATCGCGCTTTTTACCATCAGGGTGTTTGTCGTCGGATTCGCCCTCGCCACTGGCAGCCGCCACTTTCCGTGGCCGTTGGGAAGGCAATTTGGCCCAGGCCGGATGCTTTGACTTGCGCACCGGCACAGACGTTTTCTCAGCCGCAGGAGCCGCCGGGGCTTCAGCCTCCTCCCGATCTGAAAGCGGCGTGAGCCATGCTCCGGTTTTGAAATCCTTGCCGCCGCGCACGGGCCAATCGATTTCCGCCCAGGCACCCGGGACAAGCTCCGGCAAATAGCGTTTCAAGGCCAGCAGGTGCAGTCCGCCCGCAGCACAGGCATAGCAGGCCTGACTCTGATCCAGCTTGAACCGGCTGGAGACTATGCGGGCCTCCTTGGCGGAAAACTCCCGGATGCCGACGGCCATATCCAGGTAGCTCAGGCTCACCCGGTCCTTCTCCAGGTCCGCATCCTTGCTGAGTTTGGCCAGCCAGCCCGGCGCGTCCTCAGTAGAAAACACGAAGTGACACCAGGAGCGCCATTTGGGCTCCAGCATGGGGCAGGGTTCCTGATGGGTGCAGGGGCCAAGGGTCTGCAACCCGCCCTCTTCCATAAAAATGCCGCGCAGCCTGGCAAGAAGTTTGCCGCCCTGGCGCGTACCCGGTTCCACAAGCAGCGTGCGGCTGCCGGGAGCCATGCGGCTTGCTAAAAATTCGGCCAGCCGGTCCAGAGCCTGATGCCCCTCTTCGCCCCGGCCCTTGCCCAACTCGTTGATGGAATTCAGGGCGCACACGGCTGTGAAGGGCTCCATAGGAGCCTTGTGCAGGGGGCCGTGGATCAGTTCGATGGTCCAGTTGCGCCCTTCCTCTCCAGACGGAGCGACAAGGGCCTCAAAAAGCTCGCGCCCCACGCGCAGCACGCTGGCGGTCTGGTCCAGACAGACGAACCGGAGCTTCCTGGCGCGCAGTTCCGGCTTGGCCATCCACAGGGCCTGGACCAGGGTGAGGGGGCCTGCCCCGATATCCAGCACCGAGGCCCCCTCCGGGAGGTTGAAATCCAGGCCGCCGAACAGCCGGGAAAGCCGGTAGAGGTTCCAGGGCAGGAAGTAATGGAGGTAGGCCGAAAGGCTGGCCGGATGGGCCAGATAGTTTGGTGCCGGGCCGGGGCCGCGCTCGGCGGTAAGGGCCAGGGAGAGGTCCTTGATGTCGAGTGGAAGCTCCTGCGCGTGGCGGGGTTTCAGGGGATGGACGGCCTTCAGCACCTGGCGGTAGCCCTCCAGGGCGGCGGCTGCTTCCGGCCGCAGCCGGGGGAAAAGCGTCTGGGCCTGTCGAAGGACGCCGTGTCGTTCATCAGCCATATGCGAACCTCATGGAATGAAAATACAAGGATTGAAAACCGGGGTCCTGCACCACATCCACCAACTGGACCCTGGCCGGAAGCTCCGCCAGCCACTGGCGGACATCGGGGCGCGCGGCTGCGAGACAGGCCCCATCGAGTGAGGCGTTGCCCACAGCCGCAGTTTTGTTTCGGGCTCCTGGGGGCAAAAAGCCCAGCGTGTCAAGATCTTCCAAGCGAACATGCTCCCCCAGCGCCCCGGCCAGGTACACGCCGCGCAGGGCGGAGAAGTCCAGACCCGCGCTCCGCAGGAGCAGATGCACGGCCGTCGTGAAAGCCGCTTTAACCTTGAGCAGGGCTTCCACATCCCTGGCCCAGACCTCCACCCCGGAAACCGTCAGGCAGGGTTCCGGGCCGGTATCATCCAGCCCAGCCAGAACTCTTGCCGCTAGAGGAGTGGACGCCGCGCGAATGAACTGGCCGGACGTGTCCATGACACCCATATTTTTGAGAACGGCCAAAAGCGAAAGATAGCCCGTGCCCGATATGCCCTTGGGCTGGCGGGCGGACGCGCTGCCCTCGCCACCCGATGCGCCCGGTGCAGCCACTGCGTTAATACCGTGCGCGGGCGCATCATGTCTTTGCGGGGTACCTTCAACATCGTGAGCCCGCAAGGGCCGTTCGGCAGCATGGTTGAAGAGCACAGGCGCAAGGCCGGTAGGCGCGGGAACAAAGGCCACCGCAGTTCCCGGCCCGGCCAGCATGCCGCCGGTCATGCCCACGCCCTCCAGGGCGGGGCCCATGGGCACACTGGTCACCAGGAATGTACCGCCGGGCAGTGCCAGGGCGAATTCGCCGTTGGTGCCCATGTCGCACAGCAGATAAGGCGGCTCGGGGGGCTTGGACGCAAAGGCCAGCGCCGCCAGCCCGGCGCTGATATCCCCGCCCACGAAAGGGGCCAGCAGCGGCGGGATGTACGCCGCCGGAAGGCCTCCGCCCAATGGGGCCGCTTCACCGCCGGGCCAGTCCAGCCGGTAGGGAGCCTGGGAAAGCCCTGAGGCGTCGCGCCCTAATGCCAGGCAGGTCATGGCCGGATTCCCGGCCAGGGCGATACTGCCCGGCAGGCAGGGAAGCCCATTCAGGATACGTGTCAGAGCATCCTGAACCACCCGGCGCAGGCGCTGGGCTCCCAGGGGATGCCGGGCAAGGGCCAGACGAGCCATGACGTCCGCCCCGGCACCCATTTGCGGGTTGAGCCCTTGTCCAAAAAATGACGCGAATCCCGGCCGCTCAAACCTCCATTGCATGGAGGTAGTACCCAGATCCACCCCAAGCGACGCCTCGGGGCACACCTCGCCTGTCTGTCGCGGAAAATCGGCTCCGGGTTGGTCCCGGAGGTATGCAGAAGCCTCGAGAACGGCCTCCACAACCGCGCCGGGCGCAGCAGGGCGCAGGCAGGAAAGGCGCACCCCCTCGGTCAGCAGACGTTCCGGCAGACGCCGGAGTTCCTCCGGCAAAGGCATGGGTGCGCCGGAGATAAAGCGAACCCGGCACAACCCGCAACTTCCAGAACCGGAGCACAGGGGCCTACCGGAAAAGGCCCCGGCCAGAAACAGATTCTGGGCCAGGGTCAATCCGGGTATGATTGGCACGGCGCAGGCTTGCCCCCCCGGAGAAAGCACAGTAAAGACCGCACTGGCGTTGTGAGAGCTGTTGACATCTGAAGACATTCTGAACAACCGCCTGCTGTGAAAGGAGCATTTCCCCAGGGACTTCGTCACACCCCAGGCCTTTGTAATCATACACCCTTTTTAAGCCAGTGCAAGCATAACATCTCCTATAATTCGGCCACGTTAGCAATTATCTTCGGTTAACCATGAAAATTTACTGGACATATTTTTCACATACGACTAAAGACTCTCCCTAAGGGTCAGCCCCAAGCGAAGCTCCCGGCATACACGCTGTCTTCGCCCGCACCGTCCCATTGAAGAAGGATCGTCCTTCGGGACTTAGTCGTACAATAGGCTTACCCCTCTCCCAAAAAGCGTCCGTGTACGCAGCCCATCTCAGATTACCGCGGTCACGCGGAGGGGCTGGACGCTTAAGAAACCGCCTGCAAGGCCAAGCAACTGTAAGGAGACGAGGAAGAGATGCACCGCACCACACCCCTTGCCCCCATTGTCCGAATTGTCCCCATGATGACCGTCCGTAACATCCTTGTTCTCACCCTCCTGCTCATGACCGCCGCCTGCGGCTCCAAGCAGTTCAACGCCCGACAGACCCTCGCCGTCACCCCTGAAGCCCCCGATTTTGCAACGTCCTTCCAGCCTTCCTCCCCCTTCGTGCTGGATGGCGGCCTCGGGCAGTTCTGTGCGCTTCCCACCAACAAGCTGGTAAGCCACAACCCCTTCATGAATAAGAAGTTCGGTTCTGCTTCTTCCCAGCGTCTGCTGGCACTTGCCTTCAGCCAGATCGGCACCCTCTACCGCCCCGGCGGCGTAGAGCCCGCAACAGGCTTCGACTGCTCCGGCTTCACCACCTGGGTATACAGCAAACTCGGGGTCAACCTGCCGCGCAGCTCCAGGGAACAATACCAGGAAGGCAAAGTCATCGCCAAAACCCAACTCCGTAAAGGCGACCTGGTCTTCTTCGGCAGTAAAAAACGCATCACCCACGTCGGCATCTACCTCGAAGACAACAAGTTCATCCACAGCTCCAGCTCCGGCGACACCGTAAAAATTTCCAGCCTCGACGACCCCACGTGGGAACGCAAATACAGCGGAGCCCGGCGCGTGTTCTAGCCGGTCCATAAAGAAGTATGTCTGGGGTGCAAGCTGTGTCTTGCACCCCTTTTCTTTTGCGCGGGCATACAGTATCGACAGAAAAAACATTGGGAGAAGGGTTTGCCCATGGCTAGCCCCAAGAAAAAAGCTACCAATCCCCGTCCCTTCCAGCGATTGAGCGCCTTTGCCGCCGGGCTGTTCCTTCCGGTGTGTTTGGTATTGGCCTGGCACGCCGCTTATGGCCAACAGCACGATGCACCGGGAAAGCTGGAAACGGCCTCCGTCACCGTAAACGCGCCCTCCGCCCTGCCCCCTCCGGCCTTTTCCGAACAAGATGAATTCAACCACATGCGCCAGCTGTTTCAAACCCAGGTGTTCAACCATACTCTGGAAAGGCTGGAGCGCACCAAAAAGATGTGGGCTAAATCTCCAAAAATCCAGCAAATCATGGACGATCGCCGCCACCGGCTGCTCAGTGTGGACAAGCCCTACCTCGACGCCGTACGCGAAGACGTTCGCGCCCAGCTCAAGGCCACAGGGCTGCGCTTTGAAGCCAGCCAGTATTTCGTGTGGGCCGACCGCAACCCCTCGTCGCAAATAGTTCTCGTGGGTTTCTACGATGCAAGGCAGAACTCTATCGATTTCCTAGGCGCGGATCTCATGAGTTCCGGCAATCTGGAAAAAGGGGGAGATTATTTCATAACCCCGGTAGGCATTTTTGAAAACACGGTGGACAACTTCAGCTACCGGGCGCAAGGTACGCCCAACCAGGAAGGCTGGCGGGGCTTGGGCGGAAAGGATAGCCGCGTATGGGATTTCGGTTATCAAAAAAGCCTGAAGAAATACAAAGGCGGAAACACCATGAGTGAAATGCGCTTGCTCATGCACGCCACCGACCCGGAAAAAGGCGAGCCGCGCCTGGGTCGCACCGATTCCAAAGGGTGCGTGCGCATTTCACAATACCTCAATCGTTTCCTGGACACCTACGCCGTGCTGGACCGCCACTACGAGGAATGGGCCAAAAACAAGCCCTCTTCCTGGCTACTTAAAAAAGACCGCCAACCCGTAGGCTACCCCGGCTTGTATCTGTTCATCGGGGAAATCGAATCCCGTCATATGGCCGCATCGGCAAAGCCTTGAGCAACACGGCCATGCCCCCCTCCCAAGATGACGCGGACATGGCTGTAACTTCCGAAGAGTGCTCTTTGTCTCCCGCCTCGAAAGCCTCATTCCATATCCTGTGTGTTGACGACGAGCGACTCATTCTCCAGGCACACCAGGCGTTCCTGTCTGATGCCGGCTACACGGTTTCTATTGCCTCCAACGGACAGGAAGCCATGGGGCTGTTTTCGCCTGGTCGGTTCGACATCATCCTTCTCGATTTGCGCATGCCCGGAATGAACGGCCTGGAAGTACTTTCGGCCATCAAAGAGCGAGACCCTGAAGTCCCGGTCATCGTGGTTTCAGGCACCGGCAGCATCCAGGATGTCATTGAGGCCTTGCGCCTGGGCGCCTGGGATTTTCTCACCAAACCGGTGGAAGATCTGGCGTTGTTGGAACACACCATCATAAAGTGTCTTGAACGTTCTCGGCTGTTGCTTGAAAATCGCCGTTACCGTGAGAATCTGGAAGCGCTCGTGCAGGCGCGCACCCAGTCCTTGCAACTCGCCAACCAGCAGCTCCAGGCGGAAATCGTTGAGCGCCTCAGCGCTGAGGAAGCCCTGAAGGGTTCGCTCCTTGAAAAGGAGGTCCTTCTTAAAGAGGTGCACCACCGGGTAAAAAACAACCTGCAAATCATTTCCAGCCTGTTGTCGCTGCAGGCGGTAAAGACCGAAGACCATGCGTCGTCAGTGGCCTTGCACGAGAGCCAGAACCGGGTACGCACCATGGCCCTTGTGCACGAAAAACTGTATCGCTCCAAATATCTCGCCAGCATCGACTTTGCGGAGTACCTGCGGGATCTGGCCACCTTCCTGATGCAATCCTACAGTCAGATCGACCATAACGTCTCTTTGCGGCTCAATTGCCAACCCCTGGCGCTGGCTGTCGATACTGCCATCCCCTGCGGCCTGTTGGTAAACGAGCTGATCGCCAACTGCCTGAAACACGCCTACCCTCCTCATGCAGAAGGAATACTTGAAATTCTTCTGTCCCAGGAGGATGGTATGGCCACCCTCACCATCCGCGACAACGGCAAAGGCCTCCCCCTCGGCATCAATCTTGACGACGGCGAGACCCTGGGCCTGCAACTGGTATCACACCTCACTCGGCAGTTGGGCGGATCCATATCGGCGGAAAGCAATGGCGGAACAACCTTCATCCTGCGTTTTCCCGTCAAAGACGAGAATCGAAAGCTTTGACTTTCCGGCGATATAGAGGGTAGAGCCGAGGCTAAGGAGCACGCCATGCCCAGCTTGTCCCACATTCAGGCACGACACGTCGTCATCGACAAACGCCCCGGACATTACCTGTGCTTTCCCGATGTTCTGGCAACAACCACAGGCCGACTGTTGTGCGTCTACCGCCAGGCAGACCAGCATGTTGCCACGCGCAGCGCCCTGCTGGCGGCCCACAGCGACGACCAGGGCCGCACCTGGAGTCCGCCCCGGTTCCTCTCTCTCGGCACCGGCCATTGTCCCAGGTTGACCCAGCTTGACGACGGGCGCATCGTGGCCATCGACGACGCCTCCCAAAGCCTCTACTGGAGCATGGACGACGGCTGCACCTTCCTGCGCCAGCCAGTCACCGGCGTGCTGCCCATCCCGGACCGTATCATCCCCCTGCGCCCAAACCTCTGGCTGAGCACGGGCCATGTGCACCACGGTTCGCAAGCAAACCCCAAGATCCGCCAGGCCCCTTCGCAGCAGTTGAGCATGGCCTCAACCAATGAAGGCTCCAGTTGGCAGAACTACAGCGTGGTTGCCTGCGACCCCCATCTCGTGCTCTGTGAGGCCTCCATCACCCGGCTGCCCGACGACCGTCTTATAGCCCTGCTACGCGAAAACTCCTTCGTGTACGAACCCATGTATTTCTGTCTGAGCGAAGACAATGGGTCCACCTGGGACCTGCCCCACCCCACGCCTCTCATCGGCCATCGCCCCTGCCTGGGAGTGACCGCCGGAGGAAAGCTCCTGGTTACCTACCGCAACGTGGCGCCAAGCGGCGGCACCGCAGCCTGGCTGGGCAGCCTGGAAGAGCTCGACCAGGATTTCGCCGTCCACGGCCTGCACCCGGCACAGGACGTCCCCGTCCTGACTCCAGAAGGCCTGCTGGTCCAAAACAGCGAAGGGCCCGAGGCTCCGGTGCGCTACGCCCTACGTCCCATCACCGATCCAGAGCGGGCCTGCGCCGATCTGCGCGTGGAAATGCGCATTGAGGAAGCCCAAGATAAAGCGTGCGCCCTACACTTCGGCATGTGGTGGCGGCTGTTTCCCGACCGCATCGAACCGGGAAAGGACCTCCCTCCCATCCCGCTGAATCCCGGTGCGCCCGTGGTGCTGCACCTGCGCTACACCCCCGGCCAGGTGGCGCTGGAAGTGAACGGCGTGCCTGCGGGCGACTATCCGGTGGACCCCAGGCTTGCCGACACACGGGCCATCCTCGTTGGCAACGCCTCGATCCGGGAGAACAACGGCGGAAAGTACTGGTTGCGCTCCATGGCCCTGAACATCGTTGAACCACGCTACGAGCGTGACTACAGCTGGAGCTGGGACCACACCCAGGGGCACCCCGACGCCTGGGCCATGGCCCGCGTGCTGGAACTGGCCGAAGACCGCCAAGCCAACTCCGGCGATTTTGGCTATTCAGGCTGGTCGCAACTGCCCGACGGCCAGTATTTCTGCGCCTATCACCATGCCGGAGGCTCCGAGCCGGAGTATCGGCCCAGCTTCTCCAGCCATATCCGTGGAACTTGGTTTGCCGATTCTGATTTCACCGCAACCCCGTGAGGAACCATGCCCAGCCAAGCCACACCCCAAAAACGTAAAACCCTCGGGCAGATCGAGGTCATGCGCGTCATCGCCGTGACCGGCATCTTTCTCTACCACCTCTGGTCCGATGTACCCAAAGCGGGCACGGAAAACCCCATGGGCCCCGCTTTCGGGGCCATCCTCAGCCAGGGCTGGCTGGGGGTTATCCTGTTCAACATCGTCACCGGGTTCGTGCTCACCCTACCCTTCGCAGGCCCATCCGGGCGGCCCATGCCAGGCTACTTCACATTTCTGCGCCACCGCTTCCTGCGTATCTGCCCCAACTACTACATAAGCCTGTTCTTCTGGACCCTGGTGGCCATTGTGGCCGGAAAGGCCGGCACCAACCTGCTCAGTTCCTTTTTACAGCACCTCACCTTTGTACATACCCTGAACCCGGCTGTGTTCTTCGACATCGTGCCCGCGTACTGGTGGATGGGGCTGCTGGCACAGTTTTACCTAGCCTACCCGCTGTTGTGGAAGGTGTTCACCACGCTTGGCCCCAAACGGGCTGTTCTGTGGCTGTGCGGAGGGTGCTGGGGTTTGTGGCTTTTCCTGGAACTCATGGCCACACTTTTTCCGGGTTCCCTGTGGGCCATGGGCAACTATCTGTTTTACTTCAACCTGCCCTACCGGCTCTCGGAATTCGCCATCGGCATGTACCTGTCCAGCCTGTGGAAAGACCCAGCCGCCAACCCCGTGCTGGGCCAGGGCAAGTCGCTCTCAGAGGTCTATTCCGGTAAACGCAATCTGGCCGCCGTATGTCTGGTGGCGCTCATTGGCTGGGCCATGTGTTTCGGCATTCCTGGCCCACTGCTCTTTGTGACCCACATATACTGGATGGCCGTGACCTTGAGCGCCGGCTGCCTGATCTTCTTCTCGGAAACCATGGACAAGCTCGGCGTCTGGAAGCCGGTGGCGGCTTTCGCGGGCATGTCCTACAGCATCTACCTGATGCACCAGCCCATCCTGGCCTACCTCAGCGACTGGGCGCGGCCGCAGATGGAACCCTTCGCCGCGTTCATCTATTTGACAGGTGTATGCGGATTCCTCGCCATCGTGTCTTCTAAAGTCGTGGACACCATGGTGGCCAAGATCAACGCAAAGATCGGCTAAGGAAGCACTGAATGAGGTGAGCGGAGCGGAGCCTCCGGCGGCCGGGGGGCCAATGGCCCCCCGGACCCCCCATATAGCTACACGTAAGCGTACGCTAATATAGGG